>NZ_JAFBCQ010000001.1:2481778-2792001 GCF_016907815.1 Microbacterium aurum
TCGGCCACGCGATCGAGCATGCCGAGCGCTACCAGTGGCGTCACGGCGCCGCGATCTCGGTGGGGATGGTGTTCGCCGCCGAACTGTCCCGGCTCGCCGGTCGCCTTTCGGATGCCGCGGCGCAGCGCCACCGCGACGTCCTCGAGCTGCTGGGACTGCCCACCTCCTACCGCGCCGGCGCCTGGCAGCAACTGCTGGCGACGATGCAGCGCGACAAGAAGACGCGCGGTGCGATGCTGCGCTTCATCGTGCTCGACGACATCGCCAAGCCCACGGTGCTGCAGGCGCCCGACGAGTCGCTGCTGTTCGCGGCCTATCAGGAGGTCGGCGCGTAGACCACCCGGTGGGCAGTTCTGCCCATCGACGCCACCGGGGCACCGTGGTCGAATCGGTGACGTGGAGAACGACGTCGCGATCGATCGCACTGCGCTGGAGCAGGCGAAGATCATCCTCGGCGCCTCGATCGGCCAGTACGGCCTCTACGCCGAGGACACGTGGCGTCGTGACACCGGCATCGGCAACCCCTGCGGTCGCACGCTTCTGCGGGTGGCGCTGGAGAACGCCCTCGGCGAGGCGCTCATGCGCGTGCGCGGCGACGTCGCAGACGGCGACGAGCTCGCCGCCGGGTTGCAGACCGTGCTCGATGCGTTCGCCGATCTCGACGCCACGCTCGGGAGGGGGTGGAACCGTGACGATGTCGCTGACCTCGCCTGAGCGCGGCTATCCGCTGGAGCGCATCGACTACGACTCCGGGGCGATCGAGGGTGTCGCGGCGGCGCTGGCGACCCTCGTCGACCACGCGGCGGATGCGTGCGTCGTCCTGGACAGCATCCACCACGGGCTCGAGGGGCGTGGCAGGGCGATCGACACGGCCACGGATGCCGCGGGCCGGCTGTCTCAGCGCGTGCAGCCCACCGCGGCCACGATCGGGCGCATCGTCGACGTGCTCCGCGGCTACGTCGACGCCGTGAGCTCCCATGCGCGGATCGCGAACGACCTCATCGACGAGATCGAGAGCGCCCACGCCACGCTGCAGGTCGCCGAGGATGCCGCCGCCGACGCCCGTGCGCAGCAGGACGCGCTGGGCGCGGACACCTGGGCCGCCGTGGCCGGCGCGGCATCGGCGATCGACGACGCCGACGGCGACGGCGACCTCGACGCGCGGCGGGGCGCGCTGGGTGAACTGTGGTCGCGGTGGGAGTCGGCGTACCGGTGCTGGGACGACGCCTACGGGGCGGCGCTGACGGCCCTCGTCACGGCGTCCGGCACGACCGATGACCCCGGCATCCGGATGGCGATCTCCTCGCTCGCGCACGCCGATGCGCCCGCCGAGGTCGCCGCGATCTGGGCGAGCCTCAGCCCGCAGGAGCAGCAGGAGCTGTTCGAGCGGCATCCCGGCTTCATCGGGAACCTGGAGGGGGTGCCGTACCCGGTGCGCTTCGACGCCAACCGCGCCGTCTACGAGAGGACGGTAAATGGCATGCCGTACGGCGAACCGCTGGACGGTCAGCTGCGGCAGCTGGGCAGCGAGCTCGGCGCGGAGTTCGGCGGCGAGCTCCTGATGTTCCACCCCTTCGAGCAGCCGCAGGCGACCGCTGCCGTCATGTACGGCGTGGGCGCGACCCTCGATCGGGACGGGCGCATCGTGGGTGATCCCCTCGCGAGCGTGACGAATGTCAGCACCCTCGTCGGAGGGATGTTCTCGAGCCTCGACGACCTCCAGAGTTGGGGCGTGAGTGCGCGCAACCTCAATGACTTCGCCGATGCCTACGGCGAGGAGGGCACACGGTCGGTGTCGATCGCGTGGTACGGCTACGACTCGCCGAACCTCGCGACCGAGCACACCATGGGCAGCGCCACCGAGGGCGCCGCGCGCCTCAGGGACACGCTGCGGGGACTCGACCACGAGGTCGGCGATCGAGTGGCCTCGTCGGTCATCGGGCACTCGTATGGCAGCACGACCGCCTTCCTCGCGGTCGGCGGCGCACACATCGACCTCGGCGTCGACCGTCTGATCGCCGTCGGGTCGGCGGGCGTGCCGGACGGATACCACGCCACGTGGACGGGCGATGATCCGATGGACTACTCCGGCGTGGAGGTCTACGCCTCGCGCGCGCCCGGTGATGTCATCGCGCGCTACGGCGAGGTCAGCTCGTTCGGCCACGGCACCAACCCCGGCGACCTCCCCGGCGCGATCGAGTTCGAGAGCGACGGCGGTACGGCCCCCTCGCTGTCGGGCGGCACCGAGCAGGTGCTCCGGACCCCCGGCCACGCGGCACACGACGGCGGCAACTCGGTGTGGGGCTGGTGGGAGAAGGGCAACGGCTACCTGTCCCGGGACTCGGAGTCGTTCCGTAACATAGCGACCATCGTCGCAAGGGGAGAGGTGCTGCCGTGAGCCGTGGTCGGAGGGGCGTGGTCGCGGTGGCCGGGCTCGTGACGCTGCTGTTGGCGGGATGTGGAGGAACGGTGGAGCAACCGACGATGGAAGAGCAGTTCGCGCAGGCCGAGCGGCTCTACTACGCGTACCGCGAGACCACCAACGGGGTGCTGGCCGCGATCGACGAGGGCGCGTGGAAGGTCAACGGCTACGGCATGACGCCGTCGGGCGCGGGATGCGGCGACGGCTGGAAGTACGAGCTGTCCCGCTCCACGAAGGTCGACCCGGCAGATGCTCCCGCACGGCGCACCGCCGCCGTCGACTACCTCGTGGGCGAGGGCTTCGAGGTCGAGGGCATGGATCTCGGCGACGACGAGCTGGGATCGCGCGATGTGATCGTCCGTGAGCAGGGGGTCTACTCGCTCCTGACGGTGACGTTCGCGACGGGCGGCAACGTCCTCGTCGTCGCCACCACGCCGTGCAACCCGGGCGACCCGCACGCGCTCGCGGACCGCATCGTCGGCGACGTGCGCCCCGGTCAGGGGTATTTCCCGAAGCGGGAGTCGCCGTCGGATCCGCTGTTCTTCGGCATCACGCCGGGCGACCCGCAGTTCACCGACGAGCCCTGAACACCCTCTGCGGATAGGGTGATCGCGTGACCGCGCCCCGCCTCCTGCTCGTGAACGGACCGAATCTGAACCTCCTCGGCATCCGTGAGCCGGATGTCTACGGCCACGAGACGCTCGCCGACGTCGAGCGGCTCGTGACGGATGCCGCCGCCGCGCACGGCTTCGACGTGACAGCTGTGCAGAGCAATCACGAGGGCGTCCTGATCGACGCGATCCATGAGGCCCGTACGACCTGCGCGGGGATCGTCATCAATCCGGGCGGACTGACGCACACCTCCGTCGTCCTGCGCGACGCGCTGGCGGGCGTGGCGCTCCCCGTCGCGGAAGTCCACATCTCCGATGTGTACGCCCGCGAGGAGTTCCGCCACCACTCGTACGTACGCGACGTCGCCGCCGTGCACGTCGTCGGTGAGGGCGTCGCCGGCTACGCGCGCGCCGTCTCGCTGCTGATCGACGTCATCGCGGGGCGCGCCGAGGGCTGATCCGCCCCGCGGCGAACGCTGATCCGCGGTCGGATCAGGAGCGCTATCGCCGCCCGACCGCACGACGCACACACGGCATCCCGTAGAATCGTGCGTCGGGCCGGTCGGCCCTGCACGCTTCGAAGGCTCAGCGACCGCTGGGCGGGACGGAACTCCACACTCATGGCATCCACCGCAGACATCCGCAACGGCGTCGTCCTCTCGATCGACGGCCAGCTCTGGAACGTCGTGGAATTCCAGCACGTCAAGCCCGGCAAGGGCGGCGCGTTCGTTCGCACGAAGCTGAAGAACGTCATGACCGGCAAGGTCGTCGACAAGACGTTCAACGCCGGCGCGAAAGTCGACATCGAGAACGTCGACCGCCGCGACTTCACCTACCTGTACAACGACGGCGAAGGCTTCGTGTTCATGGACGTCGCCGACTACGACCAGATCACGGTCGGCGCGGCGACCGTCGGCGACGCCGCGAACTTCCTGCTCGAGAACCAGCAGGTGCAGATCGCGCTCAACAACGGCAACCCGCTGTACATCGAGCTCCCGGCATCCGTCGTCCTGGAGATCACCTACACCGAGCCGGGCCTGCAGGGCGACCGCTCGTCGGCCGGCACGAAGCCGGCGACCGTCGAGACCGGCTACGAGATCCAGGTTCCGCTGTTCCTCGAGACGGGCACGAAGGTCAAGGTCGACACCCGCACGGGCGACTACCTCGGCCGCGTCAACTGATCGGCGGCGGCTGAGCCGATGAGTGCCCGTTCGAAGGCGCGCAAGCGCGCGCTCGACATCCTGTACCAGTCCGACGTGCGCGGCGACGACCTCGCCTCGACGCTCGCCGCCGAGGCCAAGCGCGCCGCGAGCGAACCGGCCCGCGAGACCTCGTGGCTGTACGCCCGCGAGATCGTCGACGGTGTGATCGACAACCGCGACGAGATCGACGAGCAGATCGTCACCCACGCCAAGGACTGGAAGCTCGAGCGGATGCCGGCGGTCGACCGTGCGATCCTCCGCCTGGCGGTGTGGGAGCTGCTGTTCAACGACGAGGTGCCCGCCGCAGTCGCGATCGACGAGGCCGTGGAGCTCGCCAAGGAGTTCTCCACCGACGACTCCGGTTCGTTCGTGCACGGCGTGCTGGCGCGCATCGCGCGCTCCAGCTGATCCCGCCCGACGCCGACGTCCACGACGGAGTCTTCGCGGCACGTCGGCGGCCCCTGCGAGGATGAAGCGGTGACCGCGCCCCACGTTCCGGATGTCGAGATCCGCCGTGCCGCGTGGGGCGGCGCGTACGAGCGCGGCGTCGGCTACGCGCGCAGCGGCGCCGTGCGCCGCGTGACGTGGGATCCCGACGACAGCACCCTCAGCGGCATCGTGGCCGGCAGCCGCAGCGAGCTGTACCGGTGCAGCATCCGCCTCGACACGAGCGGGGCGCGGCCGCGCATCATGACGGCGCGCTGCTCGTGCCCGATGGCAGAGCACTGCAAGCACACCGTCGCCACCCTCGTGCGCAGCAATGCCGGCGCCGCCGACGGCGTGCACCGCGACCCGGCACCACCGGCGTCGCCGGTGTCGGCCGCACCCATGGCTCCCGCCGCCCCGGGTCCTCGTGCCGCACCGCCGCGCGACGCGCACTGGCGCACGATCCTCGGTGCCGGTGCGGACGCCGGCCGCGGCGAGGGCACCGTCGCCCTCGCCCTCGGCGTGGAACTGCGCGTGCGGGAATCCCGGGCGAACGCCGTGCACTGGGGTCCGCGGCGCGTGCTGCCGGCGACGGCCCGCTCCCTCGACGCCGCCGAGCCCGACGACATCACGGTCGGCGTGCGACCGCTGTCGCGCAGCAGCCGCAGCGGCAAGTGGATCCGCTCCGAGGTGTCCTGGGATGCGCTCCGCCGCGCGCCGCTGCGCTACCGCCGCGACCAGTTCCGCTGGTTCACGACCCTCTTCGGGATCGTCCACGACACCCGCGTGCTGGGCGGATACCGCGACGACTCCGAGTGGGTGACCCTCGACAGCGTCGAGTCGAGCCTGCTGTGGTCGCACCTCGCAGCGGCGGACGCGCTCGGCATCCCGCTCGTCGCCGTCTCCAGCGACCAGACGGTCACCCTCGCCCCCCGCGCCCACGTGGAGGTCGTGATCGGAAAGGCGGATGCCGGGGGCCTGAGCGTCGCCGCCGCCGTCGCGATCGGCGAGGAGGTCGCCGATCCGGGCACGGTGCGCCCCGTCGGGCACTCCGGCGTCTATCGGTTCGAGGTGCGCAGCGGCGGCATCGCGCTCACCCTCGCGCCGGCGCCGCTCGGCGACACCGTGCACGACCTGCTCGCCGCGGGGCGCCCGGTGCCCGTCCCTGCCGCCGAGGTCAGCGATTTCTTCGCGCAGGCCTACCCGCGACTGGCGCGCGACGGCGTCGTGGCCGCCGGCGCGGGTGTGACGCTGCCGGCACCGGAGCAGACGACGCTCGTCGCGACGGTGCGGTTCCTTCCCGAGGACACGATCCGCGTCGACCTCCGCTGGCAGCGGCCGGGGCTCGGCCGCGCGGCGTTCGACACCAGCGCGGACGATCCCCACGAAGCCGAGCTGCGCCGGGCCGTCGAGCGCGTCTTCACCGATCGTGGGCTCGCGGTCACCGCGGCGGCGACGGTCACCGGCGTCGATGCGGCCGAGTTCGCCGTGCACGTGCTGCCGGCCCTCGAGGAGCTCGACGGCGTGCGCGTGGAGACGAGCGGCCGGCGACGCGTGTACCGCGAGCTCGGCGGCGACCCCCGCATCACGGTGAAGACCGTGGAGACGACGGATGCCGACTGGTTCGACCTCGGCATCCTCGTCGAGATCGGCGGACACCGCATCCCGTTCACGCCGCTGTTTCGCGCCCTCGCACTGCGCAAGAAGAAGGTGCTGCTCTCCGACGGCCACTACTTCTCCCTCGCGCACCCTGCCCTCGACCGCCTGCGCGAGCTCATCGACGAAGCCGCCGACCTGCCGGAGTGGGAGTCGGGCCCGCGGATCAGCCGCTACCAGCTGCCGCTGTGGGAGGACTTCGAAGACCTCGCCGACGAGTCCCAGCCCGCGGTGGCGTGGCGGGCCGCGGCGGAGGGTCTCCGAGTCGCCGCGCCGGTCGCCGTCTCGGTTCCGGCGGCCCTGCATGCGGAGCTCCGCCCGTATCAGCGCGAGGGCTTCGAACGCCTTGGGTTGTGGTGGCGGCACCGGCTCGGCGGCATCCTCGCCGACGACATGGGCCTCGGCAAGACGCTGCAGGTGCTCGCCCTCATCGCACACCTCCGCGAGGGCGGCGAGCGCCGCCCCGTCCTCGTCGTCGCACCGACGTCGGTGCTCGCGACGTGGCGCGCCGAGGCGGCCCGGTTCACGCCGGGGCTGAGGGTGAACCTCGTCGAGGAGACGGCGGGCAAGGCATCGGGGGCGGCTGCGGCGGGACGCATGGCCGGCGCCGATCCGCAGGCGGGGCAGCCGCCCTGGTCGGGTGCCGACGTCGTCGTGACCTCCTACACGCTGCTGCGCCTCGACGCGGACCTCTACGCCGCGGGCGACTTCGCCTGCGTGGTGCTCGACGAAGCACAGTTCGCGAAGAACCCCCGCACGCGCGTGCACCGGGCGGTCCAGGCGCTACGCGCCGACATGGTGGTCGCGGTCACCGGCACCCCGCTGGAGAACTCGCTCACCGAACTGTGGGCGCTGCTGGCTCTCGCCTGCCCCGGGCTGTTCCCCTCGCCGCGCCGGTTCCGCGAGGAGTATGTCAAGCCGATCGAGCAGGGCAAGGTGCCCGAGAACGAAGAGGGCGGCCCCTACCGGGAGCGCCGGCTGGAACGCCTGCGCAGCAGGGTGCGCCCGTTCGTCCTGCGGCGCACGAAGGAGCTCGTCGCGCCCGAGCTTCCGCCGCGACAGGAGCAGGTGCTCACGATCGAGCTCGGCCCGGCGCACCGCGCCGTGTACGACGCCGTCCTGCAGCGGGAGCGCCGCAAGGTGCTGGGGCTGCTCGACGACCTCGACCGCAACCGCTTCATCGTGTTCCGGTCGCTGACACTCCTGCGCCGGCTCGCCCTGGCGCCTGCGCTCGTGGATGCGGGCGACCCCGGCATCCGCTCAGCCAAGCTCGACGCGCTGCGAGAGCAGCTGGGGGAGCTCATCGCCGAAGGCCATCGTGCGCTCGTGTTCAGCCAGTTCACGTCGTACCTCGACCTCGTCCGCGCCGACCTCGACGCCCACGGCATCCGGTACGCGTACCTCGACGGGTCTACCCGGCGCCGCAGCGACGTCGTCGCCGGGTTCCGGGGCGGCGATGTGCCGGTGTTCCTCATCAGCCTGAAGGCCGGCGGTTTCGGCCTCACGCTCACCGAAGCCGACTACGTCTTCCTCATGGATCCGTGGTGGAACCCGGCCGCGGAGGCGCAGGCGGTCGACCGCACCCACCGCATCGGTCAGACGCGCCCTGTGAACGTGTACCGGCTGATCTCCGGCGGCACGATCGAGGAGAAGGTGGTCGCCCTGCAGCAGCGCAAGGCGCGGCTGTTCCAGTCGGTGATGGGCGAGGACGACCTGCTGGCGCAGTCACTCACCGCCGCCGACATCCGCGATCTGCTCGAGCCGTGAACGGCACGCGCCCAGCGGGGCGCCAGGATCGCGGGGCGACCGCCGCGTAGACTCGACAGCTGTTCGACACAGGAGGTTCCATGCGGATCACGGGTCTCGGCCACGCCGGCATGTTCATCGAGACGACCGGCGGCAGCATCCTCTGCGACCCCGTGATCGGGCCGAGCTTCTTCGGGTCGTGGTTCCCCTTCCCCGACAACCGGGGCCTGGACTGGGAGAGGTTCGGCAAGGCCGACTTCCTCTACATCTCGCACCGTCACCGCGACCACTTCGACCCGCGGCTGCTCGAGCGCTACGTGCCGAAGGACATCCGCGTGCTCCTGCCGGAGTACCCCACGGACGATCTCGAGGTCGACATTCGCGCGCTCGGGTACGACAACATCGTCTACACCCAGGCGGGGGTCCCGCTGGAGTACCCGGGCGGCCTGAAGATCATGGTGACGCCGCTGCGCGCGCCCAGCGACGGGCCCATCGGGGACTCGTCGCTCAGCGTGGACGACGGCACCGCCAACATCCTCAACCAGAACGACTCCCACCCGCTGGACCTGGAGAAGCTCATGAGCTTCGGCAAGCCCGACGCGTACTTCACGCAGGTGTCGGGGGCCATCTGGTGGCCGATGGTCTACGACTTGCCGCAGGACTCCAAGCAGCACTTCGCCCAGCTCAAGCGCGATGCGCAGAACAAGCGGGCGATGTACTACATCGAGAAGGTGGATGCCGAGCACGTGTTCCCCATGGCGGGACCGCCGATGTTCCTGCGCGAGGACCTGTTCCGCTTCAACGGCCTGGGGCTTCAGAACGACTCGATCTTCACAGATCAGCGCCAGTTCCTCACGCACATGCGGGAGGTCCGGCCCGCGCAGAAGGGCTACGAGTTCGTTCCCGGCACGCAGGTGGAGCTGAACGGCGGCGCGGTCGAGGTCACGCAGACGCTGTACACGCAGGACGAGATCGACCGTGTGTTCGACGACAAGTGGGACTACCTCGCCGAGCAGCGGGACAGCCGTCAGGACGAGGTCATCGCCGAGATCGCGACGCGCGCGGAGGTGATCGCCCCCGACGAGATGCTCGCCGCGATCAAAGAGTGGTGGGAGCCGCTGCTGCGCCGCGCGCGCACGATCCGCACCGGCGTCGGCGGCAACGTGCGCTTCCGCATCGGTGAGCTCGACATGGTGGTGGACTTCCCGAAGGCGAAGGTGCGCGAGTACGCGGGGGAGGACTGCATCTACTGGTACACGATCCCCGCCGATCTCGTCTCGACGAACATCCGCGACCACGAGATCGACTGGTCGAACTCGATCTTCCTGTCGATGCAGTTCGAGGTGGGTCGTTCGGGGAAGTTCAACGAGTTCCTGACGACGTTCCTGAAGTGCCTGTCCCGCGACCGCATCGAGTACGTCGAGAACTGGTACGCCGAGCAGTCCGATCAGACCGAAGATGCCGAGATCGACGGCTGGGTGCTGCAACGCCGCTGCCCGCACCTGCGCGCCGACCTCACCAAGACCGGAAAGGTCGAGGACGGCGTCCTCACCTGCGCCCTCCACGACTGGAAATGGGACCTCGCGAGTGGTGCATGCCTCACCACGCCCGGACACCCGATCCGCGCCGAGCGCATCATCGAGACCGCCTCCGCCCCCGGTCATTGAGCGCGGGCGCGCCCGCGACCGGGATCGCGTGCGACGTTTCGTCTCGCTCGTACCTCGCTCGCTCAACGACCGGCGCGGAGGCGTATCGAGACCAGCCACCCGCACCCTCAACCGGTGGTCGAGTAGCCGGAGCGCCAGCGGAGGCGTATCGAGACCAGCCACCCGCACCGGTCCGGTAGGGTGGATGCCGGAACCACAGCAACCTTTAACACCGTCCTGTGAGGCGGAGAAGGGAGCGGCGGATGAGCACCGGTACCACGCGCACCGTGATGCACGACGCTGACATCGCACGCGCTCTGACTCGGATCTCCCACGAGATCCTCGAGTCCAACAAAGGGCCTCAGGACCTCGTCCTCCTCGGCATCCCCACCCGCGGCGTCACGCTCGCGAACCGCATCGGCGGGCTGCTCGCCGACATCGCCGGTGTCGGCGTCCCCGTCGGAGCGCTCGACGTCACGATGTACCGCGACGACCTGCACCGCAACCCCACGCGCACGCCGCAGCCGACGCAGATCCCCGCCGGCGGGATCGACGGCAAGACGGTCGTGCTCGTGGACGACGTGCTGTTCTCCGGACGCTCGATCCGCGCCGCCCTCGACGCGCTGAACGACATCGGCCGCCCGGCGGCGGTGCGCCTGGCGATCCTCGTCGACCGCGGTCACCGCGAGCTGCCCATCCGCCCCGACTTCGTCGGCAAGAACCTCCCGAGCGCCCGCAGCGAGCGCGTCAACGTGCACCTCGCCGAGGTCGACGGCATCGAAGAGGTGACGATCGAGTCATGAGGCACCTCCTCGACACCCAGACGCTCTCCCGCGACGATGCCCTCCGCATCCTCGACGTCGCCGAGGACATGCGCGACACCCAGTCCCGCGAGGTGCGCAAGCTCCCGACCCTGCGCGGCAAGACGATCGTGAACCTCTTCTTCGAGGACTCCACCCGCACCCGCATCTCGTTCGAGGCGGCCGCCAAGCGCCTCTCTGCCGACGTCATCAACTTCTCCGCGAAAGGCTCCTCCGTCAGCAAGGGGGAGTCGCTGCAGGACACCGCGCAGACGCTGCAGGCGATGGGGGCGGATGCCGTGGTCATCCGCCACGGCGCCTCCGGCGCCCCGCACACCCTCGCATCGAGTGGCTGGATCACCGCCGGTGTCGTCAACGCCGGCGACGGGACGCACGAGCACCCGACGCAGGCGCTGCTGGACGCGTTCACGATCCGCAAGCGCCGGTTCGGTGACGACAGCCGTGGGCGGGACCTCAGCGGCATCCGCGTCACGATCGTCGGCGACGTGCTGCACTCGCGCGTCGCGCGGTCCAACGTGTGGCTGCTGCGCACCCTCGGCGCCGAGGTGACGCTCGTCGCCCCGCCGACCCTGATCCCGCAGGACGTCACCGGCTGGCCGGTGCGGATCGAGTACGACCTCGACGCGGCGATCGCCGCCGAGCCGGACGCCATCATGATGCTCCGCATCCAGCTGGAGCGCATGAAAGCCGCGTATTTCCCCACTGAACGGGAGTATTCGCGGCGCTGGGGGCTTGACGCGGCGCGGCTGGCAGCGCTGCCGGACGGTAGCATTGTCATGCACCCCGGTCCCATGAACCGAGGGCTGGAGATCTCCGCCGACGCCGCCGATTCCCCGCGCTCGACCGTGCTCGAACAGGTTGCGAACGGCGTCTCGGTCCGCATGGCGGCGCTGTACCTGCTGCTGGCGGGAGAGCGCGCCCTTCGACAGGCCCAGGGACCGGATGCGGAAGAGGAGGAAGCCCCGTGACCGATTACCTGATCCGCGGCGCGAAGCTCAACGGCGGGCACGCGGCCGACCTGATCGTCGAGGATGGCCGCATCGCCGAGGTCGGCACCGGCCTCAGCCGCGCCGGGGCGCGCATCGTGGATGCCGACGGTCTCATCGCCCTGCCCGGCCTCGTCGACCTGCACACGCACCTGCGCGAGCCCGGCTACGAAGCGTCCGAGACGATCCTCACCGGGTCGCGCGCCGCGGCCGCCGGCGGCTACACGACCGTGTTCGCCATGCCGAACACGTCGCCGGTCGCCGACACCGCTGGCGTCGTCGAGCAGGAGCTCGCGCTCGGCGAAGCGGCCGGGTTCGTGCACGTGCAGCCGATCGGCGCCGTCACCGTCGGGCAGAAGGGGGAGCGTCTCGCCGAGCTCGGCGCGATGGCCTCGTCCCGCGCCCGCGTCCGCGTCTTCAGCGACGACGGATTCTGCGTCTTCGACCCGCTCATCATGCGCCGGGCGCTGGAGTACGTGAAGGCGTTCGACGGCGTCGTCGCCCAGCACGCCCAGGACCCCCGGCTGACCGAGGGCGCCCAGATGAACGAGGGCGCCGTCTCGGCCGAGCTGGGGCTCGCCGGCTGGCCCGCCGTCGCCGAGGAGTCGATCATCGCGCGCGACGTCCTGCTGGCCGAGCATGTCGGCTCACGCCTGCACGTGTGCCACTTGTCCACGGCCGGGTCGGTCGACATCATCCGCTGGGCCAAGAAGCGCGGCGTCAACGTCACCGCCGAGGTCACGCCGCACCATCTGCTGCTGAGCGAAGAGCTCGTCCGCGGCTACGACGCCCGCTTCAAGGTCAACCCGCCGCTGCGCCGCGACGAGGACGTGCAGGCGGTGCGGGAGGGCCTCGCCGACGGCACGATCGACATCGTCGCGACCGATCACGCGCCGCACCCCGACGAGAGCAAGTCCTGCGAGTGGCAGGCCGCCGCCAACGGCATGGTCGGGCTCGAGTCTGCCCTGCGCGTCGTGCACCAGGCCATGGTCGAGACGGGGATGCTGACGTGGGACGACGTCGCCCGCGTCATGTCGGCCGCTCCCGCCCGCATCGGCCGGCTGAGCGGTGCCGGCACGCCGCTCGAGGCGGGCGCGACGGCTTCCCTCACCCTCTACGACCCCGCCCCGGTACGCACCTTCGCGCGCGGCGACCTCCACGGTCGCAGCGTGAACTCGCCGTATCTCGGGCGCGACCTCCCGGGCGAGGTGCGCTGGACGCTCTTCCGGGGAGCGGCGACCGTCGAGGACGGCGTCGTGGCCGCGACGATGGGCGCCCCGGTCGGCACGGAGGTGCGCGCATGAGCCGCGAAGGCGCCCTGCTCGTCATGATCGCCGTCGCGATCGCGCTGCTCACGATCGGCGTCATCGCTTGGCGACGACGCACCCGCCGTGACGCCGGCCTCGCCGCCCCCTTCGGCGAAGCGCCCGCCGCAGCGGTGGAGCGCGAACGGGTGTCCGGGCTGTACGTGGCGACGACCCGCCACGGCGAGCCGCTCGAGCGGCTCGCGATCCGGGGCCTCGGCTTCCGCTCCCGTGTCGACGTCACCATCACCGACCGCGGTGTCGCCTTGGACCTCACCGGCCAGCCCCGGCTGTTCCTCGAGACCGCACGCATCGCCGACGTGGACCTCGCGACCGTCGCGATCGACCGCGTCGTCGAGCGTGGCGGCCTGGTCCGCCTGACCTGGCGCGCCGGCGACACGCTCGTCGACAGCTACCTCCGCCCGCAGGACGGCTCCGCCCGCGCGCTCGCGGCGGCGATCGCCGCGATCCTGCCCGCCTCGACTGCCACCACCCCGACGGGAACCGACGCATGACCTCCTTCACGACCGACCGGGCCGTCCTCGTCCTCGAAGACGGCTCCCGCCACCCCGGCCGCGCGTACGGTGCGCGCGGCACGACGCTCGGCGAGGTCGTCTTCGCGACCGGCATGACCGGCTACCAGGAGACCCTCACCGATCCGTCGTACGCCGGGCAGATCGTCCTGCAGACCGCGCCGCACATCGGCAACACCGGAATGAACAGCGAAGACGTCGAGTCGCGCCGCATCTGGGTCGCCGGCTACATCGTCCGCGATCCCTCGCGCGTCGTGTCGAACTGGCGCTCCGAGGAGTCGCTCGACGACGCCCTGACGCGCGACGGCATCGTCGGCATCTCCGGGATCGACACGCGCGCCATCACGCGCGTGCTGCGCTCGGCTGGCTCGATGCGCGGGGGAGTGTTCTCCGGCGAGGCCGCGACGCTGGATGCCGAGGAGCAGCTGCGTCAGGTGCGCGAAGCCCCGCAGATGGCCGGGCAGAACCTGTCGGCCGCGGTCTCCGTCGCCACCGCCGAGGTGACGCCCGCCCGCGGCGGGCGCCTCGGCAACCTGGCCGTGCTCGATCTCGGCGTCAAGCAGGCGACGATCGAGAACCTCGCCGACCGCGGCTTCGACGTGCACGTGCTGCCGCAGAGCGTGACGATCGAGGAGGTCCTCGCGATCGACCCGGTCGCCGTGTTCTACTCCAACGGACCCGGCGACCCCGCGGCATCCGACGACCACGTCACACTGCTGCGCGGCGTGCTCGATCGGGGCCTGCCGTTCTTCGGGATCTGCTTCGGCAACCAGCTGCTCGGCCGCGCCCTCGGGTTCGGCACGTACAAGCTGCCCTTCGGCCACCGCGGCATCAACCAGCCCGTGCTCGACAAGCAGACCGGCCGCGTGGAGATCACCGCGCACAATCACGGCTTCGCCGTCGACGCGCCCCTCGAGGGCGAGGTGGACTCGCCGAACGGCTACGGCCGGGTCGAGGTGAGCCACATCGGGCTCAACGACAACGTCGTGGAGGGCCTGCGCGCCCTCGACATCCCGGCCTTCTCGGTGCAGTACCACCCCGAGGCCGCCGCCGGCCCGCACGATGCCAACTACCTCTTCGACCGCTTCGCCGACCTGGTGCGCACCTCCCTGGAGAACAAGAACTGATGCCCAAGCGCGACGATATCCGCTCCGTCCTCGTCATCGGCTCCGGCCCGATCGTCATCGGCCAGGCCTGTGAGTTCGACTACTCCGGCACTCAGGCCTGCCGCGTGCTGCGCGAGGAGGGCGTGCGCGTCATCCTGGTGAACTCCAACCCGGCCACGATCATGACCGACCCCGACTTCGCCGACGCGACGTACATCGAGCCGATCACGCCCGAGGTCATCGAGACGATCATCGCCAAGGAGAAGCCGGACGCGATCCTGCCGACCCTCGGCGGCCAGACGGCGCTGAACGCCGCCATGGCGCTCCACGAGCAGGGGATCCTCGAGAAGTACAACGTGGAGCTGATCGGCGCGAAGGTCGACGCCATCCGCAAGGGCGAGGACCGCCAGATCTTCAAGCAGTTGGTGCTGGATGCTGGGGCGGACGTCGCCCGCAGCGTCATCTGCCACACGATGGACGACCTCCTCGCCGGCGCCGCCGAACTCGGCTACCCGCTGGTCGTGCGCCCGTCGTTCACGATGGGCGGGCTCGGGTCGGGCTTCGCCTACGACGAGGAGGACCTGCGCCGCATCGGCGGGGCGGGCCTGCGCGACTCCCCGACGACCGAGGTGCTCCTCGAGGAGTCGATCCTCGGCTGGAAGGAGTACGAGCTCGAGCTCATGCGCGACACGTCCGACAACACGGTCGTCGTCTGCTCGATCGAGAACGTCGACCCCGTCGGCGTGCACACCGGCGACTCGATCACGGTCGCCCCGGCGCTCACCCTCACCGACCGCGAGTACCAGAAGCTCCGCGACATCGGCATCGACATCATCCGCGCCGTGGGAGTGGACACCGGCGGATGCAACATCCAGTTCGCCGTGGATCCGGCGACGGGGCGCATCATCGTCATCGAGATGAACCCGCGCGTGTCGCGCTCGTCGGCGCTGGCCTCCAAGGCGACGGGCTTCCCGATCGCGAAGCTCGCCGCCAAGCTCGCGATCGGCTACCGCCTCGACGAGGTGCCCAACGACATCACGCAGGCGACGCCGGCGAGCTTCGAGCCGACGCTCGACTACGTCGTCGTGAAGGTGCCGCGGTTCAACTTCGAGAAGTTCCCGAACGCCGACACCACCCTCACGACCACCATGAAGTCGGTCGGCGAGGCGATGGCGATCGGCCGCAACTACGCGACGGCGCTGCAGAAGGCGCTGCGGTCGCTCGAGAAGCGCGGCTCGAGCTTCCACTGGGGCGAGGAGTCGCGGTCGGTGGAGGAGCTCCTCGAGATCGCGAAGACGCCCACCGACGGCCGCATCGTCGTGCTCCAGCAGGCCATGCGCCTCGGCGCCACCATCGAGCAGGCCTTCGAGGCCACGAAGATCGACCCGTGGTTCCTCGACCAGATCGCCCTCATCAACGAGGTCGCCGAGTTCGTGCGGCAAGCGCCGGAGCTGGATGCCGCGACGCTCCGCCTCGCGAAGGAGCACGGTTTCAGCGACGCGCAGCTCGCCCAGCTCCGCGGCGACTCGGAGAGCGAGATCCGCGGCATCCGCCACGGCCTCGGCATCCGTCCCGTCTACAAGACGGTCGATACGTGCGCGGGGGAGTTCCCGGCGCTCACGCCGTACCACTACTCGTCGTACGACCACGAGACCGAGGTGACGCCGTCGGAGCGCACGAAGGTCGTCATCATCGGGTCGGGGCCCAACCGGATCGGCCAGGGCGTCGAGTTCGACTACTCGTGCGTGCACGCGTCGTTCGCGCTGAGCGATGCCGGGTTCGAGACCGTCATGGTCAACTGCAACCCCGAGACCGTGTCGACCGACTACGACACCAGCGACCGGCTGTACTTCGAGCCGCTGACCCTCGAGGACGTCCTCGAGGTGCTGCACGCGGAGGCGCAGTCGGGCACGATCCTCGGCGTCGTCTGCCAGCTGGGCGGTCAGACGCCCCTCGGCCTCGCGAAGGGGATCGAGGAGGCCGGCTACACGATCCTCGGCACCTCGCCCGCGGCCATCGACATCGCCGAGGAGCGTGAGCTCTTCTCGCAGCTGCTCGACCGCGCCGGTCTCGTGGCGCCGCGCCACGGCACCGCCGTCGACGAGGCGGGCGCCGTCGAGATCGCCGAGGAGATCGGCTACCCCGTGCTCGTGCGTCCGAGCTTCGTGCTCGGCGGCCGCGGCATGGAGATCGTCTACGACACCGAGAGCCTGCGCGACTATTTCGTCCGCACGGCCGGTGAGGTCGTCATCGAGGAGGGCAAGCCGCTCCTGGTCGACCGGTTCCTCGACGACGCGATCGAGCTCGACGTCGACGCGCTGTACGACGGACACGAGCTCTACATCGGCGGCGTCATGGAGCACCTCGAAGAGGCCGGCATCCACTCCGGCGACTCCTCGTGCACCCTCCCGCCCGTCTCCCTCGGCCGCACCGAGATCGACCGGGTGCGCACCGCGACCCTCGCCATCGCCGAGGGCGTCGGCGTGCGGGGACTGCTGAACGTGCAGTTCGCCGTCTCGGCGGGCGTGCTCTACGTCATCGAGGCGAACCCGCGGGCGAGCCGCACGGTGCCGTTCGTGTCGAAGGCGCTCGGCATCCCGCTCGCGAAGGCCGCCTCGCGCATCATGGCGGGCGCGACCGTCGCGGAGCTGAAGGCCGAGGGGATGCTCCCCGAGCAGGACGGCTCGCGCGTGCCGCTGGACGCGCCGGTCGCCGTCAAGGAGGCGGTGCTGCCCTTCAAGCGGTTCCGCACCGCCGACGGGCATACCGTCGACTCGGTCCTCGGCCCCGAGATGCGCTCGACCGGCGAGGTCATGGGCATCGACCGCGACTTCCCGACCGCGTTCGCGAAGAGCCAGTCCGCCGCCTACGGCGGCATGCCGACGTCGGGCACCGTGTTCCTCTCGGTCGCCGACGACGACAAGCGCGCCGTCATCCTGCCCGCGCACCGGCTGCAGGAGCTCGGCTTCCGCCTCGTCGCGACCGAGGGCACCGCCGAGATCCTCGCGCGCAACGGCATCCGCGTCGACCTCGTGAACAAGTACTCCGCGACGCAGGAGACGGGGGAGCGCAACGTCGTCGACCTCATCAACGCGGGCGAGATCGACATCGTCGTGAACACACCGTCGGGCGGCATCGCCCGGGCGGACGGCTACGAGATCCGCGCGGCCGCCGTCGCGGCCGACAAGGCCCTGTTCACCACGATGGCCGTGCTCGGCGCCGCCGTCAGCGCCCTGCCGGTGCTGCGCTCCGGGTTCGAGGTGCGGAGCCTGCAGGAGTACGCCGAGGATCGCGCCGAGCGGAAGGCGATGGTGTGACCTCGTTCGGCCAGCGACTGCGGGCCGCGCTCGACGCGCATGGACCGCTGTGCGTGGGGATCGACCCGCACGAGGCGCTGCTGCGGTCGTGGGGACTGGACGTGTCGGCGGCGGGTGCGCGTGAGTTCGGACTCCGCACGGTCGACGCCGCGGCCGGCCGCACGGGCGTCGTCAAGCCCCAGGTGGCGTTCTACGAGCGGTTCGGCGCCGCCGGTTTCGCCGCACTCGAAGACGTCATGTCCGCGGCACGGTCGGCGGGCCTGCTCGTCATCGCCGACGCCAAGCGCGGCGACATCGGGACGACGATGGACGGCTACGCCGCCGCCTGGCTCATGCCGGGGGCGCCGCTGGAGGCGGATGCCGTGACCCTCAGCCCCTACCTCGGCGCCGACGCGCTGCACGCCGCCTTCTCGACCGCTACGTCGCACGACAAAGGCGCGTTCGTCCTCGCCGCGACGAGCAATCCCGAGGCCGCACCCGTGCAGCGCGCTCGCGTGGACGAAGAGGAGACCGTCGCGGAGCGCGTCGCGCACGACGTCGCGGCCCGCAACATCGGCGCGCCCGGCTCGCTCGGGCCCATCGGCCTCGTCGTCGGCGCGACCGTCGACCGCCGCTCGTTCGGGCTCACCGATGTGGTGCTCGCCGGCACCCCGATCCTCGCCCCCGGGTTCGGTGCGCAGGGCGCCGAGCCCCGGGACCTCAGCCGGCTGTTCGGGTATGTCGCCTCGCAGGTCGTCGCGAGCGAGAGCCGCAGCATCCTCTCCGCCGGCCCCGACCGCCTCGCCGAGCGCATCCGTGAGCGCGCGGCCCTGTACCGTGGAGAATCCGATGGCTGATTCCCGCACCCCGCCCGAGGTCGACCGCGTCGCCGCATCCCGCCGCGCCGTCGCCGCCCGCCGTGAGCGCGCCGCGCTCAAGCACGACGTCGCGATGCGCGTCATCACCCCGCAGGAACTGCTGCAGCGTGCGCTCGACAAGCCTGATTCGCCGGCCGGCGCCATGCGCGTCCCCGACTTCCTGACCGCCCTGCCGGCCATCGGCGACGGCAAGCGCGACCGCATCCTGGCCGAGCTCGAGATCTCACCGGTCAAGCGCCTCGGCGGACTCGGCGTGCGCCAGCGCGTCGCGCTGCAGCGCTGGCTCGACGGCCGGTTCCCGCCGCTGCAGCCGCGCGCCGGCCGCAGCCGTCTCATCGTCCTGGCCGGGCCCACCGCGGTCGGCAAGGGGACCGTCGCCGCGCACATCAAGGAGCACCACCCCGAGATCCTGCTCTCGGTGTCGGCGACGACCCGCCAGCCCCGCCCCGGCGAGGTCGACGGCGAGCACTACTTCTTCGTGGACGACGCGGCCTTCGACGAGCTCATCCGCAGCGGAGCGCTGCTCGAGCACGCCACCGTGCACAACGCCTACCGCTACGGCACGCCCCGCGCGCCGATCGAGCAGGCTCTCGCCGACGGACGCACGGTGCTGCTGGAGATCGACCTGCAGGGGGCGCGTCAGGTGCGCGCCGCCGCGCCGGACGCAACGCTCGTCTTCCTCGCCCCGCCCAGCTGGGACGAGCTCGTCCAGCGGCTCGTCGGGCGGGGGACCGAGGACGCCGAGGAGCGCACGCGCCGCCTGAAGACCGCGAAGGTGGAGCTGGCCGCGCAGGGCGAGTTCGACTACCGCGTCGTGAACGACGACGTCGCCCGCGCGGCGGCCGAGATCGTGCGGCTCGCCGGCTGATAGAATGGTCGGATGCGCTCGGCACCGCCGACGCCTCCGACTTCACCACCGCCATCCGATCCAGGAGGTTCCCCATGGCCGGACGTGACCAGGGCATCATCGACCCGCCCATCGACGCGCTGCTCGACAAGGTCGACTCCAAGTACCAGCTCGTCATCTACGCGGCCAAGCGTGCGCGACAGATCAACGACTACTACTCCGACCTGCACGAGGGCAACCTGTTCGACAACGTCGGGCCGCTCGTCGACTCGTCCGTCGAGGACAAGCCGCTGACGATCGCGCTGCACGAGATCCACGAGGACAAGCTGCGGCTGCGCCCCGTCGAGTGATCACCGCGTGATCGCATGACGCCGTGTGGCGTCGCCATGCCCGCGTGACCCGCGATGTCGGGGACCGCGGGCATGATTGTGTGAGCCCGTTCCGTCAGGAGAATCGATGAGCCAGCTGCGCCTGTTCACATCCGAGTCCGTCACCGAGGGACACCCCGACAAGATCTGCGACCAGATCTCCGACTCGATCCTCGACGCGATCATCGCCGCCGACCCCGACGGGCGCGTCGCGGTGGAGACCCTCGTCACCACCGGTCTCGTCCACGTCGCGGGAGAGGTCTCCACGAGCGCCTACGTCGAGATCCCCGCGATCGTCCGCGAGGTCGTGAACCGCATCGGCTACACCTCCAGCGACACGGGATTCGACGGCGACTCGTGCGGAGTGAGCGTGTCGATCGGCGCGCAATCCTCCGACATCGCCGCCGGCGTCGCCAAGGCGTTCGAGCGCCGCGAGGACGGCTCCGAAGACCCGCACGACCTCCAGGGCGCGGGCGACCAGGGCATCATGTTCGGCTACGCGACGAACGAGACGCCCGAGCTCATGCCGATGGCGATCTGGACGGCGCACCGCATCGCGGAGCGCCTGAGCGAGGTGCGCCGCGACGGCAGCCTGCCCTTCCTCCGCCCCGACGGCAAGACCCAGGTGACCCTCGGCTACGAGGGCTCGGTCCCGAAGACCGTCGAGTCCGTCGTGCTGTCGACGCAGCATCACCCCGACATCTCACAGAAGGCGCTGCGCGCCGCCGTGCGGGCCGAAGTCATCGACCCGGTGCTCGAGCGCACCGGCCTCGAGCTTCCCGACGTCAGCTACTACATCAACCCGGCCGGCCCGTTCGTGATCGGCGGCCCGAAGGGCGACGCCGGGCTGACCGGCCGCAAGATCATCATCGACACCTACGGCGGCGCCTCACGTCACGGCGGCGGTGCCTTCAGCGGCAAGGACCCGTCGAAGGTCGACCGCTCCGCCGCTTACGCCATGCGCTGGGTCGCCAAGAACGCCGTCGCCGCCGGTCTCGCCGACCGGCTCGAGGTGCAGGTGGCCTACGCGATCGGCAAGGCGAAGCCGGTGGGCCTGTACGTCGAGTCCTTCGGCACCGGTCATGTCGCCGACGAGGTCATCACCGCCGCGATCCGCGACGTGTTCGACCTGCGCCCCAAGGCGATCATCGAGCAGCTCGATCTGTTGCGACCCATCTACGCCGCCACCGCCGCGTACGGCCACTTCGGCCGCGAACTGCCCGACTTCACCTGGGAGCGCACGGACCGCGTCGAGGAGCTGCGCGCCGCCGCCGGGCTGTGAGGCCTGCAGAAGCGGGAGCAACGGAGGCAGCGTGACCGCCGTCGCCCGCGTGCTCATCGACTCGCCGCTGCCGCAGCTGGACCGGCTCTTCGACTACGCCGTTCCTCCCGAACTCGCGGCGGAGGCGGTCCCGGGCGCGCGCGTGCGCGTGCCGCTGCGCTCGGCGGGGCGCGTCGTCGACGGGTACCTCGTGGAACTCGGCGAGCCCGACCCCGACGGCCGGCCGCTGTCGGAGCTCGATGCCGTGGTCTCGCCGACACCGGTCCTCACCCCCGCCCTCTACGCGCTGGCGCGCCGCGCGGCCGATCGCGCGGCGGGCTCGGCGAGCGACATCCTGCGCCTGGTCATCCCCAAGCGCATGATCCGGGCGGAGAAGGCCTGGCTGGCCGCGCCCGCTCCGGAGATGCCGCGGGTGGGGGCGGATGCCGCGGCGTGGGCCGACGGCATCCTGGCCCCCTATCCGGGGCTCGCCGACGCCGTCGCCGCGGGGGAACGGCTCGCCCTCGATGCCCCCCCTCGCCCCAGCACCGTGCAACCGGTCGGCGCGTGGGCCGAGCTGCTGGCGGCGATCGCCGTCCGCACCCTCGCGCAGGGGCGGAGCGCCATCGTAGCGGTGCCGGACCAGCGCGACCAGGATCAGGTGCTCGCCGTCCTCGCCCGCGACGCGCTCGCCCTCGCGGCAGACGCGGTCGTCCGCGACGACGCACGACGGTCCGGCCCGGAGCGGTACGCGACGTATCTGCGGCTGCTGTCGCCGGCCCCCGCGATCGTCGTCGGCAACCGCTCGACGGTCTACGCCCCCGCGCACGACGTCGGGTGCGTGATCATCTGGGACGACGGCGATCCGCTGTTGGCGGAGCCGTTGAGCCCCGGCGTGCACGCTCGCGACGCGGCGCTCATCCGGCAGGAGCTCGAGGGGTCCGCCCTCGTGCTGGCGGGGCATACCCGCACCACCGACGTCGAACGCCTCGTGCAGCTCGGCTGGGTGCGCGAGCTGCCGGCGGCGCGGCGCGAGAGCCCCGCCGTCGTGCTCTCGGCCACGCGCGAGGGGGAGTCCCGCGGCGCACGCGTGCCCTCGAGCGCCTTCGCGGCGGCGCGTGACGCGCTCACCCGCGGCCCGGTGCTCGTCCAGGTCGCGCGTCCCGGGTACGCACCCGTGCTCGTGTGCGCGCAATGCCGCACGCCCGCGCGCTGTCGGCACTGCACCGGACCGCTGCGCGCCCGCCGCCCGGGCGTCGCCCCGGAGTGCGCGTGGTGCGGGCGCACGGCGCCGGCGTGGGCGTGCGTGCAGTGCGGCTCGACGAAGCTGCGGATGGCCTCGTCGGGGAGTGAGCGCACCGCCGACGAGCTCGGCCGAGCGTTCCCGAACACCCGTGTGATCGTGGCCGACGGGACCCACCCCCTCACGTCGGTCGACGACCGTCCCGCGCTCGTCGTCGCCACACGCGGCGCCGAACCGCATGCCGCCGGCGGGTATCGCGCCGTGATACTGCTCGACGGCGACCGGATGCTGCTGGCCGAGCAGCTGCGCATCGGCGAGTCGTGCCTGCGGTGGTGGTCCAACGCCGCCGCTCTCGCCGCTCCGGGGGCGCCCGTGCACCTCGTCGGGGTGGCCGGCCCGGTGGCGCGGGCGCTGGCCACCTGGACGCAGCCCGCGTACGCCCGCGCGGAGCTGACCGACCGCACCCCGCTGTCCATGCCGCCCGTCGTGCGCGTGGCGGCGGTGGAGGGCACACCCGAGGCGGTGGATGCCGCCCTGACCGCCCTCCGCAGCGAGGTCCCCGCGCTGCCCGCATCGGCGTTCCTGGGTCCGGTGCCGATCGATCCGGCATCCCGCGGCGTGGGGACGGCGAGCGCCGCCTCCGACACCGGGCTCGTGCGCGCACTCGTCCGCTTCGACTACGCCCACGGGCGGGCGGTGGCCGAGCAGCTGCGCGCGGCCGTGGTGGCCGAGGCCCTGCGCGGGCGTCGCGGGCGGGGACGAGGACCGGGGCGGCCGGGGGCGGCGAGCCCGCGAACTACACTCAGGGTGCGGCTCGACGTGCCCGAACTCGACCTGTGACCGCCGCGCCGCCCGCTTCGACCGACCTCCCGAGGAGACCCATGCGCATCGTCTTCGCCGGCACCCCCGACCCCGCGGTGCCGTCGCTGACGGCGATCGCGCAGAGCGACCACGACCTCGTCGGCGTCGTCACCCGCACCGACGCCCCGCTCGGCCGCAAGCGCGTGCTGACTCCCTCGCCGGTGGCGACGGCGGCGACGGGGCTCGCCGTCCCGATCGTGAAGGCCGACCGGCTCGGCGACGACGCGACCGCAGCCGTGGCCGCGCTCGAACCTGACCTCGGGGTCATCGTCGCCTACGGCGGGCTCGTGCGGGAACCGTTGCTGTCGGTGCCCCGCCACGGCTGGATCAACCTGCACTTCTCGCTGCTGCCGCGCTGGCGCGGCGCCGCGCCCGTGCAGCACGCCCTCATCGCCGGCGACCGCGTCAGCGGCGCGAGTGTGTTCCAGCTGGTTCCCGCGCTCGATGCCGGCGACGTGTTCGGCGAGCTGCGCTACGACGTGCCGCGCGGCGCGACCGCCGGTGACGTCCTGGCCGACCTCGCCGACCGCGGGGCGGACCTGCTCGTCCGGGTCGTGGACGAGATCGCCCGCGGCACCGCCCGCGCCGTGCCGCAGGAGGGCGAGGCCACACTCGCTCCGAAGCTGTCGATCGCCGACGGCGCGCTGGACCTGTCGCGCCCGGCGGACGACGTGCTGAACCGCTTCCGCGGCACGACGCCCGAGCCGGGGGCGCACGTCACGCTCGACGGCGCACGCCTGAAGGTGCTCGCCGCCCTCCGCGGACCCGATGCGGACCTGGCACCCGGAGCCCTCGCCCTCCTCGGGCGCGACGTCGTCATGGGAGCGGGGGACGGGACCAGTGTGCTGCTGAAGACCGTGCAGCCGGCCGGCAAGGGTCCGATGGCTGCGGCGGACTGGTGGCGGGGTCTGCGCACGACCGACCCGCGCGTCGAGGTGCCCGCCACGTCCGCGGAGAAGGCGTCGTGACCGCGCCGACCGGGTCCGTCCCGGCATCCGGACGGTCGGCGCGCTGGGTCGCGTACGACGTGCTGCGCGCCGTCCACGAGTCCGACGCGTACGCGAACCTCCTGCTCCCGAGCACCATCGCCCGCGCGGGGCTCACCTCCGCCGATGCGGGCCTGGCGACGGAGCTCACCTACGGCACCCTCCGGCGCGAGGGCACGTACGACGCGATCATCGCGGATGCCGCGGGCCGGCCCGTCACGGCGATCGACCCGCCGGTGCTCGACGCGCTGCGACTGGGTGTGCATCAGCTGGTCGCGATGCGCACCCCGTCGCACGCGGCCGTCAACGAGACCGTCCGCCAGGTGCGCCAGGCCGCAGGCAAAGCCGCCGCCGGCTTCGCCAACGCCGTGCTGCGACGCGTGTCGGAGCGGACGCCCGGGGAGTGGGACGAGCGTCTCGCCGCCGCCGCGCGGTCGGACGACGAACGCCTCGCGGTCCGGTACGCGCATCCGGTGTGGGTGATCCGGGCGTTCCGTCGCGCCCTCGCCGCGGAAGGCCGCGCCGATGAGCTGGACGCGCTGCTCGACGCCGACACCACCGCCCCGGTGGTCACCCTCGCCGCCCTGCCCGGGCTCGCCGAGCGGCCCGCGGAGGCGACGGCGACGCCGTACTCGCCGATCGGCTTCCGCTCCGCCGGAGGCGACCCCGCGAGCGTCGTCGCGGCATCCGGCGGCCTCGTGCGCGTGCAGGACGAGGGGTCGCAGCTCGCGGCGCTCGCCCTCGCACGCGCGGTGCCGGTGCGTGCGGGGGAGAAGTGGCTCGACCTCTGCGCCGCCCCGGGCGGCAAGACCGCCGTGCTCGCCGCCGAGGCGCTCGCCCACGGCGCGAGCCTGGAGGCCAACGAGCTGTCGCCGGCCCGCGCGGGGCTCGTCCGCGACTCCGTCGCCGCGATACCGCTGCCCGTGCCGGTGTCGGAGGAGGACGGCCGCACCCGCGCGGCGCACGGCCGGTACGACCGCATCCTCGTCGACGCGCCGTGCACCGGCCTCGGCGCCCTGCGCCGCCGCCCAGAGGCGCGGTGGCGGAAGCAGCCCGCCGACGTGCCCGAGCTCGCGGCGCTGCAGGCCGAGCTGCTCGCGGCGGCGTTCGACGCGCTCACGCCGGGCGGGATCGTCGCCTACGTCACGTGCTCACCGCATCTGGCCGAGACCGCCGCGGTCGTCTCGGAGGCGCTGCGCACCCTCGGCGATCGCGTGGAAGAGCTCGACGCCCGCGCCGTCGTGGCCGCGCTCAGCAGCGCCCCCATCGACCTCGCCGCCCCCGCGGACGGGTCCGGACGCGCGCAGCTGTGGCCCCACCGCCACGGCACCGACGCCATGTCGATCTCGCTGCTGCGCCGCCGCTGACCTGAGGCGCCGCGCATCGCATGGGCATCGAGGAGGGACTCCGCGGGCACCGCGTAGGGTGGACTGGTGCCCGACAGCATCCGCATCAACCCCAGCGTCCTGGCCGCCGACTTCGTGAACATGCAGGCCGAAGTCGGCCGCATCGCCGCCGCCGACTTCGTGCACGTCGACGTGATGGACAACCACTTCGTGCCGAACCTCACCTTCGGCCCGCAGATGGTCGAGCGGATCCAGGCCACGAGCCCCGTTCCGTTGGATGTGCACCTCATGATCACGGATGCCGACAGGTGGGCCCCCGGCTATGCCGAGCTCGGCGCGGCATCCGTCACCTTCCATCTCGAGGCGGCCACCGATCCGGTCAGCCTCGCCCGGCGGCTGCGGCAGATCGGCGCCCGCGCCGGTGTCGCCGTCAAGCCCGCAACCGGCGTCGAGGGGCTCTACGACGTGCTCGACGAGTTCGACCAGATCCTCGTGATGACCGTGGAGCCGGGCTTCGGCGGTCAGTCGTTCATGGCCGATCAGATGCCCAAGCTCGCCCGGCTGCACGATGAGGCCCGCCGACGCGGCTCGCAGGTGTGGCTGCAGGTCGACGGCGGCATCTCCGAGTCGACGATCGCGCAGGCCGCCGAGGCCGGAGCCGACACGTTCGTCGCCGGCTCCGCCGTCTTCGGCGCCGACGACCCCGCGCGTGCGATCGAGGCGCTGCGCAGCCTCGCCGGCTCCGCGCACCGCCACTGAACCCGGCGCGGCGCACCGCGCCCGCGCGGACCGGTAGCCTGTCAGGGTGAAGACGTTCGATGCGCTGTTCGCGGAGTTGACCGCGACCGCAGCCGCACGCCCCGAAGAATCCGGCACCGTCGCGCAGCTGGACCGCGGCGTGCACGCCATCGGCAAGAAGATCGTCGAAGAGGCGGCAGAGGTCTGGATGGCCGCCGAATACCAGTCCGACGCCGAGACGGCCGAGGAGATCTCGCAGCTGCTGTACCACCTGCAGGTGCTCATGCTGGCCAAGGGGCTGTCGCTCGAGGACGTGTACCGACATCTCTGAGCAGGCCTCCTCCGCTCCGACTGACATCCCAGACACCGAAAGCCCGCTCACCGAAATGCCGACGGACATGCTGCGAATCGCCGTGCCGAACAAGGGGTCGCTCGCCGACACCGCCGCCGAGATGCTCGCGGAGGCCGGCTACACCGGCCGCCGCGACCCGAAGGACCTCCACGTCATCGACCCGGTGAACGAGGTCGAGTTCTTCTACCTGCGCCCGAAGGACATCGCGACCTACGTCGGCTCCGGCGCGCTCGACGTCGGCATCACCGGCCGCGACCTGCTCCTCGATGCGCGGATGCCGGGGGCGCGCGAGATCGAGCAGCTCGGCTTCGGCGGTTCGACGTTCCGCTTCGCCGGTCCGCCCGGACTCTTCACCACGGTCGCCGACCTGGAGGGGCTGCGGGTCGCGACGGCCTACCCGGGGCTCGTCGACGGCTTCCTCGACGAGCAGGGCGTCGCCGTCGACCTCGTGCCGCTGGACGGCGCCGTGGAGTCCGCCGTGCAGCTGGGCGTCGCCGACGCCGTCGCCGACGTCGTCTCCACCGGAACGACCCTCCGGCAGGCCGGGCTCGAGATCTTCGGCCCGGTGCTCCTGGAGTCCGAGGCCGTGCTGATCGGCGCTCCCGTCGAGGCGGACGGCACCGAGACGCTGCTGCGGCGCCTGCGCGGCGTCATGGTCGCCCGCCGCTACGTGCTCATCGACTACGACCTGCCGGCGCATCTCGTCGACGAGGCCGTCGCGCTCGCGCCCGGCATCGAGTCCCCGACGATCTCGCCGCTGCGCGACCCGGCCTGGGTCGCAGTGCGCATCATGAGCCCGCGGGGGACCGTCAACCAGGTCATGGACGCGCTGTACGCGATCGGCGCGCGCGCGATCCTCGTGACGCCCATCCACAACGCGAGGCTGTGATGACCCTCGCCTGCCGGGTCATCCCGTGTCTCGACGTCGCGGCGGGCCGCGTCGTCAAGGGCGTCAACTTCGAGAACCTGCGCGACATGGGCGATCCGGTCGAGCTGGCCGCGCTGTACTACGCGCAGGGCGCCGATGAGCTGACCCTCCTCGACGTCACCGCGACCGTCGATGAGCGCGCCACGACCTACGACGTGGTGCGGCGCACCGCGGAAGAGGTCTTCATCCCGCTCACCGTCGGCGGGGGCGTCCGCAGCACCGACGACGTCGCACGGCTCCTGGCCGTCGGCGCGGACAAGGTCGGGGTGAACTCCGCGGCCATCGCCCGCCCCGCACTCATCGACGAGATCGCCGACCGCTTCGGCTCCCAGGTGCTTGTGCTCTCGCTCGACGTCAAGCGCGCCGCCGGCACGCGATCGGGCTTCGTCGTGACGACTCACGGCGGTCGCACCGCCACCGATCTCGACGCGTTGGACTGGGCGCGGGAGGCCATCGACCGCGGTGTCGGCGAGCTGCTCGTGAACTCCATCGATGCCGACGGCACGAAGGACGGGTTCGACCTCGAGCTCGTCGGCCTCATGCGGGAGCTGTCGAGCGTGCCCGTGATCGCCTCCGGCGGCGCCGGTGCGGTCACCGACTTCGCTCCCGCGCTGCGCGCCGGCGCCGATGCGGTGCTCGCGGCATCCGTCTTCCACTCCGGGCAGCTCAGCATCGGCGACGTCAAGGACGCGCTCGTCGCCGACGGCATCGAGGTGCGGCGATGACTTCCGTGGACGAGCGCATCGCCCGCGTCGCCTTCAACGCCGACGGACTCGCCCCGGCGATCATCCAGCAGCACGACACCGGCGAGGTGCTGATGCTCGGTTGGATGGATGCCGAGGCATTGCGCCGCACGCTCACGGAGGGCCGCGTGACGTTCTGGTCGCGCTCGCGTCAGGAGTACTGGCGCAAGGGCGACACCTCGGGGCACGCGCAGTACGTGCGCGGCGCGCGCCTGGACTGCGACGGCGACGCGCTGCTCATCGCGGTCGAGCAGATCGGCGCCGCGTGCCACACGGGCGACCACACGTGCTTCGACGCCGACGATCTGAGCCCGGCGACGGGGCACGCCCCCGCGACGGGGCACGCCCCCGCGACGGGGCAGGCCCCGGCGGACGCCGCGGACGGATCCGAGGCGACACCGTGATCGCACGGGCGCGGATGCTGGCCGTGCTCGCGATCATCACCGGGGGAGCGGTCGCGATCATCTCGTCGACGCAGACCTGGCTGGAGGTGACGCTCAGCGCGGGCGCGACGGCCGCCCTCGCCGTGCCCGGCGCTTCGGCGCTGACGCTGCTGGCCCCCTTCAGCCTGGCCGCCCTCGCGCTGGGCCTCGCCCTCACCGTCGTCGGGCGTGTGCTGCGCTACGTGTTCGGCGTGCTCGCCGCCGCGATCGGCGGCACGCTGGTCGTGGGCGCCTGGGGCGTCGCCACCACCCATCCGCTCGACGCCGTCGCCTCCGCCGTGACCGAGGCCACCGGCCTGTCGGGGCCTGACGCGGTCGCGAGTCTCGTGCAGACGATCGACGGCACCGCGTGGCCATGGCTCACCGTCGTCGCCGGCGCGCTGGTCGCCGTCGGGGGCGTTCTCACCCTCGCGACGGCGCACACCTGGCGGGGCGCGGGCCGCCGCTACCGCACCGACGCCGACCGGACGGCGACCGCGGCCTCCAGCCCCCGTCCGCACGATGCGTCACGGGACCACGCGATCGATTCGTGGGACGACCTGTCGCACGGGGACGATCCCACCGCCCGCTAGACTGACACCGACGCGCCCGAAGCCTCACGAGGGAGAACCATGAGCAACAGCATCGACGACCCCGGCCACGGACACTCGCCGGCTGCCTGGACGGCCGTCGTCATCATGCTCGTGGCGGTCACGCTCGGCACGCTGTTCTTCGTCCTCGACATGCCCGTGCTCGTCTGGGCCTCGGCCGGGCTTCTCATCGTCGGTGCCATCGTGGGCTGGGCGCTGGCCAAGGCCGGCTACGGCGCCTACGGCGACAAGTACAAGCCGAAGCAGCACTGATCATGCTGGCAGGCCTCACCGCCGGCGCGGTGGAGGATGCCGAGGCCCGCGCCACCACTCGGCCCCTGGCCGACGTGGAACGCGCTGCGCTCGCGCAGTCTCCCGCGCTCGACGCCCTCGCCGCCCTCGCGCCCGCCGACCGCGTCAAGATCATCGCAGAGGTCAAGCGGGCGAGCCCGTCGCGGGGAGACCTCGCGGCGATCCCCGACCCCGCCCACCAGGCCGCGCTGTATGAGCAGGGCGGTGCGTCCGCCATCTCGGTGCTGACCGAGGGACGGCGGTTCAAGGGGTCGCTCGCCGATCTCGAAGCCGTGAAGGCGCGCGTGAGCGTCCCGGTCCTCCGCAAGGACTTCATCGCCACGCCGTACCAGGTGCTCGAGGCGCGGGCATCCGGCGCCGACCTCGTCCTGCTCATCGTGGCGGCGCTGGAGGAGCCGTTGCTGCGTGAGCTCTACGCCCTCGTCACCGACCTCGGCATGACGCCACTCGTCGAGACCCACTCGCGCGAAGAGCTCGACCGGGCATCCGACCTCGGCGCGCGCCTCATCGGCGTGAACGCGCGGAACCTGTCGACCTTCGAGCTCGACAAGGACCTGTTCGGCTCGCTGGCGGAGCACTTCCCGGCGGATGCCGTGAAGATCGCCGAGTCCGCCGTGCTCGCGCCCGCCGACGTCGCGCACTACCGCGCCGCCGGCGCCGACGTCGTCCTCGTCGGCGAAGCGCTCGTCACGAGCGACCCGGTGACCACTTTGCACGCATTTCTGGAGGCGGGACGATGCGACCTACTGAACGAGCGGAGCGCGTCGAAATGACCGGACTGCGCGATCAGCACGGCCCCTTCTTCGGCGATTTCGGCGGGCGGTACATGCCGGAGTCCCTCATCGCCGCGATCGACGAACTGACCGCGGAGTACGAGGCCGCGAAGGCCGACCCGGCGTTCCAGGCCGAGTTCGAGAGCCTGCTGCACTCGTACGCCGGGCGCCCCTCGGCGCTCACCGAGGTGCCGCGATTCGCCGAGCACGCCGGTGGCGCGCGCGTCTTCCTCAAGCGTGAGGACCTCAATCACACCGGATCGCACAAGATCAACAACGTGATCGGCCAGGCCCTCCTCACGAAGCGCCTCGGCAAGACGCGCGTCATCGCGGAGACCGGCGCCGGCCAGCACGGCGTCGCCACGGCGACCGCCGCGGCACTGTTCGGCTTCGACTGCACGATCTACATGGGCGAGGTCGACACGGAGCGCCAGGCGCTCAACGTCGCCCGCATGCGGCTGCTCGGCGCCGAGGTGGTGCCCGTCACGAGCGGCTCGCGGACGCTGAAGGACGCGATCAACGAGGCGTACCGCGACTGGGTCGCGTCGGTCGAGACGACGAACTACATCTTCGGCACCGCGGCCGGCCCCCACCCGTTCCCTGCGATGGTCCGCGACTTCCAGAAGATCATCTCCGAAGAGGCGCGCGCGCAGCTGCTCGAGGAGACCGGGCGCCTGCCCGACGCGGTCGTCGCGTGCGTCGGCGGCGGGTCGAACGCGATCGGCATGTTCGACGCGTTCCTCGACGACGAGGGCGTGGCCCTCTACGGCGTGGAGGCGGCGGGCGACGGTGTCGACACCGACAAGCACGCGGCATCCATCGAACGCGGCCGCCCCGGCGTGCTGCACGGCGCGAAGACGTACGTGCTGCAGGACGAGGACGGCCAGACCGTCGAGTCGCATTCCATCTCTGCGGGCCTGGACTATCCGGGCGTCGGCCCCGAGCACGCGTGGCTCGCCGACATCGGCCGCGCGTCCTACATTCCGGCGACGGATGCCGAGGCGATGGACGCCCTGCGCCTGCTGAGCCGCACCGAGGGCATCATCCCCGCGATCGAGTCGGCGCACGCGCTCGCGGGCGCGTTGCGCCTCGGCCGCGAGCTCGGCCCCGACGCGATCATCGCGGTGAGTCTGTCGGGCCGAGGCGACAAGGACATGGACACCGCCGCGACGTGGTTCGGGCTCTATGACAAGGGGGAGCGTCCGGTGCAGACGCCGCCCGATGATGAGGCTGCCTCGGGCGAAGGGATCGAGCTGTGAGCCGGGTCGCTGCCGCCATCGACGCCGCGAAGGCCGCCGGCCGCGGCGCGTTCGTCGGCTACCTGCCTATCGGGTACCCCGACCTGCAGACGAGCATCGACGCGGCGGTGGCCCTCGCTGAGGCCGGCGCCGACATCCTCGAGCTCGGCCCGCCGTATTCCGATCCGGTTATGGACGGTGCGGTCATCCAGGAGGCGACGCAGGCCGCCCTCGCGGCCGGCTTCCGGCTGCGCGACACGTTCACCGCGGTGCGCGCGATCGCGGCGCGGGTCGACGTGCCGATCCTCGTGATGACGTACTGGAACCCTGTGATGCAGTACGGGGTCGATCGGTTCGCCGACGACCTCCTCGCCGCCGGGGGAGCGGGCCTGATCACGCCCGACATCACTCCGGATGCCGCGGCCGACTGGATCGCCGCATCCGAGCGCACCGGCCTCGACCGGGTGTTCCTCGCCGCGCCCACGTCGACCGACGAGCGCCTGCAGATGATCGCGGCGAGCTCGACCGGCTTCGTCTACACGGTGTCGACCATGGGCATCACCGGTGAGCGCGCCGAGTTGGATGCCGCGGCCCGCACCCTCGTCGCCCGCCTGCGCGCGCACGGGGTCGAGCACGCCTGTGTCGGCATCGGCATCTCGACGCCCGATCAGGTGGCGGGCGTGCTGGAGTACGCCGACGGCGCGATCGTCGGCACCGCGCTCGTCCGCGCCCTGCGCGACGGCGGGGTGGAGGCGCTGGCCGCCGAGGCACGCGCGCTCACCGCCGGCAGGCGCCGGAACGGACGGGGCGGCGCGGCGAAGTAGACTGCCCCTCGTGCTTTCTCCCGCCGTGAACGTCGTCGCCAGCATCCCGAGCCCGCCCATCAACGGCTTCAGCCTGTGGCCCGGGGGGCCGTTCATCCACTTCTACGCCCTGTGCATCCTCGCCGGCATCGTCGTGGCGGCGCTGATCACCAACCACCGCCTGACCAAGCGCGGCGCGGAGCCGTGGGTCGTCATCGACATCTGCCTGCTGGCGGTGCCCCTGGCCATCATCGGCGCGCGCATCTTCCACGTCGTCACCCACTGGGGCTTCTACTTCGGCGAGGGCAAGAACATCTGGGCGATCTTCTACATCTGGGAGGGCGGCATCGCGATCTTCGGCGCCCTCATCGGCGGTGCGATCGGCGCGTGGCTCGGCTGCAAGTGGACCGGCATCCGCTTCTGGAGCTTCGCCGACGCCCTCGCGCCGGGTCTCCTTCTCGCCCAGGCGATGGGACGGTTCGGCAACTGGTTCAACCAGGAGCTGTACGGCCTTCCGACTGACCTCCCCTGGGGCCTTCAGATCGACTACCCGAACGCGGCATGGCCCGAAGGCCTCCCCCCGGGGACGCTGTTCCACCCGACGTTCCTCTACGAAGCCATCTGGAACAGCCTCGGCGTGCTGTTCCTGCTGTGGGCCGGCACCCGCTTCCGCCTGCAGTGGGGGCGCCTGTTCGCCCTGTACCTCATCTGGTACAGCGCCGGCCGCATCGTGTGGGAGTCGATCCGCATCGACCCGAGCGAAGTGTTCTTCGGACTGCGCACCAACGTGTGGGCCGCGATCGCCGGCGTCGTCGTGGGGCTCGTGATCTTCATCGTCCAGACCCGCCGTCACCCCGGCCTCGAGCCCTCGCCGTACATGCGCGGTCGCGAGTGGACGCCCGACGGGGCTGTACAATCACAGGACACCGACGAGTTCGTGGACGTGAGCGCACCCCCGACGCGCGAACCCGTCGCGGACGATGCCACAAGCACAGTCGCCTCGAACTAACCGACAGCACATCCCCTGCGGACTTCACTCACCGCGATATCACCGGGCCGACGTCGTCCCAGATCAGCTTGACCATGAGGACGGTAGCAATGGCCTCGATCGACCGAGCCCTCGCCGGCTTTCCCGCGAAGCAGGGCATGTACAACCCCGCCTTCGAGAAGGACGCCTGCGGCCTTGCGATGGTGGCGACCCTGCGCGGCGAGCCCGGGCATGACATCGTCGAGCTCGCTCTGACGGCGCTGCGCAACCTCGAGCACCGCGGTGCGATCGGGTCGGATGCCGGTACGGGTGACGGCGCCGGCATCCTCACGCAGATGCCCGACGCGTTCTTGCGCGCCGTCGTCGACTTCGACCTGCCGCCGGTGGGGGAGTACGCCGCCGGCATGGCCTTCCTGCCGCTGGACGACGAGGCCCGCGCCGAGATCAAGGCCGGCGTCGAGCGCATCGCCGCCGCCGAGGGCCTGACGGTGCTCGGCTGGCGCGAGGTGCCCACCGAGGACCAGCACCTCGGCAAGCTCGCCTTCGAGGCGCGCCCGCACTTCGAGCAGCTGTTCGTCTCGCGTCCCGCCGTCGGCGACGCGCCCGCCCTGAGCGGCATCGAGCTGGACCGTCGCGTGTACCGCCTGCGCAAGCGCGCCCGCCGCGAGCACGACGCCTACTTCGTGTCGCTCAGCTCGCGCACCCTGGGCTACAAGGGCATGGTCACCACCCTGCAGCTCGAGCCCTTCTACCCCGACCTGCAGGACGAGCGCTTCCAGAGCGAGCTGGCCGTCGTGCACTCCCGCTACTCCACCAACACCTTCCCGTCGTGGCCGCTCGCGCAGCCGCTGCGCATGCTCGCCCACAACGGTGAGATCAACACGGTGGGCGCGAACCGCAACTGGATGCGCGCGCGCCAGTCGCAGCTGGAATCCCAGCTCGTGGGCGACATCCGCCCGCTGCTGCCGATCTGCACCGAGGGCGCGAGCGACTCGGCATCCTTCGACGAGGTGCTGGAGCTGCTCACCCTCACCGGGCGCAGCCTGCCGCACGCGATCATGATGATGGTGCCGGAGGCCTACGAGAAGCAGGCCGACATCGCACCGGACCTGCGCGCGTTCTACGAGTACCACTCCATGCAGATGGAACCGTGGGACGGCCCGGCCGCCCTCATCTTCACCGACGGCACGCTCGTGGGCGCGACGCTCGACCGCAACGGCCTGCGCCCGGGGCGGTGGACGGAGACCACCGACGGCCTCGTCGTCATCGGGTCGGAGACCGGTGTGCTGGACTTCGCGCCCGAGCGCATCAAGCGCCGGGGGCGTCTGCGCCCTGGGCGCATGTTCGTCGTCGACACCGCGCAGCGCCGCATCATCGAGGACGACGAGGTCAAGCGCGAACTCGCCGCCCTGCAGCCGTGGCAGGAATGGCTGGATGCCGGGCGCGTGCGCCTGAAGGACCTGCCCGAGCGCGAGCACATCGTGCACCCGATCGCCTCGATCACCCGCCGTCAGCGCACCTTCGGCTACACCGAGGAGGAGGTGCGGATCCTCCTCACCCCGATGGGGCAGACCGGCGCCGAGCCGCTGGGTGCGATGGGCTCGGACGCGCCGATCGCCGTGCTGAGCGAGCGCCCGCGGTTGCTGTTCGACTACTTCGTCCAGCAGTTCGCCCAGGTGACCAACCCGCCGCTGGACTCCATCCGCGAAGAGGTCGTCACCTCGCTCGCACTGGGTCTCGGCCCCGAGCGCAACCTGCTGGCGTGGGGTCCGGACCACACGCGCACCATCACGCTGGACTTCCCCGTCATCGACAACGACGAGCTGGCGAAGCTCCAGAACATCGACAAGGCGCTGCCCGGCCGCCGGTCGGTCACGATCCGCGGCCTGTACCCGTTCGATCGTGGTGAGGATGCCATGGAGCAGCGGATCGACCAGATCTGCGCCGAAGTGGATCGCGCCATCGAGGAGGGCGCGGAGTTCATCATCCTGAGCGACCGCGACTCCAACAAGGACCTCGTCCCGATCCCGTCGCTGCTCATGCTCTCCGCGGTGCACCACCACCTCATCCGCCAGGAGAACCGGATGAAGGTCGGGCTCGTGGTCGAGGCGGGCGACGTGCGCGAAGTGCACCATGTCGCGACCCTCATCGGCTACGGCGCCTCCGCGGTGAACCCCTACCTCGCCATGGAGACCGTCGAGTACCTGGTGCGCACCGGCTTCATCACCGGCGTCACGCCCGAGAAGGCCGTCAAGAACCTGATCTACGCGCTCGGCAAGGGCGTGCTGAAGATCATGTCGAAGATGGGGATCTCGACGGTGTCGTCGTATGCCGGCTCTCAGGTTTTCGAGGCGGTCGGGCTGTCCGAGGAGTTCGTGGCGAAGTACTTCACGGGTACCGAGACCAAGCTGGGCGGCATCGGCATCCGTCAGATCGCCGCCGAGAACCAGGCACGGCACGACTACGCGTATCCCGAGGACGAAGCCGCTCGCGCCCACGAGCGACTGTGGACCGGCGGCGAGTACCAGTGGCGCCGCGACGGCTCGCCGCACCTGTTCAACCCCGACACCGTCTTCCGGCTGCAGCACGCGACGCGGTCGCGCCGTTACGACATCTTCCGGGAGTACACCAAGCTCGTCGACGACCAGGCCGCCGAGCTGAAGACCCTCCGCGGCATGTTCCGCCTCAAGACGGGGGAGCGCCCGCCGGTGCCGATCGACGAGGTCGAACCGGTGTCGTCGATCGTGAAGCGGTTCTCGACGGGTGCGATGAGCTACGGCTCGATCTCGAAAGAGGCGCACGAGACGCTCGCGATCGCGATGAACGCGATCGGGGCGAAGTCCAACACCGGTGAGGGCGGCGAGGACGTCGACCGCCTCCTCGACCCGGAGCGGCGCAGCGCCATCAAGCAGGTCGCCTCCGGCCGGTTCGGTGTCACGAGCATGTACCTGACGCACGCGGACGACATCCAGATCAAGCTCGCCCAGGGCGCCAAGCCCGGCGAGGGCGGGCAGCTGCCGCCCGGCAAGGTGTATCCCTGGATCGCCCGCACCCGCGGCGGCACCCCGGGCGTGGGTCTCATCTCGCCGCCGCCGCACCACGACATCTACTCGATCGAAGACCTGAAGCAGCTGATCTTCGACCTCAAGCGCGCGAACCCGAAGGCCCGCGTGCACGTGAAGCTCGTGAGCCAGTCGGGCATCGGTGCGGTCGCGGCGGGCACGGCCAAGGCCCTTGCCGACGTCATCCTGGTCTCCGGCCACGACGGCGGCACCGGCGCGAGCCCGCTGAACTCGCTCAAGCACGCCGGCACCCCCTGGGAGCTGGGCCTGGCCGAGACGCAGCAGACTCTCATGCTCAACGACATGCGCGATCGTGTCGTGGTGCAGGCCGACGGCCAGCTCAAGACCGGCCGCGACGTCGTCATCGCGGCGCTGCTGGGTGCGGAGGAGTTCGGCTTCGCCACGACCGCGCTCGTCGTCGAGGGCTGCGTCATGATGCGCGTCTGCCACCTCGACACGTGCCCCGTGGGCGTCGCGACGCAGAACCCGGTGCTGCGCGCCCGGTTCACCGGCAAGCCGGAGTTCGTCATCAACTTCATGGAGTTCCTCGCCCAGGAGGTGCGCGAGTACCTCGCCGAACTCGGGTTCCGCTCCGTCGAGGAGGCGATCGGCCACAGCGAGCTGCTCGACATGAACGGCGCGATCGAGCACTGGAAGGCGAGCGGTCTCGACCTCTCGCCGATCCTCACCGGTCCCGCCTTCGGTCCCGACGTGCCGCGTCGTCACGTGCGCGATCAGGACCACGAACTCGACGAGCACTTCGACGTGCAGCTCATCGAGCGCGCACAGGACGTGATCGCCCACGGCGGCCACTTCGAGATCTCGTTGCCGATCCGCAACACCGAGCGTGCCGTCGGCACGATGCTCGGCCACCACGTGACCCTGGCTCACGGCGAGCACGGGCTGCCCTCGGGCACCATCGAGGTGAACCTCACCGGCTCAGCGGGACAGTCCTTCGGCGCCTTCCTGCCGGCGGGCATCACCCTGCGGCTGGAGGGCGACTCCAACGACTACGTCGGCAAGGGTCTCTCCGGCGGTGAGATCGTCGTGCGGCCGCCGCGGGACGCGACGTTCGACGCGTCGCAGAACGTCATCGCCGGCAACGTCATCGGCTACGGCGCGACGCAGGGCAGCATGTTCCTGCGCGGCGTCGTGGGGGAGCGGTTCCTGGTGCGCAACTCCGGCGCCACCGCGGTCGTCGAAGGCGTCGGCGACCACGCCCTGGAGTACATGACCGGCGGTCTCGCCGTGATTCTCGGCACCACCGGCCGCAACCTCGGCGCTGGCATGTCCGGCGGCGCCGCCTACGTCTACAAGCTGGACCGCGACCTCGTCAACCGCGAGGCGCTGGCCAGCGGCGAGCTCGAACTGCTCGAGATGGGCTCGGGAGACGTCGAGATCCTCCGTGACCTGCTCGAGCGCCACGTGGCCGAGACCGATTCGGCGCTGGCCGCCGCACTGTTGGACGATCTCGAGGCCGAGGCCGCGAACTTCGTCCGCGTCCTGCCGCGCGACTACGCCGCGGTGCTGCAGACCCGACAAGACGCCGCCGCCGAGGGGCTCGACCCCGACAGCGACATCGTCTGGACCCGCATCCTGGAGGTGACCGGTGGCTGACCCCAAGGGCTTCTTGAAGACCACCGAGCGCGAGCTCCCGGCGCGCCGGCCGGTTCCCGTGCGCATCATGGACTGGAAAGAGGTGTACGAGCCGGGCGACTCGGCCGTGCTCCGACGCCAGGCCGGCCGCTGCATGGACTGCGGCATCCCGTTCTGTCACAAGGGCTGCCCGCTGGGCAACCTCATCCCGGAGTGGAACGACCTCATGTGGCGCGGCGAGGGCCGCGCGGCGATCGAGCGTCTGCACGCGACGAACAACTTCCCGGAGTTCACCGGGCGGCTGTGCCCGGCGCCGTGCGAGAGCGCGTGCGTGTTGGGCATCAACCAGCCCGCCGTCACGATCAAGCAGATCGAGGTCTCGACGATCGACGACGCGTTCGCGAACGGCTGGGTCGAGCCCGAGCCGCCGGCGCGCCTGACCGGCAAGACCGTCGCCGTCGTCGGCTCCGGCCCGGCCGGCCTCGCCGCCGCGCAGCAGCTGACGCGCGCCGGCCACACCGTCGCCGTGTTCGAGCGCGACGATCGCATCGGCGGCCTGCTGCGCTACGGCATCCCCGACTTCAAGATGGAGAAGCGCCACCTGGAGTCGCGCCTGCGCCAGATGCAGGACGAGGGAACGCGTTTCCGCGCCGGCGTCGAGATCGGCGTCGACATCACGTGGAGCGACCTGCGGGCGCGCTACGACGCCGTCGTCATCGCGACCGGCGCGACGCTGCCGCGCGAGCTCGCCATCCCCGGCCGCGACCTCGCGGGCGTGCACTTCGCGATGGAGTACCTCGTGGAGTCGAACAAGGCCGTCGCCGGCGACCAGGTGCCCCACCAGATCCACGCCGAGGGCAAGCACGTCATCGTCATCGGCGGCGGCGACACCGGCGCCGACTGCATCGGCACCGCCCACCGTCAGGGCGCGCTGAGCGTGACGAACCTCGCGATCGGCAAGCAGCCCCCCGCGGGCCGTCCCGACCACCAGCCGTGGCCCATGATGCCGACGGTGTTCGAGGTCTCCTCGGCGCACGAGGAGGGCGGTGAGCGCACCTACCTCGCCTCGACGGTGGAGTTCCTCGGCAACGAGGCGGGCGAGGTGCGCGCGCTGCGCGTGGCGGAGACCGAGTACCTGCCCGACGGCCGCCGCGTTCCCCGCAGCGGCACCGAGCGCGAGATCCCCGCCGACCTCATCCTCATCGCGATGGGTTTTACCGGCCCGGAGCGCTCCGAGCTGGAGACCCAGCTGGGTACCGTGTTCACGGGCCGCGGCAACGTGGAGCGCGGCGAGGACTACCAGAGCACCGCCCCGGGCGTGTTCGTGGCCGGTGACGCCGGTCGCGGTCAGTCGCTGATCGTCTGGGCGATCGCGGAGGGCCGTGCGGCCGCGGCATCCGTCGACGAGTACCTCATGGGACGCACGAGTCTGCCGTCCCCGGTCCGCCCGTCGGACGTCGCGATCGGCCTGCAGCCCGCGTAGGCTGAAGCCAACCCCGAACAACCGATCCAGACCGGAGAGTCAGCACGTGAGACGCGCGAAAATCGTCGCCACCCTGGGCCCCGCCACCGAGTCGTATGAGATGATCCGTGCGATCATCGACGCCGGTGTCGACGTGACCCGAATGAACCTCAGCCACGGCTCCTATGCGGAGCACGAAATCCGCTTCGCCAACGTGCGCAAGGCCGCCGATGACGCCGGCCGCGCCGTCGCCATCCTCGTCGACCTGCAGGGCCCCAAGATCCGCCTCGGCAAGTTCTCCGATGGCCCCCACGACCTCGCCGTCGGCGAGACGTTCCGCATCACGACCGAGGATGTCGTCGGCACGCGCGACCTCGTCGGCACGACCTTCAAGGGCCTCGCCGGCGATGTCTCACCGGGCGACTTCCTGCTCATCGACGACGGCAAGGTCCGCGTTCAGGTGGAGAGCGTCGACGGCCCGGTCGTCACGACCAACGTCGTCGTCGCCGGCACCGTCTCCAACAACAAGGGCATCAACCTGCCCGGCGTCGCCGTCAGCGTCCCCGCCCTGTCCGAGAAGGATGAGTCGGACCTGCGCTGGGGCCTGCGGGCGGGCGCCGACCTCATCGCGCTGTCGTTCGTGCGCGACGCCGCCGACGTCACGCGCGTGCACGAGATCATGGCGGAGGAGGGTCGCAAGGTCCCCGTCATCGCCAAGATCGAGAAGCCGCAGGCCGTCGACAACCTCGAGGAGATCATCGACGCCTTCGACGGCATCATGGTCGCCCGCGGCGACCTCGCCGTCGAACTGCCGCTCGAAGTCGTCCCGATCGTGCAGAAGGAGGCTGTCGAGCTCTGCCGCCGCATGGCGAAGCCGGTCATCGTCGCGACGCAGATGCTCGAGTCGATGATCCACTCCCCCGTGCCTACGCGTGCTGAGGCGTCCGACGTCGCCAACGCCGTCCTCGACGGCACGGACGCGGTCATGCTGTCGGGCGAGACGAGTGTCGGCGAGTACCCCGTCATCACGGTCCAGACGATGGCCCGCATCGTCGAATCGACGGAAGACCACGGCCTCGAGCGCATCCGCCCGATCAGCGCGAAGCCCCGCACGCAGGGTGGCATCATCACGCTGGCCGCGAACGAGGTCGCCGAGTTCGTCGGGGCGAAGTTCATCTGCATCTTCACCGAGTCGGGCGATACAGCGCGTCGCATGTCGCGCCTGCGCCCGGGCATCCCGATGATGGCGTTCGCGGTCGACCCCGCGATCCGCCGTCGTATGGCGCTCACGTGGGGCGTGCAGTCGACGCTCGTCGAGCACGTCGCGCACACGGACCTCATGTTCATCCAGGTCGACGAGTTCTTCCTCGGCCAGGGACTCGCGAAGGAAGGCGACAAGGTCGTCGTGATCTCGGGTTCGCCTCCCGGAATCATCGGGTCGACCAACGACATCCGCGTGCACAAGATCGGCGACGCCGCCCACGGCAAGGCGCCGATCTACCAGGCCGAGAAGTAGCGGCCGCAGCGGACGAAGGGCGGATGCCGGGGGAGACCCCGCATCCGCCCTTCGGCGTTTCGTCACGCTCGTGCCGGTGGTGGGAGTCGAACCCACACGCCCTTTCGGGCAACCGAGTTTGAGTCGGTCGCGTCTGCCATTCCGCCACACCGGCCCGCGCGAGGGTTGCTCGCGCGTCCGGGATTGACCATACCGTAGGATCTAAAGGTGACTGAGCAGGAACAGAGCACGGCCCCGGCATCCTCCACGGCATCGGCCCCGCGACGCGTCGTCGTCGCCGAGGACGAGTCGCTGATCCGCCTCGACATCGTGGAGATCCTCCGCGACAACGGGTTCGACGTGGTGGGAGAGGCCGGTGACGGTGAGACCGCCGTGGCGCTGGCGACCGAACTGCGCCCGGACCTCGTCATCATGGACGTGAAGATGCCGGTGCTGGACGGCATCAGCGCGGCCGAGAAGCTCAGCAAGAGCCACATCGCCCCCGTCGTGCTGCTGACGGCATTCAGCCAGAAGGAGCTCGTCGAGCGCGCGAGCGAAGCCGGCGCCCTCGCGTACGTCGTCAAGCCCTTCACGCCGAACGACCTGCTGCCGGCGATCGAGATCGCCCTGGCCCGCTACGAGCAGATCATCATGCTCGAGGCCGAGGTCGCCGACATGGTCGAGCGCTTCGAGACGCGCAAGCTCGTCGACCGGGCCAAGGGCCTGCTGAACGAGAAGATGGGCCTGTCCGAGCCCGAGGCGTTCCGCTGGATCCAGAAGGCGTCGATGGACCGGCGCCTGACCATGCAGGACGTCGCCAAGGCGATCATCGAGCAGCTCTCGCCCAAGAAGTCCTGACCGGCGGCATCCGCCCGCAGGACGCGCTCAGCGGTCCTTGATCATGTTCGTGATGCGGATCGTCGAGCACCGGCGCCCCTGATCGTCGGTGACGGCGATCTCGTGCACGGTCATGCTGCGGCCGAGGTGCACCGGCGTGCAGACGCCCGTCACGATGCCGCTCGTCGCGGAGCGGGTGTGCGTCGCGTTGATGTCGACGCCCACGGCCAGGCGCTCCGGGCCGGCGTGGAGGTTCGCGGCCATCGATCCCAGCGACTCGCCGAGCACGACGTACGCCCCGCCGTGCAGCAGCCCCACCGGCTGGGTGTTGCCCTCGACGGGCATCGTGGCCACCGCCCGGTCGATCGTGAACTCGGTGAACTCGATGCCCATCTTCTCGGCGAGGGCGCCCATGCCGCGGCGGCGGATCCAGTCCATTCCGTCGTCGTCGGCGAGGGAGTGCTCAGCGGTCATCGTCCACCTTCGGGATGCGCTCGGTTCGGGGGTGTGTCCGCGCCCGCGTCTAGGCTTGCAGGGTGACGGACTCCGCAAAGCCTACCCTCCTCGTCGTGGACGGCCATTCGCTGGCCTATCGCGCCTTCTTCGCCCTTCCCGTCGACAATTTCACGACGAAGGACGGCCAGCACACCAACGGCATCTACGGGTTCCTGTCGATGTTCGTCAACCTCGTCAAGGCCGAGCAGCCGACTCATCTCGCGGTCGCCTTCGACACCTCACGGCACTCGTTCCGCACCGACCAGTACGCCGAGTACAAGGCGAACCGGTCGGAGTCGCCCGCCGAGTTCAAGGGACAGATCCCGCTGCTGCAGGAGTGCCTGGCCGCGATGAACGTCCCGGTGCTGACGCAGGAGGGCATCGAGGCCGACGACATCCTGGCGACCCTCGCGACGCAGGGCGCCGCGCAGGGGTTCGACGTGCTCGTCTGCTCGGGCGACCGCGACACGATCCAGCTCGTCACCGATGACGTCACTCTGCTGTACCCCAGTGTGCAGGGCGTGTCGCAGCTCAAGCGCTACACGCCCGATGCCGTGGTGGAGAAGTACGGCCTGCCGCCGGCGAACTACCCCGACATCGCCGCGCTGGTGGGGGAGACGAGCGACAACCTGCCGGGCGTGCCGAAGGTGGGTGAGAAGACGGCCGTCAAGTGGATCACGCAGTGGGGTTCCCTCGACGCCCTGCTCGACAACGCCGACAAGATCACCGGCGTGGTCGGCGGGAACCTGCGCGAGCACCTCGACGACGTGCGCCGCAACCGCTCGCTGAACGCGCTGCTGCGCGACGTGGATCTCGGCATCGGCCCCGCCGACCTCGCCGTGCAGCCGATCGACGCGCAGGCGGTGCGCGACATCTTCGCCCGACTCGAGTTCCGCACCCTGCTGCCGCGCGTGTTCGATGCGGTCGGCGTCGACGCCGAGACGGCGGCCGCGAGCGCCGCGCCGGCGGTGGCGGCCCCCGTGCCCACCGAGCTCGACGCGCCGGGTCTCACGGCCTGGCTCGCCGCGGCCGGCGAGACCGAGGTGGCCGTCACCGTCACCATCGACGGAGGGATGCCGGCGCGCATCGGCCTGGCGACCGCCGACGCCGCAGTGGAGTCGCGATGGAGCGAGGAGACCGCCGCAGCGCTCGGCCCGTGGCTCGAGAGCGAGAGTCCGAAGGTTCTCGCCGACGCGAAGCCGCAGGTCAAGGCGCTCCGCCGGGCGGGCGTGCGCCTGCGCGGGCTCGTCTTCGACCCGATCCTCGCGGGCTGGCTGCTGCGGCCGAGCTTCCCCGACAAGCGCCTCGGCGACCTCGTCGACCGCTACCTGGACGAGAAGCTGCCCGAGGCCGACCCCACCCAGCTCGTCCCCGAGACCGAGGGCGCGACCCCCGGTCAGCTGTCCTGGTACATCCTGCGGGTGACCGAGGCCATGCGCGGCGAGCTGCCGGCATCCGTCGCCGCGGTGCTGAGCGACATCGAACTGCCGACGCTCGACACCCTCGCCGACATGGAGCTGGCCGGCGTCGCCGTCTCGCACGAGAAGCTGTCGGGTTTCTCCGCCGAGCTGGGCGCCCGCGCCGACGCCGTCGCGCAGCTGGCGTATGCGGAGATCGGTCGCGAGGTGAACCTCGGGTCGCCCAAGCAGCTGCAGGAGGTGCTCTTCGAACAGCTCGAACTGCCGAAGACGCGCAAGACGAAGACGGGGTACTCGACGGATGCCGCGGTCCTCGCGGACCTGCAGGAGTCGAACCCGCACCCCTTCCTCGATCTGCTGCTGCAGCACCGCGAAGCCACGAAGCTCCGTCAGATCATCGAATCCCTCGACACCGCGATCGGCAACGACCGCGCCATCGGCGCGGACGGGCGCATCCACACCACGTACGTCCAGACCGGCAGTCAGACCGGCCGGCTGTCGAGCACCGACCCCAACCTGCAGAACATCCCCATCCGCAACGAGGAGTCCCGCCGCATCCGCGCCGCCTTCGAGGTCGGCGAGGGGTACGACACGCTGCTGACGGCCGACTACTCGCAGATCGAGATGCGCATCATGGCGCACCTGTCCGGCGACGCGGGACTCATCGAGGCGTTCAACTCCGGCGAGGACCTGCACCGCTTCGTCGGCGCCCGCGTGTTCGGCGTCGACCCGGCCGACGTCACACCGGCGATGCGGACGAAGGTCAAGGCGATGAGCTACGGTCTCGTCTACGGTCTGAGCGCGTTCGGCCTGTCCAAGCAGCTGCGCATCGAACAATCCGAGGCGAAGCTCCTGATGACCGAGTACTTCGCCCGGTTCGGCGCCGTGCGCGACTATCTGCGCTCCTCGGTGGCCCAGGCCCGCATCGACGGGTACACCGAGACGATCTTCGGGCGGCGGCGGCCGTTCCCCGACCTCGCCAGCCCCAACCGCGTGCTGCGCGAGAACGCCGAACGCGCGGCGCTGAACGCGCCGATCCAGGGCAGCGCCGCCGACATCATGAAGATCGCGCTGTTCCGCATCCACGACGAGCTGCGCCGACGCGAGCTGCGCTCGCGCATCCTGCTGCAGATCCACGACGAGCTCGTCGTGGAGGTCGCGCCGGGAGAGTGGGATGCCGTGGAGCAGATCGTCCACGACCGGATGGGCGACGCCGCCGAGCTGTCGGTTCCCCTGGACGTGCAGATCGGCCGCGGCGAGAACTGGGATGTCGCCGGTCACTGAGCCGGTGACACCGAGTGTCAGCCCGCGCGGGATTAGGCTCGAAGGATGACCGACACCCAGCGCACCCCCACGCCGATCGACCGGATCGCCGAGGCGTGGGTCGACACGTCCGCGGAGCTCTCACCGGGCCTCGCCACCTACATCGGCCGGTTCGAGCACAACCACCGGCTCGACGACCTGTCACCCGCCGGACGCGCCGCGCGCCTTGCGGCGGCGACCTCCGCGCTGGCCGCCCTGCGCGAGGCGGAGCCCGTCGACGACGTCGACCTCGTCACGAAGGCCGACCTCTCCGGCGACCTCGAGCTCGAGATCGCGCTGCACGAGGCCGGGGCGCACCTGCGCGATGTCAACGTCATCGCGTCGCCCGCGCAGGAGCTGCGCAACGTCTTCGACCTCATGCCGACCGACACGATCGAGGACTGGTCGGTCATCGCCGACCGTCTCGCCGCCGTTCCCGCCGCGATCGGCGGGTACGTCGAGACGCTGCGGGAGGGGATCGCGACCGGTGTCGTCCCGGCGCGCCGTCAGGTGACGGAGGTGATCGGACAGATCGCCCGCTACACCGCCGACAACGGCTTCTTCGCGACGTTCGCCGCCGACGCGGCCCCCGCCGAGGGGGGTCTGCCGGCGTCGCTCGCGAAGACGCTCGCCGACCACGCCGGCGCCGCACGCGTCGCCTACGACGAACTGGCCGACTTCCTGCGCACCGAGCTCGCACCCGCGGCATCCGCCACCGACGCCGTGGGCCGTGAGCTGTATCAGCTGCACTCGCGGGTGTTCCTCGGCGCCGAGATCGACCTCGACGAGACGTACGAGTGGGGCCTGGAGGAGCTCGCGCGCATGGTCGCCGAGCAGGAGGCGATCGCGAACGAGATCCTCCCGGGCGCGACCGTCGAAGAGGCTGTGGCGTTCCTCGAGAACGACGAGAGCCGCAAGCTCCACGGCACCGTCGCGCTGCAGGAGTGGATGCAGGCGACGAGCGACCGCGCCGTCGCGGAACTCGGGAAGACGCACTTCGACATCCCCGAGCCGATCCGGCGCCTGGAGTGCATGATCGCCCCGACCAACGAGGGCGGCATCTACTACACCGGCCCGACCGACGACTTCTCGCGCCCGGGCCGGATGTGGTGGTCGGTGCCGGAGGGCGTCGACTCGTTCGACACCTGGCGCGAACTCACGACCGTCTACCACGAGGGCGTTCCCGGTCACCACCTGCAGATCGCGCAGGCGGTCTACAACCGCGCCGAGCTGAACTCGTGGCGACGGCTGCTGGCGGGCTCGAGCGGCCACGCCGAGGGTTGGGCGCTGTACGCCGAGCGTCTCATGGAGCAGCTCGGCTACCTCGACGACCCCGCCGACCGGCTGGGCATGCTCGACGGGCAGCGCATGCGCGCCGCGCGCGTCGTGCTCGACATCGGCGTGCACCTCGGCAAGCCGCGTCCCGACGGGCAGGGCATCTGGGACGCCGACTTCGCGCTGGAGTTCATGCGGCGCAACGTCAACATGTCGGACGAGTTCATCCAGTTCGAGGTCAACCGCTACCTCGGCTGGCCGGGACAGGCACCGTCGTACAAGGTCGGCCAGCGGATCTGGGAACAGATCCGCGACGAGACCGCCGAGCGCGAGGGCGATGCCTTCGACATCAAGCGCTTCCACATGCGGGCGCTGCGCCTCGGCGGTGTCGGGCTCGACACCCTGCGCATGGCGCTCGCGCAGGGCTGAGATCGCCCGTCGATGTCCACGACGGAGGCGGGAATGCCGGGGGATGGGACGGAGTTTGCATTCACATGCATGAAGTAGAACTCGGGCTCGACACCTTCGGCGACATCACGATCGGCGAGGACGGCGAACGTCTCAGCGACGCGCAGACCATCCGGGACATCGTCGATCAGGCGGTCGTGGCCGACGAAGTAGGGCTGTCGTTCTTCGGGGTCGGGGAACACCACCGGCACGAGTTCGCGGTGTCCAGCCCCGAGATCGTGCTGGCCGCAGCGGCGGCACGCACCGAGAGGATCCATCTCGGGACGGCTGTCACGGTGCTCTCCAGCGACGACCCCGTGCGCCTGTACGAGCGGTTCGCGACGCTCGACGCGATCTCGCGCGGGCGCGCCGAGGTCATCCTCGGGCGCGGGTCGTTCATCGAGTCGTTCCCGCTGTTCGGCTACGACCTGCGCGACTACGACGTGCTGTTCGAGGAGAAGCTCGACCTGTTCTCGCAGCTGCTGCGCGAGCAGCCGGTCACCTGGCAGGGCACGACCCGCGCGTCGCTGGATGCCGCCGACGTGTACCCGAAGACGGAGCACGGCATCACCGCGTGGGTCGGGGTCGGCGGATCACCCGAGTCTGTCGTGCGCACGGCCCGATACGGCTACGGCCTCATGCTGGCGATCATCGGCGGCTCGGCGGCGCGCTTCCGCCCGTACGTCGACCTGTACCACCGGTCGCTCGAGTCCTTCGGACACGAGCGGATGCCGGTGGGCGTGCACTCACCCGGACACATCGCCGACACCGACGCCCAGGCGTGGGACGAGCTGTACCCCGCGATGGAGGCGAACCGCAACGCGATCGGCGCGGAGCGGGGCTGGCCGCCGTACAGCCGCCTGCAGTTCCAGCAGGACGTCGGTCCCGAGGGCGCGATCTACGCCGGATCGCCCGAGACGGTGGCGCGGAAGATCGCGCAGACGGTGAAGACGCTCGGGGCCGAGCGGTTCGACCTGAAGTACGCCAACGGCACCCTCTCGCACGGCAGGATGCTGCGGTCGATCGAGCTGTACGGCACGCGGGTCGCGCCGATGGTGCGGGAGATGCTCGCGGCATCCTGAGTAGCATTCAGGCATGACGGATGCCGCCACCACCGCGCCGGACGCCTCGGTCGCCGCGCGCCTGGACGCCCTCCCGTTCACGCGTCGGCACCTGAAGGTGCTGACCGGATCGGGGCTCGGATGGGCGCTGGACGCGATGGACGTCGGGCTGGTCTCGTTCGTGCTGACGGCGCTCATCGCCCAGTGGTCGCTGACGGGGGAGCAGGCGTCGTGGATCGCGTCGGCGGGCTTCGTGGGGATGGCGGTCGGGGCGAGCCTCGGGGGCCTGCTGGCCGACCGGTTCGGACGCCGCTCGGTGTTCGCCCTCACCCTGCTCGTCTACGGCCTCGCCACCGGCGCCAGCGCCCTCGCCGGCGGCGTGGCGGCGCTCATCGCGCTGCGTGTCGTGGTCGGTCTCGGGCTCGGCGCGGAGCTGCCGGTGGCGAGCACCTATGTCAGCGAACTGGCGCCGGCGCGCATGCGCGGGCGGCTCATCGTGATCCTCGAGGCGTTCTGGGCGATCGGGTGGACCGCGGCGGCGCTCATCGGGTTCTTCGTGATCCCCGCCTCGGCCGACGGGTGGCGGTGGGCGTTCGCGCTGGGGGCGATCCCCGCCCTGTACGCCCTGATCGTGCGGTGGGGGCTGCCCGAGTCGCCGCGGTGGCTCGCGCAGCGGGGTCGTGACGCCGAAGCGTCCGAGGTCGTGGCCGGGTTCGAGTCCTCGCCGGCGCTGGGTGAGAGCCGTCGGCACCGCACAGCGCCGGCTGCTCCGGCCCTCCCGGCGGCGCCCGCACCGGCAGCGACGTCGGCGCGTCAGCGTCTCGCGAGGCTGTGGTCCGCCGAGCTCCGGGTGCGCACGGCCGCGCTGTGGACGGTGTGGTTCTGCGTCAACTTCGCGTACTACGGGGCCTTCATCTGGATCCCGACGATCCTGTTCGCCCAGGGATACGACCTCGTGAAGTCCTTCGGGTTCACGCTCATCATCACCCTCGCTCAACTGCCCGGCTACGCCGTCGCGGCGTGGCTCATCGAAGTGTGGGGACGCCGCGCGACGCTCTCGGTGTTCCTCGCCGGCTCGGCGATCGCCGCGGTCCTGTTCGGCACGGCGTCCGGCGAGGGCGCGATCATCGCGACGGGCATGGCCCTGTCGTTCTTCAATCTCGGCGCGTGGGGCGCGCTGTACGCCGTGACGCCCGAGACCTACCCGACGTCGCTGCGCGGCACGGGGGCGGGCTGGGCCGCCGGCGTCGGGCGTATCGCCTCGATCGTCGCCCCGCTGAGCGTCCCGCCGCTGCTGGCCGCGGGCGGTGCGCCGCTGCTGTTCGTGATCTTCGCCGCCTTCTTCGTGCTCGCCGCGGCCGCCGCGTGGGGTCTCGCCGAACACCGCGGTGCCGCCCTCGACGATCGCTGAGCCGTGTCGGGACGGTCGGGCCGTCGGGACGGTCGCGCCGTCGGTCATAGGCTGGGGGGATGGCATCCGTACGCTTCGTCGCGATCGGCGACTCGTTCACCGAGGGCGTCGGCGATGAGCTTCCCGACGGGGTCGTGCGGGGCTGGGCCGACCTCACCGCCGCCGGCTGGGCGGACTCACTGGGCGAGCCGATCCAGTACGCCAACCTCGCGATCCGGGGCAAGCTCGTATGGCCGATCGTCGAGCAGCAGCTCGAGCCGGCGCTGGCGCTGAAGCCGACCCACCTGTCGTTCAACGGCGGCGGCAACGACATGCTGCGCCCCCGGACGTCGATCTCGCACATCGCAGACGCGTTCAGCCAGGTGCTGCGCCGCTGCGAGGAGGAGGGTGTGCAGCTCATCCTGCTGTCGGGTGCGAACCCCTCGGCGCAGCTGCCGCTGAGCCGCGTGATCCAGCGGCGCGGCGACCTGATGTCCGCGGCCGTCGTGGCGCGGATGGGGGAGCGGGATGATGTCGTGCGCGCCCTCAACTGGCCCGACGTCGAGCTGTCCGACCCGTCGTACTGGTCGGAGGACCGCCTGCACATGAACGCGCGCGGTCACCATCGCGTCGCCGCACGCGTGCTCGAGGCGCTCGGGCAGCGGGTTCCGGAGGGGTGGTGGTCGCTGCCGGAACTGCCGGATGCCGTGCGCCTCGCCCGCGGCGAGTACTTCCGCGAGCACCTGGGGCCGTGGTTCCGTCGCCGCCTCACCGGCACCTCCTCGGGCGACGGCCGCGAGCCGAAGTTCGGCGGTCAGTGGATCGAGGTCTCCCCGCGCTGACCGCGCCGCACGGATCCAGGACCAGCACACCCGGCATCCGTCTGTCAAGGGTGTGGGCGGCATGGGCCGCGGTCCGCCAAGATGTCGGATGACCCTCAGACCCGACCCGGGAAGGAATCCCACTCATGAGCATCGGTGCTGGAATCGCCCTCATCGTTATCGGAGCGATCCTCGTGTTCGCGATCAACGTCGACACGAGTCAATTCGTCGATCTCGACATGATCGGCTACATCATGATGGCCGCGGGTGCGGTCGTGTTGCTACTGGGCCTGGTCTTCCTGTTCCGCCGCCGCTCCACCGAGCAGGTGACGCGGACGGTCGACCCCGCCGTGGGGGAGCGGGTCACCCGCACCGAGTCGCGCACCTCGGGCGACGGCACCGTCTGAGAGTCGGTCAGCGGTCGCGGCGAGGCGTCCGCGGCTGATCCATGCCGAGCAGCACCCGTGTCTTGCGGCGCTCGATCACGATGAAGGTCCAGCCGAGCACCCACAGCGGCACCATCGTGAGGAAGGCGATGCGGAACGCATCGAGGCGGTAGGTGTCGGGCGTGCCCGCGCCCTGCAGGTCCAGCGCGAGGCCGATCGCGAAGATCGCGATGAGGGCGGCGAGGAATCCGCCGACGTTGGTGATGCCCGTCGCCGTCGATAGGCGGTGCGCGGGGTTGTGGGTGCGCGCGTGGTCGAAGGCGATCATCGACGCCGGGCCGCCCATCGCGAGCCCGAACGCCAGCACGTACAGCAGCCACAGGGGGGCGGGTCCGGGCCAGGCGATGACGGCGATCCACACGACGAACTGCGTCGCGATCGCCGGCAGGACGAGCGCGCGTGAGCGCAGGTGCGGGATGCGGCGCGACAGGTCGCCCATGACGGGGCCGAGCACCATGCTGATCAGGACGTAGGTCGACAGCACCGCCGCGGCCTGCGTTTTGGCCAGGCCCTCACCCGCCGTGAGGAAGGGCATGCCCCACAGCAGCACGAAGGCCGTGCCGGCGAAGGGCGTCGTGAAGTGCGACCAGAAGGCGAGACGTGTGCCCGGATGGGCCCAGGCGGCGCGGATGCCGACGCCGGTGTCCATCGACGAACGCACGACGCGGATGGCACCGGTGTTCGTGTCGACGGTGACGTCAGCGCCGAGCTGGGGCGGGTGGTTGCGGATGAACACGAACACGAGGATGGCGAACAGCACGCACAGGCCCGCGATGCCGCCGAAGACGATCTCCCAGCTCGTGGCGTGCAGGAGGGCGGCCAGCGGAGCCAGGGCGAGCAGCTGGCCGGCCTGGCCGACGAGCCCCGTCAACTGGCTCATCAGCGGACCGCGCTGGGTGGGGAACCACGTGGCGATGAGGCGCAGCACGCCCGGGAACACGGCCGCGTCGCCGGCGCCGAGGAGCGTGCGCGCGAAGATGGCGACGCCGACACTGGGGGAGAAGGCGAGCGTGAGCTGGCCGAGCGCCATCAGCACCATGCCGATCGCCATGATCGGGCGGGCGCCGTAGCGGTCGAGGAGCAGGCCGACGGGGATCTGCATGCCGCCGTAGACCGCGAGCTGGACCACCGCGAACATCGACAGGGTCGCGGCATCCGCGCCGAACCGCTCCGCCGTGTCGACGCCGACCGCCGACAGCGAGCTGCGGTTGACGACGGCGAGCATGTACGCCGTGACCCCGACGCCCCAGATGAACCATGCCTGCCAGTTCGGTCCGGGGGAGGATCTGGTCAGGCGCACCCCTCCAAGGCTACCCGCGGTACGGATGCCGGGCCGCACCGGCGCTGTCAGGTCGACGCCGCGACGCGCATTACGTGTGGACGCGCCGCGCGCGCTGACAGCACCGCTCAGCGTGCTCGGCGGTCACCGAGTGCGCCCGTTGTCGCCGAGCGCGCCCCGTATCGACGCCGGAAGCAGACCCTTTCGGCGGGAACGAGCCCACTCGGCGTGAGGGGAGGCTCAGGGAGGGGGCTTTCCCACCTTGATGGTGAAGTCAGTTACTCGTTCTTCCAGAACTCTCTGACTTGTCCGCCTGGATTGGCGGTTTGGCGTCGTTAATGCAACTATTTGCGTATGAATGCAGATAACAAATGTGGGCTGTCGCCGGATAGTCAGTACGTTGAGCTCGCCGTCGAGGTGTTCTCGATGCTCGCGGATGCCACTCGCATTCGGATCATCCTCGCGTTGCGCGATGAGGAGCTGTCGGTCAACCATCTCGCGGACATCGTCGACAAGTCTCCGGCGGCCGTTTCGCAGCACCTCGCGAAGCTGCGCCTGGCTCGGATCGTGGCGACTCGGCAGGAGGGCACTCGGGTGTTCTATCGGCTCGCGAATGAGCACGCTCGTCAGCTGGTCGCCGACGCCATCTTCCAGGCCGAGCACGCGCTCGATCAGAACCCGGCGCACCATCGCGCTGCGATGCCGGCCGCTGCGCCGGTGAGGAGCATCACTGGTGCTTGAGGTTCTCCGGAGCCCGTCGTACGCGAAGCTCTTCTGCGCTCAGGTCGTCGCTCTCCTTGGCACGGGGCTACTGACGATTGCGCTCGGGTTGCTCGCGTTCGACATCGCCGGTGGTGACGCCGGCGTCGTTCTCGGCACAGCGCTCACGATCAAGATGCTGGCGTACGTCGGCGTCGCCCCGGTAGTCGCTGCGCTCACTGGTCACCTGCCGCGCAAGCACGTCCTCATCGCAGCTGATGTGCTTCGTGCTGCGGTCGCGATCAGTCTCCCGTTCGTTACCGAAGCGTGGCAGATCTTCATCCTCATCTTCGTCTTGCAGGCCGCGTCAGCGACGTTCACGCCCGCCTTCCAGGCGGTGATTCCGGAAGTGCTCCCTGACGAGGGGCAGTACACGCGGGCCTTGTCCCTGTCACGTCTCGCGTACGACCTCGAAGCGTTGGTGAGTCCGATGCTCGCTGCGGCGCTGCTGACGGTCATCACCTACAACAACCTTTTCGTCGGCACCTTCCTCGGCTTCATCGGGTCCGCGGCGCTCGTGATCGCGACCAAGTTCCCGAAGATCGCCCCTGCCGAACCGGCTCCCTTCTTCGAACGGCTGACCAGCGGGGTGCGCGTGTTCTGGCGGACGCCGGAGTTGCGGAGCCTGCTCGCGATGAACCTCGTCGTGGCGACCTCGACGGCGATGGTCATCGTGAACACCGTGGTGCTCGTGCAGGGGCTCCTCGGGCGGCCCCAGACCGATGTCGCGCTCCTCTTGGCCGCCTACGGCGCCGGGTCCATGGTCGTGGCGCTCGGGCTGCCGAAGGTGCTCGACCGGATCCGTGATCTCAAGGTCATGCTCGCCGGCGCTATTGCGCTTCCGGTTGGGTTGGTCGCGGCGGCCATCTTCATCGGGATGCCTGCGTCGACTGGAACATGGGGCGCGCTCATCGCGACGTGGTTCTACCTCGGCGCGGCGACCTCGTTGCTGCTCACACCGTCGGCTCGACTGCTTCGGCGGGCATCCGACGTGGGGACTCGCCCGGCGGTGTTCGCTGCGCAGTTCTCGCTGTCGCATGCGTGCTTCATCATCACGTACCCCTTGGCGGGCACGCTCGGTGCTCTGCTCGGTCTCCCGGCTGTGGCCCTCGTCCTCGCCGCAATCGGCACCGCTGCCGCGGCCCTTGCCTGGCTTGGTGCTCGCCGGGCCTCCTCACCGGCAGGCAGCGAGCTCGCTCAGTCGGGCGCCTAGGTCTCAGCTGGGGTCAAGGTCGATGGGCGTGCTGTTTCGCGTCGACGTACCGCGCCATGTGGGATCCGGATCGCTCGGCATGCTGAGCGAGGGTCTTCGGCGAATACCCGAGCAAATCGGAAAGCGACGCTACGTCGATGAGTGCGGTGAGCTGTTTCAAGGTCGTGTTCCGGGTGCGCTGCGGGTCGATACCCAGCGTGTTGAGCCGCTGCTGCAGGGTGGGAACTGACAGGTGCCGGCCGGCACGGTAACCCGGGAACAGCCAGTCGGTGCCGGTGTTCGTGGTCATTCCGTCGCGGTCCTCGAGCTGTCGCCAGAACATGGGCGCGAGAGGTTCGGGGATCTCGCTCACGTTCACACCGAGCCGGATGAACATGCCGTCCGGGCGTAGCTCGAGCTGATCCGCTGTGAGTCTGACGATGCGGGTGAGCGGTGTCGCCCAAAGGAGGTGGATGAGTGCGGCGACTCTGGTGCTGAGCGCGACTTGTTCGAACTCGACCGCGTTGCGGATCGCTTGGATGCGCTGCGCCTGCGTGAGTGTGGGCAGGGTGATCGCCTTGCGCGGCGGGACGTAGAGCTTCCGTGATCCGCCACGACCGCGCGCGAACCAGCCGATGAAGTGCTTGATTTGGAAACGTGTCGTGACCGCACCATCCAGGTAGGCGTCGATGTCTTCCTGGTGGAATGTGGCGACGGTTCGCTCCCGGGCCTGTTCGACCCAGATGAGGAACTTGCCAGCCTCAGTGATCTGCTGTCGTGCGTTCCGGCAGGCGATGTCCATGTTCGCGACGCCGACGCGCTCACGTAGCCGGTTCAGGTGATGCCACCGGGCGTACTGCTCGATGATCGACGCCACGTCAGGATGGGGCTGCAGCTCACGTAGGCGGGCGTCGACCCAGCCTTCGAAGATCGCCAGGTGCCGATCCGCGGGGGCGACCATGAGGCGGTTGTGGATGAGGATTTCACGAAGGTGCTCCACCGAATGCCCGCGCGGCAATGCGTTGAACGCCTCCGGGGTGAGGTCGAGTTCTCTGTCGCCGATCTTCCTGAGCAACTCGTGGGCCTTCTCGCCTCGCATCCAGGTGTAGATGCTCTCAGGCCGTGTTGACTCGACGAACACTTGGATCAGTCGTTTGATGCGTAGATCTGGGGGAGTGGTGGGCTTGAGGAGCTCGGTCAGGTCGGCCTCGATGACGCAGCGGGCACATTGGCCGTTGCGGAACCGCTCGGCTTCGACGCCGCACCTGCCGCAGGTCATGTTGGTCGTGATGCCGGCGCAGTCTCGGCAGATCGGCTTGGCGTGCTCGTCGCGGCCCGGGAGCAGGCGGTCGTCGCCGCAGCCCGCGCACACCCCGTACGTGTGGGCCGCTTCCCTGAAGCAGATGCCGCAGATCGCTCCATCCGGCCAGCGGACGCGAATCTTGGCGCTCATGCGCCCGCACCGGTCGCAGTGCTTCTCGCCCTCGGATCGTGGTCGCCCGCGTGGCTCCGGCGGTGTGAGCGAGTTCAACGTAGCCGGCCGGACGCGGCCGTACTCGCGGGGTCTAGCCATCGTCTCGGGTGACGCGGGCGCGGACGGGCCGGTAGTTGCGCAGGTCGGGAACGCCTGGATCGCCGTTCGCGACGCGCTTCTGGCGGATGGTGCGGGCGTCTGCCGCGGTGAAGGTCACTAGATCGTTCACCTCGCAATGCAGGATGTCGCACAGCGCCACGAGAACCTTGAACGCGATCCGTTCCGGGTCCTGTGCCACCAAGCGGTAGACCTGCGAGGCCGACAATGTGATTCCTCGCTCGCGAAGCGGTTCGACGAGCTGGGTGCTGCTGGTGATGTGCTGTCTGGCCATCAGCTCGCGGATTCGCCACTGGTACTCGATCTCGCGTCTCATGATGCGCCCCGATTCTTCTTGCGGTTGGGTGGGAGCGGCGGCCGCGGCGGAAGCCTGAGCTTTCGCTTCGGCAAGGCGACCGCGGTGCCGGTCGCCTCGAGCATCTCCCGGTGCACTCGGGCGAGCTCGGCGATCTGGAAATCGGCCGCCGGGAGGGTGTAGATCGACGTTGTCGCAGCGTGCTCGTGTCCGAGCTGCATCTGGATGAACTTGATGTCGTACCGATAGGACGTGAGCAGATGCGTCGCATACGAACGGCGCAGCGAGTGGAAATCGAGTCCCGGAGGAAAGCCAAGCTCGTCGACGCAATCGCTGATCCGTTGCCAGAGGTGGTTCGCCGACACCACGCTGCCTGTGTTGGTGGGAAACAGATCAGTGAGCGGTTCGCCGTAGCGGGGGAGGACGTTGTTCGTCCAGTCCTCGGCGACCTCGGCGGCCCACTGCCACACCGTCAGCACGTTTCGCGGCTTGAACACCTGGCCGGCCTTCGCCTTCCCGAATCGCACGTGCAGGTTGCCGAAGTCGCCGAAGTAGGGTGTGCGAGCGTTCGCGGAGAAGTCAACGATCTGCAGCCGCCGGACCTCGGTGACGCGGAGCCCCCACCCGTACGCGATCTTGCAGGCCGCGGCGTCTCTGAGCACCGTCAGGGCGCCGCTGCGCCCGGACTCGAGCACGCGCACGTACTCCACGTCGAGGAGGTCGAAGAGCTGCTGGAGCTCGTCCTCAGTGAATGCCCGCTTCTCGGGTTTGGCCTCGTTGGTCTGTGAGTGCGTGATCCGGTTGAATTCGTTGACGACCTGCGAGAAAACCTGGCCGAACATCTGAGCCGAGCGCACGCTCCAGTCGTACGCCGGGCTCGTCGCGAAGTCGCAGAATGCCTCGATCATGCCCTGATACGCGCGCAGCGTGGACTGTGCCAACCCTCGAACCGAACGAAGATGATCGAACCAGTCGGTCGCGTCGCCCACGTTCCACTCCCAGGGGAACTTGCCCGCCGAGTCACACAGGCGGAACACCACCGAACGACTCGTGCGCACGTAGCCTGCCTTGATGCCGCGCGAGCACAACGACGCCGCCCACGCGTCAAGAACCTCTTCGAGGAAGACGTCAGGGTCTGGAGCAGCCCCGGGAACAGGCAGGAATGAAAGCGTCCCGCCGCCATCAGAACCCACCATCGGACACCACCGCCTCGCCTGCGAATATTGCAGGATTCCTGCAGAAATCGCAATGGGTGGATCCGGAAAACCAGATCAGAGGGTAAATCCAAAGGGATCGTCACCAGTTGAATTCCGACCGGCGTTGCTGGATGCGTGAGGCGCCCGAGAACGGAGTAATTCCTGGTCAAGCGCGATTAATGCAAGCGGGGAAGGGGATTAGCCGGTTCTCCAGATCCTGCAATTCCTGCAAGTTCTGGATTTACTGAGCTGACATAATGTGCATTATCAGCGTTACCCACCTGCGTCGCATCATGTGGGACGACGGCATCGCGTGAGGATCACCCACCGCCATCGGGCGCCTCCGATCGGCCCGTCGATGTCGGAGGCCCTCGTCACAATGGGTGGTATGGAAGAGGTGTTCGCGTCGGTCCCGAGCAGTGATGGTGACATCGCCGTGCTCGCGGAGATCGTCGCGGATGTCGAGGCGGTGCAGGCGCAGCTGACGGCCGCGCAAGTCGCCGAGATGCGCGCGCTCGCGCGTGCGGGCCGGCTCGCGGAGAAGCAGGCCGCCGGCTCCCGCGACACGGTGCGGGTGCATGACATGGCGTTGCGGTCGATCGCGGCGGAGCTCGGCGGGGCCGCGCGGGTCACCGATCGGACGATGCAGACCCGGATCGGTGAGGCCCGCCTGATCGTGGAGGGATACCCGGCCGCTCTCGCGGCGTGGGAGGCCGGGCGGATCACCCGCGGACACGTCCGCGCGATCGTCGACGCCGGAACGGTCGTCCCGGTGTCACGGCGCGGCGAGTACGAAGCCGCAGCAATCGAACGGTGCCTGCACGACACCCCGAACCGTGTCCGCCCCGGGCTGGAGATCCTCGCCGAACGCACCGCGGAACGCTCCTTCACCGACCGTCACCGGGACGCCGCGACCGGCCGGAAAGTCCGCCTCATCCCCGGACGGGACGGCATGTCCACGGTCATCGCCGACGTCCCCACCGTCATCGGCGACGGCATCCTCGACCGCCTCACCCAGCAAGCACAGACCATCATCGACACCCGCGACCACACCGGTCTCGATCCGGATGCGCGGGACCGCCGCAGCATCGACGAGGTCCGAGCCGACGTGTTCGCCGACCTCCTCCTCGCCGGCGCCCCCGCCCTCGACCCGACCGCGACCGGCGACGCCCCCGGAACCCTCGGCACCATCCGCGCGCACGTGCAGGTCATCGTCCCCGCCCTCACCCTCCTCGGCGCCGACGACGGACCCGCCGACCTCGTCGGACGCTCCCCCATCGACGCCGACACCGCACGCTGCCTCGCCGCGAACACCCCCACCTGGGCGCGCATACTCACCGAACCCGTCGACGGCACCGTCCTCGCCGTCGACCGCTACCGCACCCCCTGGCCCCAACGCCGCTTCCTCCAAGCCCGCGACCAGCACTGCCGATGGCCCGGATGCCGGCGCGCCGCCATCCGCTGCGAAATCGACCACACCATCGACGCCGCCAAAGGCGGCCCCACCGCCCTATGGAACCTCGCCCACCTCTGCCAACGACACCACTCGATGAAGCAGTTCACACCCTGGAAAGTCCGACAACTGTCGGGTGGGGTCCTGGAATGGACCTCGCCGACCGGACGGATCTACCGCGAAGACGCCCCCGCACCACCCGTCGCCTTCATCCCGGCATACACCGGCGACGCACCCTTCTGACCCGACGACCCGGCGCGCCACAGGAACGCATCGCCGCGCATACGCGACGCAGTCGCCGCAGTTCACTCGCCGAAGTTCGGCCCCGGACGTTCAGCCGTCGAACTCCGCCGACAGCACCAACGTGGTGTGATTGACGTTGCAGGCGACGGTGACGCGCCCGAGTGCGTCCTCAGTGCCGGCCATCGATTGACCCGGGACGCGGTCCGTCTCGGTGAGCGCCGTGGACATGCTCTCCAACTCGACCCGGATGCCGGAGGTCGACCCCGCGGCGAGCTCAGCCAACTCCTGCGTCGCGGCATCCACACGCGTCCGCCACTCCGTCTCATCGAACGCTCCGTAGTGGACGAACCCAGAGTCCGCGTTCGTCAGGGCGCTGTACACGTCCGCGAACGCCGTACAGTCGGCCTCGAGGGCACGGTCGTAGGCGAACTCCTCCGTGGAGAACGTCGGAGTCGCCGACCATGCCGTCTCCCCCGTCACCATGACGCTCAAGGTCTCACCGGTGGCGGGAAGGATCGGCCACGCCAGCTCCACCGGCTCGCCGCAGGTGCCGCCCAGCGGCGACTGGCGCAACGCCATCGAGTCCCCCAGTTCGACGGAGAACGGGTCGCTGCCGTCGCACTCGAAGGAGATGACGATCGATTTCGCGTCGTCCGGAATCGGGAACGCGACACCCGGGAACCCCGCCGACCCGACGCCGCTTACCCGGTCGGTCTCCGCTGCGACGGGCGCGGCGGTCTCCTGCCCACGCCGTTCCCGTCCGGGCCGAACGCAATAGGCTCGAAGGATGCTGGACACGCTCACCGGGTTCGTCGTGGTGGGCGTCGCGATCGCACTGGGCTGGATCCTCGGACGCATCGATCTGCTGGGTCCGCACGCGCGGCACGTGCTCAGCCGCCTCACCTTCTTCGTCCTCTCGCCGTGCCTGCTCTTCGTCGTGCTCGCGCAGGCCGACGTGCACACCCTCTTCTCCGCGCTCCTGCCCGTCTCCGCGATCGCAGCCGTCGCCGTGTTCATCGTCTACGCCGTCGTCGCCCGCTTCGTCTGGCGCCGGGGCGTCGCCGAGACCCTCATCGGAACACTGTCGGCGGGCCAGGTCAACTCCAACAACATCGGCATCCCCCTCTCGCTCTACCTGCTCGGCAGCGCCGCGTACCCCGCCCCGGTGATCCTGCTGCAGCTGCTCGTGTTTACCCCGGTCACGATGGCGATCTTCGAGGCGGTCACCAGCGGACAGCGCCGCGCGATTCCGATCCTTCGGCGCACCGTCACCAACCCGATCGTCGTCGGCTCCGTGCTCGGCGTCCTCGTCTCCCTCTCCGGCATCCGCCTCCCGCCGATCGCCCTCGATCCGCTCCAGCTCATCGCCGACGCCTGCGTGCCCGTGCTGCTGATCAGCTACGGCATCTCGCTGCACGGTCAGCGCATCCTCGGCCCCTCCGGGCGACGCCGCGACATCCTGCTCGCGTCGGCGCTCAAGCTCGCGGCCATGCCCCTCGTCGCCTGGGTCGTCGCCGCGTTCGTCTTCCACCTCTCGCCGCACGATGTCCTCATCGTCACGGTGCTCGCCGCGCTGCCGACCGCGCAGAACGTCTTCAACTACGCACAGCGCTTCGACGTCGGCGAGACGATCGCCCGCGACACCGTCTTCCTCACCACCGTCGGCTGCGTCCCGGTCCTCCTCCTGATCGTCACCCTGCTCGGGTGACCGCGGCGGGCCACTCCCCCCGCGTCCGGCCTCAATCCGCGTGGCGCGAGCGCATCGGCGCTACTCTGGATGTACTCCTTCACAGGAATCGACCAGAAAGGGCGACATCATGACCGCTGAACCCTCCCTCGAGAAGACCGCCACCAACGGCATCCGGATCGCTCTCGGTATCGGTGGCGTGCTCTCCGTCATCCTCGGCATCCTCATCGTGGTCTGGCCCGGCAAGACGGCGATGGTCGTGACCGCGATCATCGCGATCTACGCGATCATCGCCGGACTCGTGTACGCCGGTCTCGGCATCTTCAGCAAGCAAAGCGGCGTCTGGTCGCGCATCGGGCACATCGTGCTCGGCGTGCTGTTCGTCATCGCCGGCATCGTGGCCTTCTCGAACCTCGGCCTCACCGCCGTCGCGCTGGCCACGTTCCTCGGCATCCTCGTCGGCATCATGTGGATCATCGAGGGTGTCGTGGCACTGTCGACCCTCGGCGACGCCCCCTCCAAGGGATGGACGGTCTTCTTCGCCATCATCTCGATCATCGCCGGCGTTGTGCTGCTCTTCTCGCCGCTGTGGGGCGCCGTCGTCCTGTGGTGGCTGCTGGGCATCTGGGCGATCGTCCTCGGCATCATCCAGATCTTCCGCGCCTTCTCGTTCGGCAAGTAAGACGCACATCAACACGGCGCCCCGCGACCTTTTCGGTCGCGGGGCGCTGTGTTGGTGTGGGCGGATGCCGGGGACTCACTCCCCGCCGAACGAACTCACGTCGCCGACGAGACGCGTGTTGTCGGCCGGGATCGGCTCGACCGCCGCGAGAGCGACCTCCGCCGCGAACTCCGACACGTTGTAGAGCTTGCCGGCCGACTCCCGGCGCCCCGCGATCGCGCCGGGATTGGCGCGCTCGAGCAGCGTAGCGGTGATGGTGCCCTCGATCATGTCACCGGAGACGACGACGAACCCGACGCCCTGCTCGGCCAGCGCCGGGATGCGCTCGCGCAGCGCGTCCTCGCCGGCACGCTTGGACAGCGCGACCGGCTCGTACTCCGGCATCGTCGGGGTCGTGCGGATGAAGTGCGCCTGGTGGCTCGTGACGAACACGACGCGCCCGCCGTCGGGAAGGAGGGGAAGCGCGGCGTCGAGGACGTTCAGCTGCGCGTCGCGGTTGAGCACGAGGGCGTAGTCCTCCCCCATGCCGCTCTCCATGCCGCCGGACGCGTTCAGCACGAGCAGGTCGAGGGAGCCGAAGGTCTCCTCCACGGCCGCCATCATGGCGGCGACCGACGCCTCGTCGGTGAGGTCGGCGCCCACGACGAGCACCTCGACGCCCAGCTCTCGCAGCTGTGCGGCGAGCTTCTCGGCCCGCGGCGCCTTGTTGCGGAAGTTGATGACGACGTTCGCCCCGCCCTCGGCCAGGTAGCGCGCCGTGTCGGCGCCGATGCCGCGCGAGGAGCCGGTGACGAGCGCCGTCCTTCCGGTGAGAGTTCCGGCGGGAATGGGCTGGGTCATGAGCGGTCTCCTGCGGTGGATCGGGTCGCCCGCACAGTCGCGGCGATCCTCCGACCCTACCAACGGGCCGGTGCGGCCGACGGAATGTTAGTGTGCACGAAGAGGGCGCCGAAGGAGCACACCATGTTGCCGGATCTGACGCAGTACATGTGGATCGCCTGGCTCGTGCTCGCGCTGCTGTTCGTCATCATTGAGCTGCTGACACTCGAGTTCACCTTCCTCATGCTCGCCGCGGGCGCCCTCATCGGCGGCCTCGGCGTCAACCTCCTCGGCGGTGAGTGGTGGCTGCAGGTGCTCGCCGCTGCGGCCGTGTCGGCGCTGCTGCTATTCACCATCCGCCCGCTGCTGCTGCGCGCCCTGCATCGGTCCTCGCGGCTGCATCCGACCAACGTCGACGCGCTGTACGGCATGTCCGCGCGCGTGACGTCGCCGTTCGTCGACGGCCGCGGCTCCGTGCGGCTGGACAACGGCGAGCAGTGGACCGCGGAGATCCCCGATTCCGTCGCCGTGCCCGAACCGGGCTCGCGCGTCGTCGTCACCGCCGTCCGCGGCGCCACCGTCGAGGTCGCGCCCGCAGCCGTCACCCCGGAAAGGAGCACCGACTGATGGTCGACGTCGGAGCGTTCGTCGGACAGATCTTCGTGGTCGTCCTCCTCATCGTCATCGCGATCTTCGTGATCGTGGTGATCTTCCGCTCGATCCGCATCATTCCGCAGGCCTATTCGGGCGTCGTCGAGCGTCTGGGGCGCTATCAGCGCACCCTCTCCCCCGGCCTGAACCTGCTGGTGCCGTTCATCGACCGGCTGCGTCCCCTCGTCGACATGCGCGAGCAGGTCGTCTCGTTCCCGCCGCAGCCGGTGATCACCGAGGACAACCTCGTCGTCTCGATCGACACCGTCGTCTACTTCCAGGTGACGGATGCCCGGGCCGCGACCTATGAGATCGCGAACTACCTGAGCGCCGTCGAGCAGCTGACCACCACCACTCTCCGCAACGTCGTCGGCGGTCTCAACCTCGAAGAGGCGCTCACCAGTCGCGACAACATCAACGGCCAGCTGCGCGTCGTCCTCGACGAGGCCACCGGCAAGTGGGGCCTGCGCGTCTCGCGCGTGGAGCTGAAGGCGATCGATCCGCCCCACTCCATCCAGGACTCCATGGAGAAGCAGATGCGCGCCGAGCGCGACCGCCGCGCCGCCATCCTCACGGCGGAGGGGTCGAAGCAGTCGCAGATCCTGGAGGCCGAGGGCCGGCGCCAGGCGGCGATCCTCGGCGCCGAGGGCGACAAGCAGGCCGCGGTGCTGCGCGCGCAGGGCGAGGCGGAGGCCATCCAGATGGTCTTCCACGCGATCCACGCCGGCGCGCCCGACGAGAAGCTCCTGGCCTATCAGTACCTGCAGACGCTGCCGAAGATCGCCGAGAGCCCCTCCAGCAAGCTCTGGATCGTCCCCAGCGAGCTGACCCAGGCGCTGCAGGGCATCGGCGAAGCCTTCGCCGGCCGTGCGCCCGCCGGCCGCGCGCCGACATCCGGTGCCGACGGCGTCCCCGCTCCCGCCGGTCCCCCCGCCGCGCCCGCGGCGACGTCCGCACCGTCCGGCACTCTCAGCGAGGCGGCGAACGCCGCCGTGGCGGCCGCGCGCGAGGCGGCATCCGCTGCCGACGACATCGCGTCCGAGGCGACCGACCGCCTCTCGTGACGCACCCGTGGTTCTCGGCGAGCCCGGCGCCGCGCGTCCTCGCCCACCGCGGGTTCGTGCCGCCGGACGCTGACGGGGTCGTCGAGAACACCCTCGCCGCCTTCGCGGCCGCTCACGGCGCCGGGGCCGCCTACGTCGAGTCGGACTGCCATGTCACCTCCGACGGCGTCGTCGTGCTCTTCCACGACGACCATCTCACCCGTATCACTGGAGACCCCCGGCCCGTCGCCGACGTGCGCCACGCCGAGCTGTCGCGCATCATGGCCGACCGCGGCGGCCTGCTCACCGCCGCCGACGCCCTCGACGCGTTTCCGACGCTGCGCTTCAACCTCGACGTGAAAGTGGCCGCCGCCGCCCTGCCGCTCGGACGCATCATCGCACCGCACGCCGACCGGGTGCTCGTCACGAGCTTCTCCGACAGCCGCCGCCGCACCGCGCTGGAGGCCGCCCACCGCGCGGGAGGACGCCCCGCCACCTCGGCCGGGCAGGCGACGATCGTGCGGATGCTGGGCGCCGTCGCATCCGGTTCGCGTGTCCTCGTGCGGCGCGCACTGCGCGGAATCGACGCCGTCCAGGTGCCCGAGCGGCGCGGCGCGCTGCGCATCGTCACCCCCCGCCTGGTGCGGGCCGCGCACGCCGCCGGCGTCGAGGTGCACGTGTGGACCGTCAACGATCCGGCCGCGATGACGCGCCTGCTCGACCTCGGCGTCGACGGGCTCGTGAGCGATCGCGCCGACCTCGCCTTGCGCGCCGTCGCGGCCCGCCGCTGACACCGCGCAGGCAGCCCAGAAGCCCTGAGCATCCGCTGTGAAAGGCGCCCGCCCGGCATCCGTTCGGATGATGCACACAGGTGCGCGCGTTATACCTGAGACGACGAGAGGACCACACAATGGCAGATCGCAGCCTGCGCGGCATCCGACTCGGCGCCTCCAGCCTACAGAGCGAGGAAGGCGTCGTGTTCCATGAACGCGCCAACCACACGTACGTCTGCACCCAGTGCGGACGCGAGACCGTTATGACCTTCGCGGCCGACGCCGAGCTGCCCGAGGCCTGGGAGTGCCGCACCTGCGGCGCTGAAGCCGTCCGCCGCGTCGGCGACACGGTTGTCGAGATCGACCACTCCGGCGACAAGGTCGCACGCACCCACTGGGACATGCTGATGGAGCGCCGGACGATCCCCGAACTCGAGGAGCTGCTCGAAGAGCGCCTCGCCCTGCTGCGCGCCCGTCGCGGCGCCGAGGCCGACGCCCGCCTCAGCGCCTGACGGTCGCACCGACCGCGTGACGCCGGTCTCCCCCTGATTCACACCACGGGGAGGCCGGCGTCTTCGGCGTGCCCGCGGCGCCGCCGGACGAGCAGCGCCACCACGGCGAGGGCGACCACGCTCCCCCACCCCAGAAGACTCTGGATCGCGGCCCCCGCCACGATTCCCGGCGTGAGCCCCGTCCGCAACGGCACGTCGGTGACCATGGCCCCCGGCTCGTCTGCCGGCAGCGCGTCGACCGTGACGCCGTCGGGGCCGATGACCTGGCTCGTCCCGACGGTGGACAGATTCACGACGGCGCGCCCCGCCTCGATCGCCCGCATCCGCGCGAACGCCAGCTGCTGCAGGTTCTCATCCGTGCCGCGGAAGTCGGCGTTGTTGGTCTGGAACATGTAGACCTCCGCGCCGGCGAGAGCGCCGTCGCGGATGACGTCGTCGTAGATGACGTCGAAGCAGATCGCGAGCCCCACCCCGACGCCGTCGACATCGACGAACGGTGCCGCCGTGCCTGGTGTGTACTCCCGCTGGATCAGGCCGATGAGGTCGGGGGCCAGGAGGTTGAAGAACCAGCGGTCGGGAACATATTCCCCGAACGGCACGGGATGCCGCTTGTCGTAGGTCTGCGTCGGATTGTCGGCGCCGGCCTGCCAGACCAGTGACGAGTTGAAGTACTGCTCACCCCGCTGGGTGACCGCGCTGATCAGGAGCGGCGCGTCGATCCGCGCCGACAGCGCGTCGAGCGTCCGTGCCACCGACGCGTTCGCCGTGGGGTCGGCGTCCACGCCGCCCTCCGGCCACAGCAGCACGTCGAGATCCTCGTCCTCGATCGGCTCCGTCGCCGCCAGCTGCGCACGCAGCACGTCGTACGGCTCGCGTTCGTCGAAGTAGCCCGCGGGGCCGTTGCCCTGCACCGCGCCGACGCGGATGCTCCCGGCATCCGTCGTCGGGAACTGCGGGAGGGCGAGCAGCAGCACCAGCGTCACGGCGACGGGCAGGATGCCGCGCCACGCCGTCGAGACGGCACGCAGGCGGCCGGTGCGTACGAGTTCGACGGCAGACGCGCACGCGAAGACGATGAGGAAGGACAGTCCGCTCATCCCGGTCCACGACGCGACGTCGGCGAGCGGCGATGACGCTTGCGTGACGGCCAGGCGTGCCCACGGGAATCCTCCGTAGGGGAACGTGCCGAGCAGCTCCTCGCGGCTGACCCACAGCCCGGCCACGAGCGCCGGAAGCGCCAGCAGACGCCCCAGCGTGCCCGGCGCGAGGCGCGGCAGCCAGCGGTAGGCGAGGGCGAGCGGCAGCGCCATGACCGCCGTCAGCGCGGTCTCCAGCGACGACAGGGCGATCCACGGCACCGGGCCGAGGTAGCGCGCCGTGAAGGAGAGGTTCAGGAAGAACAGCGCCGCCCCGAACACCGCACCCACGAGCACCGCCGCCCAGCCCCGACGGCCGATGAGGCTCACGAGCGCCAACGGCACCGCGGCGAAGACGACCGGCCACCAGGCGGATGCCGGGAATGCCGCCGTCAGCAGCAGGCCGCCCGCGGCGGCGGCGAGCACCGCGGCCCACAGCGGCAGCAACGGTCGGGGGCGGACGGGCACGACGTCGAGCCTAACCCGGGTGGATCAGAGCGAGCCGTAGGCGACGATGCCGCGGCGCACCGCGTCCAGCGCGCGGCGCGCGGTCACCGCCACCGGCGGGTCGGCGACGATCGAGAGCTGATCGAGCAGGTCGATCGTCTGTTTGCTCCACCGGACGAAATCGCCCGCGGCCAGGTCCGCCTCCTGCAGCACGCGGTCCAGGCTCGCGCCCCGCGCCCAGGAGTGCATCGCCTGCGCGAGTCCCGTCGCGACCGGCGCCGAACCGGGCAGCCGGTGATCCTGCTCCAGATCGTCCAGCCGCGACCACAGCGTCTGCGTCTCGCTGAGCGCGGCACGGAACGCTCCCCGCGGCAGCCCGTGCTCGCCGGGACCGGCCTCGTCGCGCCGCGGCTCGTAGACCAGGCAGCACGCGAGAGCCGCGAGCCCCGCCGGGTCGAGCTCCGTCCAGATGCCGGTGCGCAGCGATTCTGCCACCAGCAGGTCGCGCTCGCCGTAGATGCGCTTCATCGTCGCACCGGCGGGGTTGAGCGTCGTCGTGCCGTCGGGCGCGACGGCGACGTAGTCCAGGGCCGCGAGCACGTCGACGACGCGGTCGAAGATGCGGGCCACGGTGCCGGTGCGCGTCTCGATCTGCTGGCGCAGCTTGTCGGTGTGACGCCGCAGCTTCCAATAACGCTCCGCCCAGCGCGCGTGCTTCTCGCGGTCGGGACAGCTCTGGCAGGGATGGCTCTTCAGCCGGCGACGCAGCGATTCGATCTGTTCCTGCCGCTGCTGCCGCAACTTCGGCGGACCGGAGCGGTCGCCCTTGCGCTCGAGGTCGGTGAGCTCACGCCGCATGCGTGCGTACTCGGCGAAGTCGCCGCGGTCGCAGGCCATCGAGTTCGCGTAGCCGGCGAGGGACTCCTCGGCATCCTTCACCTCGCGCGCCAGCCCCACGACGGCACGGTCGGCCTGGAACTGCGCGAACGACGACTCGAGGATCTCCCGCGCGCGGGCCCGCCCGAACTGGTCGATGAGGTTGACGGCCATGTTGTACGTCGGCCGGAAGCTGGAGTTGAGCGGGTACGTGCGGCGTGAGGCCAGCGACGCGACCGCCTGCGGGTCGAGACTCTCGGTCCACTGGATCACGGCGTGGCCTTCGACGTCGATGCCGCGGCGCCCCGCACGCCCGGTGAGCTGGGTGTACTCCCCCGACGTGATCGCCACGCGCGCCTCGCCGTTGAACTTCTCGAGCTTCTCGAGCACGACGGTGCGGGCCGGCATGTTGATGCCGAGCGCGAGGGTCTCGGTGGCGAACACGACCTTCACGAGCTTGCGCTGGAACAGCTCCTCGACGATCTCCTTGAACGCCGGCAGCAGCCCCGCGTGGTGGGCGGCGATGCCCCGCTCCAGGTTCTCGCGCCACTCCCAGAAGCCGAGGACGGCGAGGTCCTCGTCGGGCAGCGTCCCGGTGCGCTCGTCGACCACGCGGCGGATCTCGTCGCGCTCCTCACGGTCCGTCAGCCGCACGCCGGCGCGGCGCACCTGCTGCACGGCGCCCTCGCAGCCCGCGCGGCTGAAGATGAAGAAGATCGCCGGCAGCAGATTCGCCCGCGCGAGCAGCTCGACCACCTGCGGCCGGTCCATGCGCTCGATCCGCTGCATGTTCGCGCTGCGCACCGGCCGCCGCCCACCGCGCTGCGGTCGCCGCGCACCGCCGTCCCGTCCGCCCTGGGACCGATACTGCTGCGCCTGCCGGTTGTTCTCGTAGCGCGCGCCGCTGCCGCCGCGGATGCGCATGAGCTCCTGGTTCACCTGCGCCGTGGCGATGCCCGCGCGCTCGTCGAACAGCGGCAGCAGATCGCCGCGCACCAACACGTGCTGCTCGAGCGGCACCGGACGGGTCTCGGAGACGATCACCGCCGTGTCGCCGCGCACGGTGTCGAGCCAGTCGCCGAACTCCTCGGCGTTGGAGACCGTCGCCGACAGCGACACCAGGCGCACCTCCTGCGGCAGGTGGATGATCACCTCTTCCCACACCGCGCCGCGGAACCGGTCGGCGAGGTAGTGCACCTCGTCCATCACGACGTACCGCAGACCCTGCAGCGCCGGCGAGTCGGCGTACAGCATGTTGCGGAGGACCTCTGTGGTCATCACGACCACGCGCGCGTTGCCGTTGATGTTGGTGTCGCCGGTGAGGAGCCCCACCTCGCTCTCGCCGTAGACCTGCTGGAGCTCCCGGAACTTCTGGTTCGACAGCGCCTTCATCGGCGTCGTGTAGAACGCCTTGTCGCCGGGCTGGAGCATCGCCAGGTGCACGGCGAACTCGCCGACGATCGTCTTACCCGCTCCCGTGGGCGCGGCCACGAGCACGCTTCGGCCGTCCTCCAGCGCCTGGCAGCCGGCGACCTGGAACGGGTCGAGTTCGAAGCGCTGAGCATCGGCGAACGCGGCCGTCAGCGGGTGCGCCTGTCGCAGCTGGGCCCGTGCGAACCGCGCGGCGGGATCGCTCACGCGCCGGCCTTGGGTGTCTCGGTGGGCGCGTCGGCGGGCGCCAGCCCCGCGGCGGCGTCGCGTTTCGCCCGGCGCCGGTCGAACAGCATCGACAGGCCCGCGGCGGCGAAGAAGAGCACGATGAGGATGCCGGCCAGCAGCAGCATGCTGACGATGTCGGCGGCGGGGGTGGCAAGACCGGCGAACACCACCGTGATGAGGATCGCGACGCGCCAGCCCTTGAGGATCGCCTTCCCGCTCATGATCCCGGCGAGGTTCAGCGCGACGAGGAACACCGGCAGCACGAACGAGACGCCGACCACGAGGACGAGCTTGAACACGAAGTCGTAGTAGTACTTCGCCTCGTACATGTTCGCCGCGCCCTCCGCCGAGAACGACGCCATGATCTCGACGATGTGCGGCATGATCAGCCAGCCCACGAAGCATCCGGCGAAGAAGAGCGGCACGGCGGCGCAGACGAAGCCGACGGTGTAGCGGATCTCCTTGCGGGTGAGCCCCGGCATGAGGAACGCCCACAGCTGCCAGATCCACACCGGCGCCGAGAGGATGATGCCGACGACGAAGGAGATCCGCAGCCGCATGTCGAACGGACCGGTGATGGTGGAGTACATGAGCCGGACGATCGCGGCGGGGTCCTCCCCACGCCGCTCCGCGACGATGCGGATGGGCTCGGTCATCGCCCAGATGATCCAGTCGGTGAGGAAGAACGCGATCACCATGCCGACGACGAGCGCGATGGCGGCGATCACGAAGCGGCGGCGCAGCTCCACCAGGTGCTGCCCCAGCGACATCCGCTTGTCATTGCGCGGGACGTCGTCCGCCCCGACCCGAGGACGAGCGGCTGTGGACACGGGGTGTCAGGACCGGGTGTCCGCCGTGCCGGCGGGGCCGGCGGTCGTGTCCGTCGGGGGCGTCTGCAGCGGTGCGGGCTCGGCGGCGGGGGCCGGGGCGACGGATGCGGCGGTGCCCGCGGCCGCGTCGGCGGTCTTGTCGTCGTCCTTCATCGCCTTCATCTCACCCTTGAAGATGCGGGCGGACTGTCCCATGCTCTTGGCGAGCGCCGGGAGCTTGGCCGCGCCGAACAGCAGCAGGATCACGATCAGGAGGATCCACAGGTGCGGACCCGCGAACAGATTGCTGGGCATGGGGCGTCCCCTCGTCGAAGCGTGGCACAAGTCTACCCGGCGGCCCCGCCGACGCGGTCAGCGGTACTGGGCGAGCCCAGCTTCGGCCCAGGCGGCCGCCGCCTGGCGCGCCCCGGCGGGGGCGAGCACTTCGAGGTCGCCCCCCAGACGCGCGGCGACGCGCTTGAGGCTGCGCTCGTCGCCGACGCGGATGCGCGCGGTGCGCACCGCCGAGGCACTGCCCTGCTCGTCGACGACGACGTAGTCGGCGAGGAGGGGCGCCGCCGCGGCGCGGTAGCGCACATCCACCTCGACGTCGCCGGCGGATGCCTCGAACAGCGCAGGGGCGACATCGTCGCCGTGGGTGCTGGGGATGTCGGTCAAACGCACCTGCGAGACCCGGTCGAGGTGGAACGTGCGCATCGCCTCGCGCAGGTGGCACCAGCCCTGCAGGTACCACTGGCCGCCCGCGATGTGGACCTTGACGGGGTCGACGGTGCGGGTGGTGGGGGCGGCATCCGGCGCCTGGTAGGTGAACGAGACGGCAACGCCTTCGCGCAGCGCCTGCGCCACGGCAACCCGCACGTCGTCGACGGCTTCGGGCGCGACGATGACCTCGGCCGGTGTCGCGGCGGCGCCGCGGGCGAGCTTCGCCAGCAGCCCTTGCACGATGCCGCTGTCTCCGACGCCCGGCAGTGACGCCGCGACCTGCAGGCCCGCCAGCAGCGCCGCCGCCTCGCGCGCGCTCAGACGCGGCGTGCGCTCGAGCCCCACGGTGTTCGTGATGACGATGAGGTCCTGCTCGTCGAGCAGGTCCCAGTCGATGTCGAAGAGGTCGTTGGCCATCTGCCAGAATCCGCCCTCGCCGGGCAGGCCGATGACGGTGAGCTTCTCGACCATGCCGCGCATCTGCTCGGGCGTGACGTCGAACTCGTCCGCCGCCTCGGTGAGCGACACCTCGCCCTTGCCGATCAGGTACGGCACGAGCTGCAGGATGAGCGCGGCGCGGTCGGTCGCCGGCAGCGGCTTGCGTGCGCTCACGACGCGCTCCCCCGATCGGTGTGCGCCGCGAGGGCGCGTTCCAGCCGCGCGATCACCTGGGCGCGCAGGTCTGCGGGTTCGACCACCCGCACCTCCGGCCCGTACGAGGCCAGCTCGTCGGCGAAGATGTGGACGTCCACGTAGGGCACCTCGATCCCCTGCCCCGCCGGTTCGGCGCGGCGGCTCAGCCGCAGCGCCGCCTCGGTGCCCGGCGCGACCTCGAGCAGCGCGCGCTGCCGCGCGGCGACCTCGGCGAGGCCCGCGAGCGCCCGATCGCCGGCGTCCTCGCGGCGGGCGAGATCGAACGCGGTCTTGGTCACGGTGACGTCGGAGCAGATGCGCGAGAGGAGGAAGGTGCGGACGTCTTGAGCGCCGAGGTCGAAGCCGTACACGTGCCAGCGCGCCTCGTACTCCACGAGCGCGTACGGCTCGATACGACGGCGCGTCGCGGCATCCTCCCCCGCCTTGAGGTAGTCGAACTCGACGACCCGGCCCTGTTCGATCGCCCGCTGCAGCGGGGCGAACGACGCCTCCCGGAGGTTGATGCGCGGCGAGTAGCCGATGATCGGCGCGTCCACCTCGATGCCGAGCGCGCGGATCTTGCGGAGCCCGCTGCGGGCGTCGGCCGACATCGAGCTCTCGCTCCAGACGCCTCCGGCCAGGTTCAGCACCGCGAGTTCCGCCGGCGTGAAGTCGATGTCGGCGGGCAGTTCGTATTCCGCCGTCGGAATGCGGTAGCGCGCTTCGCGCAGATCGTCGGGGTCGGCGTAGTCGCCGATCGTCTCCACGGGGATGCCGAGCGAACGCAGGTTCTCCTTGTCGCGCTCGAACATCTTCTCCAGCGCATCCTTGGACGCGCCCGCCTCACCGTGCTCGCGATAGCCGGCGACCGACGACAGGATCGCCTGCTTGGTGAGCCCCTGCTCGGTCGCCATGAGCGCGACGACGAGATTCACCAGGCGCTCTTCCGGCGCGGTACGGGTCGTCTCGGTGGCCACCCGACCATCCTAGGTGTCGGCTGTGCCGCCGGTCAGGAGGATGCGGGCGCGTCGATGCCGAGGATGTCGATGACGAAGACGAGCGTCGCGTCACCCGGGATCGTGCCGCTGCCCTCGGCTCCATAGCCGAGCTCCGGCGGGATGACAGCGAGGATCTGCGACCCCACCGTCTGCCCCTCGAGGGCCTGGGCGAACCCGGGCACGACGCCGTTCATCGTGACGGCGACCGAGGCGCCCTTCTGCCACGACGAGTCGAAGACCTTGCGGTCGGCCCAGGTGACGCCGGTGTACTTGATGCGGATGCTGTCGGCATCGGTCACGACGGCACCGTCGCCCTTCTTCAGCACCTCGACGGCGAGGTCGGCGGGCGGATCGGCGTCCGGGATGATGATGCCGGGCTCGCCACCGGGCGCCAGCACGACCGACGGCATGCCGCGGCGGTCGTTGTACTGCGGCACGCCGTTCGCCGCGGCGAGGTAGACCTTCTGGACGTCCATCGCGACCACGATGGTGTCGTCCTCGCTCAGGCCCCAGTTCTGCGCCGCGTCCGTCGACAGGGCCGTCGCGGGCACGGCGCCGACGACGCGCGAGCCTTCGCGAGCGCACATCATCATGTCGGCGAGGCCGTCGTAGTGCTCACGCCAGTAGCCCACCGTGTTCACCTGCGGGCTGGCGCTCAGCAGGCTCTCGCCCGTCGCGCCGTCGACGATCGTGACGCTGAAGGCGAGGTCCTGCGCGTCGGAGGTGATGGCCATCCCCTCGCCCACCGTCTCGTCTTCGGCGACTGTCTCGGGCACGAAGACCGGTGCGTCCAGCGACACCTGCGCCGCACCCGGCGCACCGGAGACGTGCACGGCGTCGAGGACGCCGGTTTCGGCAGCGGGACGCGCGCACGCGGCGGGCGACGAGGCGGTCGCACACCCGGCGAGGGTCAGAGCGGACAGGCCGAGGACGGCGAGAACAGCAGGGATCCGGCGACGCACCGGATCAGTCTACGTCGTCCGTCGCACGCTCCCCCGCCGCCGCCGCGGTGCGCGCGCCATCGGCGGCACGCTGGGCCTCGCGGACGCGCTTGCGGAGGTTCTTGTCGGTGATCTCGCGGTCGCCCACGGCGCCCGGTGTCCACAGTTCGACGTCCTCGTCGGCGTATGACGGCTTCTTCAGGGCGCGCTTGCGGACATCGGGCGGCACCGCGCCGGGAGCCAACCGCCGCGCCGTGATGAGGAAGCCGGTGTGCGCCACCATCCGGTGGTCGGGCCGAACCGCGAGCCCCTCGACATGCCAGCCGCGGATCATCGTCTCGGTGGCCTCCGGGTCGGTGAACAGCCCCGTGCCGCGCAGGTACTCCGCGACACGGCTGAGCTGGGTGGCGGTGGCGACGTAGCAGAGCACGACGCCGCCCGGGGTGAGGGCATCGGCGACGGCGTCGATGCACTCCCACGGCGCCAGCATGTCGAGCACGACGCGGTCGACGGATGCCGGGGCCACCGCGTTCGGCAGCTGTTCGACGAGGTCGCCGACGACGACCTGCCACGCCGGCGGGTGGTGGCCGAAGAAGGTCTCGACGTTGGCCAGGGCCACCTGCGCGAACTCGTCGCGGCGCTCGAAGGACACCAGCCGGCCCGCCGGACCGATCGCGCGCAGCAGCCACATCGACAGCGCGCCGGAGCCCACGCCCGCCTCCACGACGGTGGCACCCGGGAAGATGTCCGCCGCGGCGAGGATCTGCGCAGCATCCTTCGGGTACACGATCGCCGCACCGCGCGGCATCGACATGACGAAGTCGCGCAGGAGCGGCCGCAGGGCGAGGTACTCGTGCCCGCCGGAGTTCGTCACGACCGAGCCGTCGGGCTGGCCGACGATGCTCTCGTGGCGGAGGACGCCGTGATGCGTGTGCAGCTCACCGCCGTCGCGCAGCGTGACGGTGTGCAGGCGCCCCTTGGGGCCCGTCAGCTGCACGCGGTCGCCGAGGCGGAATGGTCCGCTCGGACGCAGGTCGGCCTGCGCGGCGGGCTGGGCGGGCTGGGCGGGCTGGGCGGGGTCGGCGGAGTCAGCCACGGTCATCGGTGTCCTTCGGCGGGAGCGGGCGGGGTGGGGTGGGCGGGGCGGGCGGAGTGGAAGGCGGCGATGTCCGCCGTGGTGCGGCCGGCGAGGGTCGGCCACAGCGCGTGGGCGCCGGCGCCGACGAGCGACACCATCAGCGGCACGCCGATGGTGGGAACCCCGGCGGCGACGGCGGCACGGACGCCGGTGGGCGAGTCCTCGATCGCGACGGCGTCGCGGGGCGCGATGTCGAGGGCCTGGCAGGCCTGCAGGTAGGCGTCCGGGTAGGGCTTGGGTCGCGTGGCGTCGTCGCCCGACACGATCACCTCGAACGTGTGGCCGAACGGGGCGACGACCTGTTCGGCCATGCGCCGCAGCGACATCGTCACCAGCGCGCACCGCACGCCCGCCGCCCGTAGGTCGGCGAGGAGTTCAGCGGCACCGGGCCGCAGCGGGTTGCCCTGCTCGGCGATGGTCTGCGTGACCCGCTCGGTGAGGTGGTCGATGATCTCGGACGCGGCCATCCGCACGCCTGCGGCCTGCAGGATGGTCGCCGAGCTCTCCAGCCCCTGGCCGACGAGGGTCAGCGCCTGCTCGTGGGTCCACGTGCCGCCGAACGATTCGACGAGCGCCGTCTCCGCGGCCATCCAGTACGGTTCGGTGTCCACCAGGGTGCCGTCCATGTCCCACAGGACGGCGGCGGGAAGGGCTGCGCTCACCGATTCATGTTACCGGGGGCGTCCCCGGTGCCTGCCCGGCCAGCCCCGGCCAGCCCCGGCCCTCTCCCGCTCTCAGCGCGTATCGTGGGGGGATCGGTTCACCGACGGAAGGGGCGGCGTGGACGAACTGGGTCAGCGGGTGCTGGTCGTGGCGTTCGATGGCTGGAACGACGCGGGCGAAGCCGCGTCTGCGGCCGTGGCCCACATCCGTGAGTCAGGTGCCTATCGCGAGGTCTTCTCCGTCGACCCCGAGCTGTACTTCGACTACCAGTACACGCGCCCGCAGATCCGGTTGGATGCCGACGGCTCGCGCACCCTGACCTGGCCCGACGCGACGCTGTGGCGGCCCCTGCATCCGTCGGAGGACGCCCGCCTGTGGCTGCTGTCCGGCGTGGAGCCCGCACGGGCGTGGCAGGCGTTCGCGGCGGAGCTGATCGACGCGGCGCTGAGTGAGGACATCACGGGCATCGTCGCGCTCGGCTCGATGATGTCGGATGTGCCGCACACCCGGCCGATCTCCGTCTTCGCCGGCAGCGACAACGACCGCCTCCGCACGGCGCTGGGCCTGGAGAAGCCGACCTACGAGGGACCCGCCGGCATCCTCTCGGTGCTCGCCGCCGCCGCCGAGGAGGCCGGCATCCCGTGCGCCTCGCTGTGGGCGAGCGTGCCGCACTACGTCGCCGGGCACACACCCTCGCCGAAGGCGACCCTCGCGCTGCTGGACCGTCTCACCGCACTCACCGGTGCCGTCGTCGCCCGCGGCGAACTGCCCGCCGAGGCGCTCGCGTGGGAGGCTTCGATCGACGCGGCCGCCGCCGAGGACGAGGAAATGACGGAGTACATCCGCCAGCTCGAGCGGACCCGCGACACGTGGGACTCTCCGGAGGCGTCGGGCGACGCGATCGCGCAGGAGTTCGAACGGTACCTCCGCCGCGGCGGCGAGGGCCCGGGCAAGCCCGGCCGCGACGACCGGCGTCAGTAGGCCTGCAGCACCCCGAAGCTCAAGAGCACGATGAGCACGATGCCGAGCAGCACGCGGTAGATCACGAACGGCAGGAAGCTGCCGCGCTTGAGGTACTGCATGAGGAACGCGATGACGGCGAGCCCCACGCCGAACGCGACGACCGTCGCGACGCCGGTCTCGACCATCGTGAAGACCTGCTCGCCCGGGTCTTTGATCGCCTGGAACAGCTCGTACAGGCCGCTGCCGAAGACGGCGGGGACGGCCAGGAGGAAGGCGACCTCGGCGGCGGCCGGCCGGGTGTAGCCGAGGGCCAGGCCCATCGTCGTGGTGGCGCCCGAGCGCGACACACCGGGCACGAGCGCGAGCGCCTGCGCGACGCCGAGGATGAGGCCGTGACGATAGGTCAGATCCTCTTCATTGCGCGTGCGGCGGCCCAGCGCGTCGGCGGCGCCGAGGATGAGGCCGAAGACGATGAGCACGATCGCGACGAGCCAGAGGTTGCGGAACGTGTCGCGGATGACGTCCTGGAACAGGAACCCGAGGATGCCGATCGGGATCGTGCCGATGATGACGATCCAGCCCATGCGGGCGTCGGGGTCGTTGCGCGGCACCGCTCCGGTGAGCGAACGGAACCAGCGACCGATGATGCGGACGATCTTCTTCCAGAAGTAGACGAGGACCGCGAGCTCCGTGCCGATCTGCGTGATGGCCGTGAAGGTCGCGCCCGGGTCTTCGGCCGACGGCAGCAGCTCGCCCACGATGCGCAGATGGGCGCTGGACGAGATCGGCAGGAACTCCGTGAGCCCCTGCACGATCCCGAGGATGATCGCGTCGAACAGCATGCCGCGCCTTTCAGTACGAGCGGAGAAGATCGGTCAGCACACGCTGGCCGAACACGAGGGCGTCGATCGGGACGCGCTCATCCACCCCATGGAACATACCCGTGAAGTCAAGGTCCGCGGGAAGGCGCAGCGGAGCGAAGCCGTACCCGGCGATGCCGAGCTCGGCGAGAGCCTTGTTGTCGGTGCCGCCGCCCATGAGATACGGGACGACCGGGATGCCCGGGTCGTGACGCTCCAGCGCGCCGACCATCGCGTCGACGAGGGAGCCGGCGAACGGCACCTCCAGGCCGATGTCGCGGTGGGCGATCTCGATCTCGATGTCGTCGCCGACGATCCGCTGGATCTCGGCGAGCACACGATCTTCCTGCCCCGGCAGGGTGCGCACGTCGATCGCCGCGACCGCGGCATCCGGGATCACGTTGTGCTTGTAGCCCGCGGTGAGCCCGGTCGGGTTGGTGGTGGTGCGGAAGGTGGAGCGGAGGAACCCGGATGCCGGCCCGGTCGCCGCCGCGACGACGTCGGGTTCTGCGGGGTCGTTGCCGCACAGGGCGGCGAGCCCGTCGACCGTCTGGCGGGTCGTGGCTGTCAGCTCGATCGGCCACGCGGTGCGGCCGAGGGCGGCCACGGCCTCGGCCAGCCGGGTGACGGCGTTGTCGGGGTGGAAGCGGCTGCCGTGACCTGCCGTGCCGCGGGCGCGCAGACGCAGCCAGATGAGGGCCTTCTCCCCCACCTGCAGCAGGTATGCACGACGATCCCCGACCGGGATCGAATAGCCGCCGACCTCGCTGATCGCCTCGGTCGCGCCGGCGAACCACTCCGGACGGTCCCGGACGACCAGCTGCGACCCTTCGACGCCGCCGTTCTCCTCATCGGCGAAGAACGTCACGATGAGGTCGCGTGTCGGCTGCTCCCCCGCGCGCACCAGGTCGGCGACGGAGGTGAGGATCATGGCGTCCATGTCCTTCATGTCGACCGCGCCCCGGCCCCACAGCATCCCGTCCTTGACGACGCCCGCGAAGGGATCGACGCTCCAGTCCGCCGCGACGGCGGGAACGACGTCGAGGTGGCCGTGGAGGACGAGCGCCGGCTTTGCCCGGTCGCGCCCGGGAATGCGGACGCTGAGGTTCGTGCGTCGCGGGATGGGCTCGTAGAACTCCGGCTTCAGGCCGAGGGACTCGAGGAACGCGCCGACGTACTCGGCAGCTTCGCGCTCGCCGTTGCTGCGGCCCTCGCCGTAGTTCGTCGTGTCGAAGCGGATGAGGTCGCGCGCGATACGGGCGACCTCGGGCAGCTCGTCGGGGGTCTCGTCGGTCACCAGCATGACCCCACGCTACCCGTCGCTATCGACCAAAAGAAAAAGGCCCCTGGTCAGGGGCCTTTTTCTGTTGGTTCGTTCTGTGCGCGAGGGGGGACTTGAACCCCCACGCCCTATAAGGGCACTAGCACCTCAAGCTAGCGCGTCTACCTATTCCGCCACCCGCGCATGGTGGTGTCGGATGCTTTCGCAACCGAGGATCGACATTACCACGTGAGCCCACAGAACGAGGAATCGCGCGCCTATCCCGCCGACACGTCGAACAGCAGGCCCAGCAGATAGGTCACGGCGGCGGCACCGAATCCGATCGCGAGCTGTCGCAGCCCCCGCCGCAGCGGCGGCGCGCCGGACAGCAGACCCACCATCGCCCCCGTCGCGAGCAACGCGATCCCGACGAGCGCGAGCGCGAGCACGACCGCCCCGATACCCGACAGGCCGAAGATCCAGGGCAGCACCGGGATGATCGCCCCGGACGCGAAGAACAGGAAGCTCGACCCGGCCGCGCCGAAGGCGCTGCCGACGACCTCGTGGTCGGCCCCGATGGCGACCGGCCCGGTCGCGGGCGCGACCTCCGCGCTGCGAGCCGCCTCGAGCACCCGGCGAGCCCGTGCTTCGGCCTCGGCCTCCGGCATCCCGCGCGTGCGGTACACCAGCGCGAGTTCGTTGGCGTCGAGGTCGAGGTCGGGCAGGACGGCGTCGGCGTAGTCGCTGGGCTCCGTGGCATCCAGCATCTCGCGCTGCGAGCGCACCGACACGAACTCCCCCGCGCCCATCGACAGCGCACCGGCGAGCAGTCCCGCGATGCCGCTGAAGAGCACGAACTGCGACGCGACGCCGGTCGCGCCGATGCCCATCACGAGCGCCAGGTTCGACACGAGCCCGTCGTTGGCGCCGAACACGGCGGCTCGGAAGGTCCCCGACAGCCGTCGCCGTCCCCGCGCCGCGAGCCCGCGCACGACCTCGCGGTGGACGCGCTCGTCCGCGGCCATCCGCGCCGTTGCGTGCGGATCGTCGGCGTACGGCGAGCGGCCCTCGGCGTTCTGCGCGAGCGCGAGCACGAAGATCGAGCCGAAGCGCCGCGCCATCCACCCCAGCATCCGCGACGAGAAGCTCGGCGCCGGAAGTCGTGCCGGCTCACCGCCGAGCAGTTCGAGCCAGTGGGCCTCGTGCCGGCCCTCGGCCTCGGCGAGCGCCAGGAGGATCTCGCGTTCCTCGCCGTCGCGGCGCTGCGCGAGCTCGCGGTAGACACGCGCCTCGGCACGCTCGTCGACGAGGTAGCGCGCCCAGCGGCGGCGGTCGCGCGCGGTCGCCTGCGGGGTCATGGTCACCCGCTCACGCTAGCCCCGACGTGCGACCCGCGGGGGCGGATGCCGGGATTGCCAGCATTTCGGAGATCCGAACCTCCGCGGCCGCCGCGCATGCCGCCCGGAGCGACCTCAGCTGTGCACGCGCCGGCGCAGCACCTCGATGCGCGCCTGCAGCTGTGCGACCGTGGCGCGCGCGACCTCCGGACCACCGCAGACCCGCCGCAGCTCGGCGTGCACGGCGCCGTGCGGCTCGCCGCTCTGTCGCGCATAGAGCCCGACGAGGCTGTTGAGCAGCTGCCGCTGCTCGCGGAGCGTGCGGTGCAGCGCCGGCGGAAGGGTCGTGGCCCCGGCATCCGTCCCGCCCGCGTCGGCGGCAGCACCCTCCCGCGCCTCGCGCGACCGCCGGTGGCGGCTCTGCCGCGACTGGCGCTGCATGAGCAGCGCGTGGACGTGCTCGGGCTCGAGCAGGCCCGGCAGCCCCAGGAACTCCTCCTCCTCGGGCGTTCCGGGCACGGCCAGCTGTCCGAACTCCTTGCCGTCGTACAGCACGCGGTCGAAGTGGGCGACCGAGCCGAGGGCCTGATAGCTGAACTCCTGCTCCAGCTCGTCCGACGCCTTCTCCTCGCGCTCGGCCTCGGCCAGCAGCGTGTCCTCGAGGCCGTCGTCATCTCCGGCTTCGCGGTCGAGGGCGTGGTCGCGCTCGCGCTCCATCTCGCCGGCGAGGTTCAGCAGCTGCGGCACGTGGGGCAGGAAGACGGATGCCGACTCGCCGCGCCGCCGGGCCCGCACGAACCGACCGATGGCCTGCGCGAAGAACAGCGGCGTCGACGCGCTGGTCGCGTACACGCCGACGGCCAGTCGCGGCACGTCGACGCCCTCCGACACCATGCGGACGGCCACCATCCACCGCGTCGTCGCTTTCGCGAACGTCTCGATGCGCCCCGAGGCGGCCTTGTCGTCGGAGAGGACGACAGCGGGCTGCTCCCCCGTGATCTCGCGGAGGATCGCCGCGTAGGCCCGGGCGGCGGTCTGATCCGTCGCGATGACGAGGCCCCCGGCATCCGGTACGTCCTGCCGCACTTCGGAGAGGCGCCGATCGGCGCTTCGGAGCACGGCGGGAATCCAGTCGCCCTCCGGGTCGAGCGCGGTGCGCCAGGCCTGCGCCGTGACGTCCTTCGTGTTGTCCTGCCCCAGGTGCGCCTCGAGCTCGTCGCCGGCCTTCGTGCGCCAGCGCATCTTCCCGGCGTAGACGAGGAAGAGCACCGGCCGCACCACGCCGTCGGCGAGCGCCCGACCGTAGCCGTAGTTGTAGTCGGTGCGCGAGAGACGGATGCCCTTCTCGTTCGGGTGGTACTCCACGAACGGGATGGGTGCCGTGTCGCTGCGGAAGGGCGTGCCCGACAGGAGCAGCCGCCGCGTCGCCCGGCCGTACGCTTCGCGCAGCGCATCGCCCCAGCTGAGCGCGTCACCGCCGTGGTGCACCTCGTCGAGGATGACGAGAGCCCGGGAATCCATCGTCAGGCGCTGGTGGACCGACGCCTTCACCGCGACCTGCGCGTACGTGACGGCGATGCCGTGGAAGTGGCGGGCGGGCGCGTGCTGCCGGTTGCTGAAGCGCGGGTCGAGCCGGATGCCGACGCGCGCCGCGGCGTCGGCCCACTGCGTCTTCAGATGCTCGGTGGGAGCGACGACGATGATGCGGTCGACGACGCCGCGACGCAGCAGCTCGGATGCCAGGCGCAGCGCGAACGTCGTCTTTCCGGCGCCGGGGGTCGCGGCGGCGAGGAAGTCGCGCGGCCCCTTGCCGACCCCGTCCGGTCCGTCGGCAGCGAAGTACGCCTCGAGCGCCTCGGCCTGCCAGGCGCGGAGATTCTGCGCCGTTCCCCACGGTGCGCGCTGCGGGAACGCGGGCGAGAGGTGCTCTGCGGCGAAGCTGCCGAAGTGCTCCTGCTGCCGCTCGTCCGCCCCGTCCACGAGTGACCACCCTAAATCACCCCACCCCCATGACGGCCGGGCGGGTAGCCTCGAACAGGCCACGAGTCAGGAGAGACATGCCCCGCAACACCCCGACACCGGACGAGCACCGCTCGCCGTACGTGCCCAACGAAAGCGCCCACCCCTGGCGCCGCATGGTCGCGATCGGCGATTCCTTCACGGAGGGCATCGGCGACCCCATCCCCGGAACGGTCGACGGCCACCGCGGCTGGGCCGACCGCGTCGCGGAGGTGCTGGGCAGCCAGGTGGAGGACTTCGCCTACGCCAACCTCGCCGTCCGCGGCAAGCTCATCGGTCAGATCGTCGCCGACCAGATCGAGCCCGCGCTGGCCCTCAACCCCGACCTCATCACGTTCTCCGCCGGCGGCAACGACGTCATCCGACCCGGGAGCGACCCCGACGCGGTCGCCCAGCAGTTCGAAGACGCCGTCGCGCGGCTGAGCTCGCAGGGCGCCACGCTCGTCGTCTTCACCGGGATCGACACCGATTTCACGCCCGTTTTCCGCGGCATCCGGGGTCGGGTCGCGATCTACAACGAGAACATCCGCGCCATCGCGGAGCGCTACGACTGCATCGTCGCCGACCAGTGGGCGCTCAAGGAGGTGCAGGACATGCGGTTCTTCGACGACGACCGCCTGCACTACAACGCGCTCGGCCACCACGAGGTCGCACGCATGGTGCTGCGCGCCCTCAACGTGCCGAACGACCTGCAGCCGATGCAGCCCGATCCGCTGCCGACGCTCACGTGGCGCGAGGCGCGCGCGAACGACCTGGTGTGGGCGCGCACGCACCTCGTGCCGTGGGTGCTGCGGCGCCTGCGCCACCAGTCCTCCGGCGATCACATCACCGCGAAGCGCCCAGAGCCGCTGCCGGTGATCGTCGAGGCGCCCGCGCAGGACCGCACCGCGGGCCCCGGGCACCCCGCCTGACGCCCCTGACCTCTCCTCTCCCTCTCGCCGAACCGGCGAGTGTCAGGGCGTGCGCAGCGCCCAGAGGGCGACGGCGGCCGCGGATGCGACGTTGAGCGAGTCCACTCCCCCGGCCATCGGGATCGTCACGACGGTGTCGGCGGCTTCCTGCGCGCGACGCGACAGGCCGTCGCCCTCCGTGCCGAGCACCAGAGCGACCCGCTCGGGCCGGTCGGCGGCGAACACGTCGAGCGGCACGGCGTCGTCCGCGAGGGCGAGCGCGGCGAGGTGGATGCCGGCGTCGTGCAGCTCCTCGCGGGCAGCCCGCCACGGGCCGCCGGGGCCTTCCGTCATCCGCGTCCACGGCACCTGGAACACCGTCCCCATGCTCACCCGCACGCTCCGGCGGTACAGCGGATCCGCGCAGCGGGGCGAGACGACCACCGCGTCGGCGCCGAGACCGGCGGCGGCCCGGAAGGCCGCTCCCACGTTCGTGTGATCGACGATGTCCTCCAGCACGAGCACGAGGCGCGCGTCGGCGACCACCTCGGCCAGCGACGGCAGCGCCGGGCGGTGCATCGCGGCGAGCGCGCCGCGGTGCACGGCGTACCCGGTCAGGCGCTCGGCCACGGCATCGGTCACGACGTAGATCGGCGCGTCTCCGGCGAGCGTGCGCACATCGTCGAGCCACTTCTCCTGCACGAGGATCGAGCGCGGCCGATGACCGGCGGCGAGCGCGCGCGTGATCACCTTCGCCGACTCGGCGATATAGAGACCGCCTGCCGGCTCGAGCGTCCGCCGCAGCGCGACGTCGGTCAGATCGCGGTAGTCGGCCAGGCGCTCGTCGGCCGCATCGTCGATCCTCAGCACGGGCATGCGCCCCATGCTGGCACGGCGCGTAACATCCCGGAAAACGACGCGGCGTAGGCTCGGGCGTGAGAGGGGGTGCCATGTCGACCGTACTCACGCAGGATGCCGCGACCGACGCGGCCGTCGGCCACGCCGTCGACGTTCTCGCCGGTCGGCGCCTCGCGGTGCTCACCGGCGCGGGCGTCTCGACCGACTCCGGCATTCCCGACTACCGCGGCAAGGGCGCTCCGGTGCGCACGCCCATGACCGCGCAGCAGTTCCTCTCCAGCGATGCCGCGCGCCGCCGCTACTGGGTCGGCAGCCACCTCGGCTGGCGCGCCTTCGCCGCCGCCCTGCCCAACGCCGGCCACGAGGCGCTCGCCGCCCTCGAAACGGCCGGCGTGGCGACCGGCATCATCACCCAGAACGTCGACGGCCTGCACGTGCGCGCCGGCAGCCGCCGTGTCGTCGAGCTGCACGGCACCATGGGGCGCGTCCTGTGCACCCACTGCGGACAGGTGTTCGACCGCCGCGACCTGGCTGCGCGGGTCGAAGCCGACAACCCGTGGATCGCGATCCCCGACGCCGTCGAGCTCGGCCCCGACGGCGATGTGCTCCCCTCGTCCAGCGACGGATTCGTCGTTCCGGACTGCAGCGTCTGCGGCGGGATGCTCAAGCCCGACGTCGTGTTCTTCGGGGAGTACATCCCCGTCGCGAAGTTCGCCGAGGCCGAGCAGCTCGTGCACGCCAGCGACGCGCTGCTGGTCGCCGGCTCATCGCTGGTCGTGAACTCCGGCATCCGCCTTCTCGAACGTGCGCGACGCCGGAAGCTGCCCATCGTCATCGTCAACCGCGGTCAGACCCGCGGCGACGGCCACGCGACCGTCAAGATCGACGCCGGCACGAGCGAGGTGCTGCGGCGGCTGGCACAGGACCTGCCCGCACGCTGACCCCGACCGGCTCGCTTAGGCTCGAGGGGTGACCTCCCTCATCCTCGTGCGCCACGGCGAGACCGACTGGAACGCGCAGCGCCGCATCCAGGGTTCGACCGACATCCCGCTCAACGAGAACGGGCGCACGCAGGCCCGCGAGACCGCCGAGCGCCTGCGCGACGAACTCGCCGGCGACGGCCCCCGTCGTCATCGCCTCGAGCGACCTGTCGCGGGCGCACGAAACGGCGCGGATCATCGCGACGTCCGTGGGGGTCGCCGAACCGCGCACGTACCCGCAACTGCGGGAGCGTTCGTACGGGGATGCCGAGGGCATCACCGACAGCGAGTTCCACGCCCGCTGGGGCGACTGGCACACCGCCGAGGTGCCGAACGCGGAGAGCTGGCCGGATGTGCGCCGTCGCGCGCTCGCCGGCATCCAGCGGGTCATCCGCGACGCCCGCCGCGCGACCGCCCCCGCCGCGCCGACCGTCGTCGTGGTCGCCCACGGCGCGCTCATCCGCGAGGTCATCCGCCACGCCTCGGCGGGTGAGTTCCCGCACGTCGGAGAGCGGCTGCCGAACGGCTCCGCGCACACCTTCCTCATCGAACGCGATCGTCTCAGCATGCGCTCCTACGTCGGGACACCCGTCCGCTGAGACGTCGCCGCGGCGCGCGCCCTCAGTCCGCGCGCGCGACGATGGCGCGAGCGTGGCGCAGGACGGGCTCGTCGATCATGCGTCCGGCGAACCGGAACACCCCGCGCTCGCCGCTCGCGGCCTCGAGCACCTCGCGTGCCCACGACAGCGTCGCCGCGTCGGGGCGGTACGCCGCGCGGACGATGTCGACCTGTGCCGGGTGGATGCACGCGGTGGCGGTGAAGCCGCTCGCGGCGGCATCCTCCGCCTCGCGGCGCAGCCCTTTCTCGTCGTCGATGTCGAGGTGCACGGCGTCGATCGCCGCCTTCCCGGCGGCGCCGGCGGCCAGCAGCACACGGGAGCGCGCGTGCCGGGCGACATCGCGGTAGCGGCGGTCCTTGCGGTCCGTGCGACTGGAGGTCCCGCCGAGGGAGGCGACGAGGTCCTCCGCGCCCCACATGAGCGCGACGACGTTGTCCTGCGCGGCGATGCGCTCGGCGGCGACGACGCCCCGCGCCGTCTCGCACAGCGCGATCACCTCGAACCGCGGATCGAGCCGCGCGATCCGCTTCGGCGACTGGGCCTTGGCGAGCATGATGCGCCGGTAGTCCGTCTGCGACAGCGTCGCCATGTCGGCGGCGAACGCATCGGAGTCGATCGGGTTCACGCGCACGATGACGCGTTCGGGGTCCAGATGCGCGTCGATGAGCGCGCCCCGCGCCGCCGTCTTGGCGTGGGGAGCGACGGCGTCTTCCAGGTCGAGGATCACCGCGTCGGCCCGAGCGGCCGCTTTGGCGAACCGGTCGGGCCGATCGGCGGGGCAGAACAGCAGCGCGGGACCCAGCGTGAAGCGGCTCACGACTCGACCTCCACGGCGACGCCGGGCGCCTGCCACATGAGCGCGACCCGCGTCGCCACCGCGACCACCACGTCGTCCTGGTTGCGCCCGGTGTGGCGCATCGTCACGACGCCCTGACCGGGCCGCGACGCCGATGGCCGCGCCGCAAGGATCTCCGTCGAGGTGTACAGCGTGTCCCCCGCGAACAGCGGATGCGGGAACGAGATGTCGCTGAGGCCGAGTTGCGCGACGAGCGTCCCCTGCGTGAGCTGGGTGACGGAGGCTCCCACCATCGTCGCGAGCGTCCACATCGAGTTCATGAGCCGCTGTCCGAAGGGCTGGGTGGCCGCGTAGGCGGCATCGAGGTGCAGCGCCTGCGTGTTCATCGTGAGCGAGGAGAAGAGGACGTTGTCGGCCTCGGTCGCCGTGCGCCCGGGCGTGTGCCGGTAGGTCGCGCCGACGACGAACTCCTCGAGGTACAGGCCCCGCTGGACGATGTCGCTCATGCCTTCACGCTACGCCCCGCGTCCAGGCCCAGCGCGCGCGAGATGACCAGCAGCTGCACTTCGCTGGTCCCCTCGCCGATCTCCAGGATCTTCGAGTCGCGGTAGTGGCGGGCGACGGGGTACTCGTTCATGAAGCCGTTGCCGCCGAAGATCTGCGTCGCGTCGCGGGCGTTGTCCATCGCGGCGTCGCTTGCGGTGAGCTTGGCGAGGGCCGCCGCCGTCCCGAACGGCTGCCCGGCGTCGCGCAGACGGGCGGCGTGCAGCCAGGCCAGCCGCGCGGTGTGCACCCGCTGCTGCATGCGTGCCAGCATGAATTGGATGGACTGGCGCGACCCCAGGCGCTCGCCGAACACGATGCGGCTGTCGGCGTAGTCCAGCGCCGCCTCGAGGCACCCCTCGGCGGCCCCCGTGGACAGCGCGGCGATGGCGATGCGCCCTTCGTCCAGGATGCTGAGGAAGTTCGCGAATCCGCGACCGCGCTCCCCGAGGAGGTTCTCCGCCGGCACCCGCGCCCCCTCGAAGGTCAGCGGGTGGGTGTCCGACGCGTGCCAGCCGACCTTGTCGTACGGCGCACCGACGATGAACCCGGCGGTGCCGGCGGGCACGATGATCGTGGAGATCTCCTTGCGCCCCTCCCGTGTGCCGGTGACGGCCGTCACGGTGACGAAGCGCGTGATGGCGGTGCCGGAGTTGGTGATGAACTGCTTCGCGCCGTCGATGACCCATTCGTCGCCGTCGAGTCTCGCCGTGGTGCGGGTGGCCCCGGCATCCGACCCCGCCTCGGGCTCGGTGAGGCCGAACCCGGCCAGCGCCCGGCCGGCCAGCAGGTCGGGCAGCAGTTCGGCGCGCTGCGCGTCGGTGCCGAACCGGTACACCGGCATGGCGCCGAGACTGACCCCCGCCTCGAGGGTGATCGCCAGCGACTGGTCGACGCGGGCAATCGCCTCGATGGCCAGCCCCAGGGCGAGGTAGTCCCCGCCCTGCCCGCCGATGCGGACGCCGCCGGCCTCCTCGGGGAACGGCAGGCCGAACAGGCCCAGCTCCCCCATCTCCGCGACGAGACCCAGCGGGAGGGTCTTCGTGCGGTCGGCCTCGTAGGCCTGCGGCGCGATGCGCTCGTCGGCGAAGGCGCGCACGAGACCCGCGAGCTCGCGCTCCTCGTCGCTCAGTCCGTAGGCGGAAAGGTCCAGCACGCCCATGTCATCTCCCTTGATGTCGCGGTCGTATAACGGCCCGCCAGCGCTCCTGGCGTGCGCGCGTTGCGATGGGTTAGTGTTCACTAACCCAAGTCACGAGGTTAGCGAGGATTAACTGAAATGACAACGCGTCTCCCCGACGCTGCGACGCCGCGCGACCGCGCGAAGGCCGAGCGCCACGGTGCGCTGCTGCGTGAGGCCGCCCGCCTGTTCGCCGCGCACGGCTTCGACGGGGTCAGTCTGGAGGATCTCGGCGCGGCCGTCGGGATCACCGGGCCCGCGGTGTACCGCCACTTCTCGAGCAAGCGCGCGCTCCTCGGCGCGATCCTGCTGCGCGCGAGCGGTGACCTGCTCAGCGGCGGACGACGCGTCATCGCCCAGGTCACCGAGCCGCGGCAGTGCTTGCGCGAACTCGTCGACTTCCACGTCGACTTCGCCGTCACCGACGCCGACGTCATCCGCGTACACGACCGCGACCTCGCCCGGCTGAGCGACGCCGACCGGCACGAGGTGCGGCGGCTGCAGCGCGAGTACGTCGATCTGTGGATCGGGGTGCTCGAGCGCGTCCACCCCGACCGCGCCGCGACCGACCTGCGGGTGCGCGCCCACGCCGGATTCGGCCTCATCAACTCGACCCCGTACTCGGTGCGGGCGCTGCGCGACGTTCCCCCGGATGCCGTCGTGCACCACATCCTGTCCGACATGGCGTTCGCCGCGCTCTGCGCGCACTGAACCCGGTCAGCTCAGCAGCATCGCACGGCCGGGCTCGCGGAGGATGTCCCCCACCGCGCGCAGGAACCTCGACGCCTCCTGGCCGTCGGCCAGGCGGTGATCGAACGACAGGCTCAGCGTCACGATGTCGCGCAGGACGATCTGGCCGTCGTGTTCCCACGGGCGTCGGCGCACCGACCCGAGGCCGAGGATGCCGGCTTCTCCCGGATTGAGGATCGGCGTTCCCGCATCGATGCCGAACACGCCGAAGTTGGTGATCGAGAAGGTGCCGCCCGACAGCGCACCGGGAGCGGAGCGACCGCTGCGCGCCGTCTGCGCGAGCGCGCCGATCGCGTCGGCGAGCTCGACGAGCGTGAGGCGGTCGGCATCGGCGATGTGCGGCACGACGAGGCCGCGCTCGGTCGCCGCGGCGATGCCGAGGTTCACATAGTGGAACTGCACGATCTCCCCGGCCGGCCCGTCCCAGCGGGCGTTGAGCGACGGTTCGGCGCGCAGCGCCAGGCAGACGGCCTTCGCGGCGACGGCGAGGATGCCGATGCGATGGCCGTCGAGGCGCCGATCGGCGCGGAGGTCTGCGACGAGCCGCACGGTCTCGGTGACATCGACCTCCAGGAAGGTCGTCACGTGCGGTGCGGTGAAGGCGCTCTGCACCATCGCGGCAGCGGTGTGCTTGCGCACGCCACGGATGGGGATGCGGGTCTCCCGCGCGCCCGGCGTTCCCGGCGCGGCCGTGGCGGAGGCCGACGCCGCCTGCGCCCGCATCGCATCGGCGTAGCGGTCGACGTCCTCCCGGCGGATAACGCCCGTCACCCCGGACGCCTCGACGAGCGCCAGATCGACACCCCGCTCCTTCGCGTAGGCGCGGACGGGGGGCGTGGAACGGGGACGCTCGTGGCGGAGATCCTCGGTCGGGGCGGGCGCGACGACATCGTGCGGCGCGTGGGCGAGCACGGCGGTGTCGGATGCCGATGCGGATGCCGCCGCGGCGCGCACGGCGCGCGCGCGTCGCTGCGGACGCCCCGCCGTGCGCGGAGCAGCCCCGTATCCGACGAGGTTCGGGACCGTGGCGTCGGTGTCGGCCGCCGCTGCCGCGGTGTCGGCCGCCGTCTCGCGGGTGACGCCGGCCGGGTCCGCGCTCCCGGCCCCGCCCGCGCCGGCCAGCGCCCCGACGTCGCCGGGCACGTCGATCGCGATGAGCGGCGCGCCGACGGCGACCACGTCGCCGGCCGCCGCGTGCAGGTCACTGACGGTGCCGGCGAACGGTGACGGCAGTTCGACGATGGCCTTCGCGGTCTCGACCTCGGCGATCGGCTGGTTGAGCGTCACCTCGTCGCCGCGGGCGACGAGCCACTGCACGATCTCCGCCTCCGGCAGTCCCTCGCCGAGGTCGGGCAGCCGGAACTCGGCGATCACAGCGCCACCTCCGACAGGCTGTTCGGCCGGTCGAGCACGCGATCGACGGCGTCGAGGATGCGGTCGAGGTCGGGCAGGTGGTGCTTCTCGAGCTTCGCCGGCGGGTAGGGGATGTCATGCCCGGTCACGCGCTGCGGCGCGGCCTCGAGGTAGTGGAAGCACTGCTCGGTGAGACTCGTGATGATCTCGGCGGCGACACCCGCCTCTCCCCCGGCCTCGTGGGTGACGACGAGCCGGCCGGTCTTGCGGACGGATGCCGCGAGCGTCCGGTAGTCGACCGGCGAGAGCGACCGTGCGTCGATGACCTCGATCGAGATCCCCTCGTCCTCGGCTGCCGCCGCGGCATCCAGCGCCGTCGTCACCTGGGCGCCATAGGTGACGAGCGTCACGTCATCCCCTTCCCGCGCGACGCGGGCGAGCCCCATCGGCGGCGCATCGGCGATGTCGGCGTCGAGGTCGACCTCCCCCTTGGCGTGGTACAGGCGCTTGGGCTCGAAGAAGATGACCGGGTCATCGCTCGCGATCGCCTGCTGCAGCACGGTGAACGCGTCCTGCGGGTTCGAGACCGCGACGACGCGCAGCCCGGCGGTGTGCACGAAGTACGCCTCGGGCGACTCGGAGTGATGCTCGGCGGCCCCCACACCACCCGCCCAGGGGATGCGGATCGTGATCGGCATCTTCACGCGCCCGCGCGTGCGATAGTGCAGCTTCGCCACCTGGCAGACGATCTGGTCGAAGGCGGGGTAGACGAAGCCGTCGAACTGGATCTCCACGACGGGACGGAAGCCGCGCACGGCGAGCCCCACCGCCGTCCCCACGATCCCCGACTCGGCGAGCGGGGTGTCGATGACGCGCTTCGGGCCGAACTCGTCGAGCAGGCCGTCGGTGATGCGGAACACACCGCCCAGCCGGCCGATGTCCTCGCCCATGATCAGCACGCGGTCATCGCGCCCCATGGCGCTGCGCAGCCCCGCCGTGAGCGCCTGGCCCATCGTGATCTCGGTCATCGCGTCGGCTCCGTCTCGGCGAAGCCGTCGAGGTAGGCGGCGAATCGCGCGCGCTGCCGCTCGATGCCGGTGTGCGGTTCGGCGTAGACGTCGTCGAGCACCTCGATGGCCGGGCGGGTGACAGCGGTCAGCGCGGCCTCGCGCATCGCCGCGGCGCCGGCGTCGGCATCCGCCGTCACCTGCGCGGCGAACGCGTCGTCCCACGCGCCGGTGGCGCGCAGGTAGGCCTCCACCCGCAGCAGCGGGTCGCGCTGGCGCCACGCCTCCACCTCGTCGCGGTCGCGGTAACGGGTGGGGTCGTCGGAGGTCGTGTGCGGGCCCATGCGGTAGGTGACCATCTCGAGGAAGACCGGTCCCTCGCCGCGGCGGGCGTGGTCGAGGGCCCACCGCATCGCGGCGGTGCTGGCGAGCACGTCGTTGCCGTCGACCCGCATGCTGGGGATGCCGAAGCCCGGCGCCCGGCCGGCGATGGGGAACCGGGACTGCACGGTGACCGGCTCGGAGATCGCCCACTGGTTGTTGGAGCAGACGAAGACGACGGGTGCCTGGAACGAGGAGGCGAACACCATCGCCTCGTTGACATCGCCCTGGCTGGTCGCACCGTCGCCGAAGTAGGCGACGGCGGCCTGGTCGGTGCCGTCGCGCTGGATGCCCATGGCGTAGCCGACGGCGTGCAGGCTCTGCGCACCGATGATGATCTGCGGGTTGGCGAGGTTCAGCGCGTACGGATCGTAGGTGGCGTGCACCTCGCCGCGCCACGCGAGCACGAGGTCGGCCGGTGCGCCGCCGCGGACGATCGTCACGCCGCATTCGCGATAGCTCGGGAACAGGAAGTCGTCGTCGCGGCACGCGCGGGCGGTGCCGACCTGGACGGCCTCCTGGCCCTGCGCGGGCGCCCACAGGCCGAGGTGGCCCTGCCGCTGGAGGGCGACGCCCTCGGCGTCCATCCGTCGCACGATGGCCATGTCGCGGTACAGGGCGCGAAGCGCCGCGCCGTCGATGTCCTGGACCCAGCGGTCGAGCCGGGGATCGGCGATGCGCCGCCCCTCGGGGGTGAGCAGACGCGCCGTGTCGTCCAGCGCCGTCATCGCTTCGTCGGTGGTCAGGGTATACACCATTGTGATCCCTCTCTGGTCGCCGCGCGCGCTCTTGTGGAGCGCGACCGCGTCCGGGGCCGGCCTCGTCGCCGGTTCACCCGAAGGCTACGTCCGCATCGCACCTAGCTCAAGCATTCCGGTCACCGTTGAGCATGTTGCGCAACGACGCCCCGAAACTCCTGCTAGCGTTGGGCATTATGGGACCCCTCGATCGCGTCGATCTCGACCTGCTGGAAGCTCTCGCCGATGACCACCGCGCGACCGTCGTCGCGCTGGCCGAGCGACTGGGACTGTCGCGCAACACTGTCCAGGCGCGGCTCGGCCGCCTGGAGCGCGCTGATGTGTTCGGGTCGTTCGAGCGCGCGATGTCGCCGGCCGCGCTGGGCTTTCCCATCCAGGCCGTCCTGAGCGTGACCGTCCACCAGGCGCACCTGCCGCGCATCACGACGGCGATCGCCGCGATCCCCGAGGTGATCTCGGCGCACGGGCTCAGCGGTCAGATCGATCTGCTGGTGCGGGTCGCCGCACGCGACACCCAGCACCTGTTCGATGTGGACGCCCGCATCCTCGGGATCGAAGGCGTCGAGCGCACCGAGACCTCCCTCGTCATGGGCGAGGTCATCGAGTACCGGATCCGCCCTCTCCTGCAGATGGCACGGGGAGCGTCGGCACGGGCAGACTCGGGTCGGCGGGAACGCTGACGGCATCGACCTCCGCGGCATCCATCCGCACGAGGACGACCCCGGCCAGCAGCAGCGCGCCGCCGATGAACTGGATCGGGGCGGGCGTCTCGCCCAGCAGCAGCCAGGCGAACCCGAGCGCGAACAGCACCTCGCTGAGCCCGATGAACGAGGCGAGGCGCGACCCGACGCGGGGCACCGCCATGACGCCCAGCGCGTACCCCAGCGTGGTCGCCACGCCGCCCACCCACAGCAGGGCGAGGATGCCGGGGATCTCGACGCCCCGGAAGACCACCGTCACCGAGGGCGCAGCGAACGGCAGCACGCCGGAGACGGCGAGGACGCCCATGAACAGCGCCCCCACCAGCAGCCCGCCCGCGGCCAGGGCGAGCGGCGGCAGATCGTCGCCGGTGCGCTCGCTCATGACGAAGTACACGCAGACGCAGATCGCCGCCCCGAGGGCGAGCAGGGTGCCGAGCAGGTCGAAGCGCGCGCCGGTGATGTCGACCACCAGCACGAGCCCGGCGATCGCGACGATCGATCCGATGATGACGAGGCGGGACGGCGTGCGGCGGGTGCGCAGCCACACGAACCCGACGAGCATGACCGGGGCGAGGTACTGGATCAGCAGGGCCACGGCCACCGGCATCCGCTGCATCGCGGAGAAGAAGAGCAGCTGACACCCCGCGACCGGGATCAGGCCGAACGCGAGGAGCGCGAGCCCGTGGCGCCGCAGGAAGGACCGCTCCCGGCGCAGGGCGCCGATGAGCGCAGGCGAGAGGATGAGCCCCGCCAGTCCCATGCGCACGATGAGCGCCGCGGACAGCGACCAGCCCGCTTCGAGCAGGGGCTTGACGAGTGGACCGCTGGAGGAGAACGCCAGCGCCGAGGCGACCGCCATGACGATGCCCGCGGTGCGGCGGCGCGGCACCGGCGAGGCGGGCACGGCGGGGACGATGATGTCCAGCGGAGCGGTGTGGGTCACCGGCGGTCCCTTGAGTTCAGATGCGGCCCTGTCAGGAGTGACTGGTGTTTACACTGGTGACAGTAGCGCCCCGGATGGTCAGGAGTCAATGTGGTTTTCATTCGTGACACGGAGATGTCGCTGCGTGCGGGCGCGGCCCTCGTGAACACGCTGCGCAACGTGTCGTTCGACGAGACCGACACGCTCATGTCGACCGACGATCTCGACCTGTATCTGGCGGAGTACCCCTTCACCGGCCGCATCCGTCGCGACGAGGTGGAGTTGCGCGAGCTGCGCGCGGCCCGCGCGCGGCTGCGGGAGCTGTGGAGCGTCGGCCGCGTCGATGCGGTGCCGCTCGTCAACGCACTGCTGCGCGACGGCCGAGCGCTCCCCCAGCTGGTCATCCACGACGGCTACGACTGGCACATCCACGCGACCGACGACTCCGATCCGCTGGCGACGCGCATCCTCGTGGAGGTGGCGATGGCGTTCGCCGAGGTCATCCGCGCCGACCAGTGGGACCGCGTGCGCGTGTGCTCCGCCGACGACTGCGACGCCGTGTACGTCGACTTCTCCAAGAACGGCTCGAAGCGCTACTGCGACACCGGCAACTGCGGCAACCGCATGAACGTCAACGCGTATCGGCGGCGCCGGGCGCGACAAACCGCCTGATCGCCTCGGCGGCCTCACGCGGCGTCTCGTAGTGGATGAGGTGCCCGACGCCCGCGATCTCCACGAGCTCCGCCCGCGGGAACAGCGTCTGCAGGTGCCGCTCCGCCTCGATCGGCGTGATGTCGTCCTTCTCCGCCGCGATGAGCAGCGTCGGCTGCGAGATGCGCGGCGCGAAGGCGCGCACGTCGTTCGAGACGGAGGCGACGAAGCCCTGATGCAGCACGTCCCGGTCGCCGAACCGAGAGAAGTACGTGTCGTGCTGATCGTGCACGAAGGCCCGCAGCTGCCGGTCGCGGGTCTTCACCATCGACACGCTCATCACCCGGACGATCAGCCGATTGCGCAGGAGGGCGTCGCCGAGGCGCTTCGGCAGCTTCGCCCCCGCCCAGTAGTAGAAGACGGCGAGGCGGGTGAGGATGCCGCGGGGTCCCTCCAGCGCGGGCGCCCCGATCGGATTGACGAGGATGACGCGGGGGGTCTCCAGCCCGCCGGCGACGGCCGCCGCGACGACGATCGAGCCGAACGAGTGACCCAGGATGTCGGCGCCGGGTGCCACGGCCGCGGCGAACGCCGTGAGCCACTCGGCGTAGGCCTGCAGCGTGTGCTCACGCCCCGGCAGCGGCGGGGTCTCGCCGAAGCCGGGGAGATCCGGCGAGATGATCCGGATGCCGGGCAGGAACGCCACGACCGGCTCGAGCCCGTGGTGGTCCCCGCGGTAGCCGTGCACCATGAGGAGCGTGGTCTCGGCATCCGCCGGCCCATATACCCAATACGCCGTCGTGCCACCCGCCACCTCGACCTCGTGGCGGCTGACCGGGACGGTCGCGAGCGCGTCGGCATACGGGGAGGTCACGGGCACCCGTCGAGTCTACGGACCTTCGCGCGTGGCGCTGCCGGCCGATGTCGGGGGCAGGACATACCGTCGAAGGCATGGACAGGTGGCAGGCGCTCCCCCTGTGGGATGACCCGGTGCAGGATGCGGTGCCGAGCGCGGCGCCGGTGTCGGCGGATGCCGCGCCCATCGCCCCCGCTGCGTCGGACCGGCGCTGGTGCGACACCGTCGGCGTGTTCGACCTCGAGACGACGGGCGTCGACGTTACGGTCGACCGCGTCGTGACAGCCCACGTCGGCGTGCTGGGGCCGGGCGGCGAGCCACTGTCCGCCCGTTCCTGGCTGGCTGATCCGGGTATCGAGATCCCCGAGGGTGCGACCGCCGTCCACGGCATCACCACGGCGCACGCGCGAGCGCACGGGCGCCCGGCCGTCGACGTCGTCGCCGAGGTCGTCGCCGCCCTCCGGGAGCTGTTCGCCGCCGGCATCCCCATCGTCGCCTACAACGCGCCGTACGACTTCTCGCTCCTCAAGTACGAGGCCCTGCGGCACGGCATCGAGCCGATCATCGACCCGGCGCCGGTCATCGATCCGCTCGTGCTCGACAAGGCCCACGACCGCTACCGCAAGGGCAAACGCACCCTCGAGGTCGTCGCCGCGCATTACGCCGTCACGCTCACGGGCGCCCACGACGCCGCGGCCGACGCGATCGCCGCTGGTCGGGTCGCCCAGGCGCTCGCCGAGCGCTTCGGCCTCGACGCCCCGGCGCACGAGCTGCACACGCAGCAGATCGGCTGGGCACGGGCGCAGGCCGAGAGCCTCACGGAGTACTTCATCCGCATCGGTCGGCTCGATCCTTCCGACGCCCTCGACGGCAGCTGGCCGATCCGCTGACGGCGTTTCGTCTCGCTGCGCTCGCTCAACGACCGGGGGATCGCCGACCCTTCGACAGGCGCGCGGAACGGCGACCCTTCGACAGGCTCAGGGACCGGCTTTCGTCGTTCCGCTGCGCGGAACGGCGACCCTTCGACAGGCTCAGGGACCGGCTTTCGTCGTTCCGCTGCGCGGAACGACGAAAGCCCCGCCGGAGCGGGGCTTTCGAGACGGAGCGACGGCTTACTTGGTGCCGAAGTTCTTGAAGCGCTGGTTGAACTTCTCGACGCGACCGGCCGAGTCCATGATGCGCTGCTTGCCCGTGTAGAACGGGTGCGACGCGGAGGAGATCTCGACGTCGATGACGGGGTAGGTCTCGCCGTCGAGCTCGATCGTCTTGTCGCTTGTGACCGTGGAACGGGTCAGGAACGTCTCGCCGGAGCCGAGGTCGCGGAACACGACCGCGTGGTACTCGGGGTGGATGTCAGTCTTCATGGTGGGTCCTGTCCAGAGATGTCCTGGATTTTGCCAGGACGCGGAAAGTCAGCGGCGCGAATGCACCAAGGGTCGATTCTATCACCCGGTGGCGCGCGCAGCGAACCGGCCGTCCTCGGCGGTGAGCGCGATCGGCATGCCGAAGGTCGCCGACAGATTCTCGGCGGTGAGCGTCTGCGCGATCGGTCCCGCCGCGACCACGGCGCCCTCGCGCAGCAGCAGCACGTGGGTGAACCCGACCGGGATCTCCTCGACGTGGTGGGTGACCATGATCATCGCGGGCGTCGTCGGCGCCTGCGCGTACCCGCCGAGCAACGCCAGCAGCTCCTCACGCGCCCCCAGGTCGAGGCTCGCCGTGGGCTCGTCGAGCAGCAGCAACTCGGGGTCGGTCATGACGGCGCGCGCGATCTGCACGCGTTTCTGCTCGCCGTCGGACAGCGTGCCGAACGTGCGCTCGGCGAGGTGCTCCAGCTTCCACTCCCCCAGCACGCGGCGCGCGCGCTTCTCGTCGATCGCCTCGTAGGACTCGTTCCACCGGCCGAGCACGGCGAACGCCGCGGTCAGCACGACGTCGAGCACGGTCTCCTCCGGCGGGATGCGGCGGGCCATCGCCGACGACGCGAAGCCGATACGGGGGCGCAGCTCGAACACGTCGGTGCGACCGAGACGCTCGTCGAGGATCGTGACGACGCCGGAGGTGGGATGCAGGAGCGTCGCCGCCAGCTGCAGGATCGTCGTCTTGCCCGCGCCGTTGGGCCCGAGGATCACCCAGCGCTGATCGTCGGCGACGCTCCAGTCGATGTGGTCGACGATGTTGCGGGCGTTACGGCGGACGACGACGTCGGCGAATTCGAGGACCTGCGGCATGCCTCCAGCCTATCGGCCGGTCGTGGCCACCTCGCGGTAGAGCGCGGCCGTGGCGTCGGCGATCGCCTGCCAGCTGAACTCCGTCGCCGCGCGCTGCCGCCCCGCCTCGCCGTACGCCCGTGCGCGCTCCGGATCGGACACCACCTCGGTGAGCGCTGCGGCGAGGTCCGCCACGAAGCGCTCCGGATCGATGGGCGTGCCGGTGCCGTCCTGCACCTGCTCGATCGGCACCAATCGACCCGTCACGCCGTCGACGACCACCTCGGGGATGCCGCCGGTCGCCGTACCGACGACGGCAGCGCCGCACGCCATCGCCTCGAGATTCACGATGCCGAGCGGCTCGTAGACGCTCGGGCAGACGAACGTGGTGGCGGAGGTGAGGATCGCGCACAGCTGGTCGCGCTGCAGGAACTCGTCGATCCAGACGACCCCGTCGCGGCGGGTCTGCAGGTCTCGGACGAGCCCTTCGACCTCGGCCATGATCTGCGGGGTGTCCGGGGCGCCCGCGCACAGCACGACCTGGACCTCCGGCGGCAGCTGCGCCGCCGCCCGCAAGAAGTACGGCAGCCCCTTCTGCCGGGTGATGCGTCCGACGAAGACGACCGACGGCTTGTCGGGGTCGATGCCGTAGCGCTCGAGCAGCGCGTGATCGGTGCGCGGCCGCCACGACTCGACGTCGATGCCGTTGTAGATGACGCGCACCTTGTCGGGGTCGAGCGCCGGGTAGCTGCGCAGGATGTCGCGGCGCATGCCCTCGCTGACGGCGACGACGGCGGCAGCCCCCTCATAGGCCGTCCGCTCGATGTAGCTCGAGACGGCGTAGCCGCCGCCGAGCTGCTCCGCCTTCCAGGGCCGCAGCGGTTCCAGTGAGTGCGCCGTGACCACGTGCGGGATGCCGTGCAGCAACGAGGCGAGGTGTCCCGCGAAGTTGGCGTACCAGGTGTGGGAGTGGACGACGTCGGCGCCCGCGACATCCCCGACGATCTCGAGATCGGTGCCGAGGGTCTGCACGGCGGGGTTCGCGCTCGCGAGCTCGGCCGGGACGCCGTACGACGACGTGCCGGCCTCGTCGCGGTCCGCGCCGAACGCGCGCACGCGCACGTCGATGCTCCGTCGGAGCGCCGCGACGAGCTCCGTCACGTGGACCCCCGCCCCCCCGTAGATCTCCGGCGGGTACTCCTTGGTGACGATGTCGACGCGCATGTCTCGAACGCTAGTACAAGCGCGCGCGGGGGGCCTAGGGTGGTGCCATGCCTGCAGCGCCGAAGGTCTTCGGAATCATCCTCGCCGGAGGCGAGGGTAAGCGACTCATGCCCCTGACGGAGGATCGCGCCAAACCCGCCGTGCCGTTCGGCGGCCAGTACCGCCTGATCGATTTCGCGATCTCGAACCTCATCAACTCCGGCCTGCGGCAGATCGTCGTGCTGACCCAGTACAAGTCGCACAGCCTCGACCGTCACATCTCGCAGACGTGGCGCATGTCGGCGCTGCTCAACTCCTACGTCGCCTCCGTGCCCGCCCAGCAGCGTCTCGGCAAGCGCTGGTTCTCCGGCTCGGCCGACGCGATCCTGCAGTCGCTGAACCTCATCTACGACGAGAAGCCCGACATCGTCGTCGTGATCGGCGCCGACCACGTGTACCGGATGGACTTCGAGCAGATGCTCGACGCCCACATCGCCTCGGGCGCGAAGGCGACCGTCGCCGGCATCCGTCAGCCGATCTCGCTGGCGAACCAGTTCGGCGTCATCGACCTGGATCCGACCGACAACGTCACGATCCGCGACTTCCTGGAAAAGCCCCAGAACCCCACCGGGCTCTCCGATGCGCCGCACGAGGTGCTCGCGTCGATGGGCAACTACATCTTCGACGCCGACGCCCTCATCGCCGCCGTCGAGACCGACGGCGAGCTGCCGGGCTCGAACCACGACATGGGCGGCGACATCGTGCCGTACTTCGTGAACCGCGGCGAAGCGGCCGTCTATGACTTCAAGCGCAACGACGTGCCCGGCTCCACCGACCGCGACCGCGACTACTGGCGCGACGTGGGGACGATCGACTCGTTCTTCGACGCCCACATGGATCTCATCTCGACGCTGCCGATCTTCAACCTGTACAGCATGGACTGGCCGATCCACTCGCAGGCGATCAACTCGCCGCCGGCGAAGTTCGTCCGCGACGGGGTGGGACGCATGGGCAACGCGATCGACTCGATCGTCTCGCTGGGCTCGGTGCTGTCGGGGACGCACCTCGAGCGCTCGGTCGTCGGGCCGTGGACGCTGTCGGCGGGCGGTTCGACGATCACCGATTCGGTGCTCTTCGACCATGTCGACGTCGGCGCGGGAGCGCGGGTGCACCGCGCCATCCTCGACAAGAACGTCGTACTCGAGCCGGGCGCCACCGTCGGCGTCGACCGGGCGCTGGACCTCGCGCGCGGCTTCACCGTCACCGACAGCGGGATCACCGTCGTCGGCAAGAACGCCCGCATCGCGCGCTGAGGAGGCCCCGCGCGCCCACTAGGTTGGACGGGTGCCTGACGCTCGCTTCCTCGTCGTCTTCGACGCCGACTCCACCCTGCTGCGCAACGAGGTCATCGAGCTGATCGCCGACGAGGCGGGCCGTGGCCCCGAGGTCGCGGCGGCCACCGAGGCCGCCATGCGCGGCGAGGTGGACTTCGCGACGAGCCTGCGCTCGCGCGTGCGCGCGCTGGAGGGGGTGCCCGTCGCGGCGTTTGAGCGGGTGCGCGCCCGCGTCGAGCCGACGCCCGGGGCCGCAGAGCTGATCGACGCGATCCACGACCGCGGCGGCGTCGCCACCGTCGTGTCGGGTGGCTTCCACGAGGTGCTCGACGTCGTCGCCCCGCCGCTCGGCGTGGACATCTGGCGGGCGAACCGGCTCGCGGTGGCATCGGAGGCGCTGTCGGGCGAGGTGGGGGGCGACATCGTGGATGCCGCGGGCAAAGCCGCCGCGCTCCTGGAGTGGGCCGAGGCGTACGGCGTGCCGCTGCGGCGGACGATCGCGATCGGCGACGGCGCGAACGACCTGCAGATGATGGCCGTCGCCGGCCTCGGGCTCGCTTTCAACGCGAAGCCCGCGGTGCGCGCTCAGGCCGACCTGGTGGTGGGGCGCGTGGACCTCCGCGAGGTCATCCCGCTCCTCCCCTGAGCGCCGGTTCTCCGCGCGTCGGCGGCTCCGCTCGGCACCCGGGTTCCGCGTGTCGGCGGTGGGTCGTACCCTCGGCGTCATGGACACCACGACCGACGTTCTCCTCATTCCCGGCTTCTGGCTCGACGCGGCGTCGTGGGACGACGTCGTGCCGACCCTCCGCGCGGCGGGGCTCGCACCCCGCGCCCTCACCATGCCCGGCGTGGGCGCCGGGGCCGCGGCGGCCGCCGAGATCGGTCTCGCCGACTGGATCGCCGCCGTGGTGGCCGAGATCGACCGCGCGCCGGGACCGGTGGTCGTCGTCGGGCATTCCGGCGGCGGCAACGTGGCGTGGGGCGCCGTCGACGCGCGACCCGATCGGGTGTCCCGGGTGGTCTTCGTCGACACCGTGCCTCCCCCGCCCGGGGCGAACGTCGGCGAGTTCGAGACGGACCAGCCGATCATCCCCTTCCCCGGGTGGGGCTTCTTCGACGACGAGGACGTCGCCGACCTCGACCCGCAGACGCGGGAGCGAACGGCGCCGCGCGCACTCAGCATCCCGACCCGCGTGACGACCGATGCGATCGCGCTGACCGACGATCGTCGCTACGCCGTGCCCGTCACCGTGCTCTCCGGCCAGCGCGACGATGCGGAGTTCCGCCGCTTCCTCGCGCAGTGGGGGCCCTTCGCCGACGAGTTCACCGCGATCGCCGACACCGAGGTGGTGCGCCTGGGCACGGGCCACTGGCCCCAGTTCTCGCAGCCGGAGCGGCTGGGCGAGGCCCTCGTCGCGGCGATCCAGCGCGCCGGCTGAACCCGCGCCCGACCTCGGGCGGTGACTCCGGCCGGGTCAGTGCCCCATGCCGAGGCCGCCGTCGACCGGGATGACGGCACCGGAGATGTAGGCGGCGTCGTCCGACGCCAGCCACGCCACGACCCCGGCGACCTCGTCGGCCGTCGCGAAGCGGCCGGCGGGGATGTTCCGCTTGTATTCCGCCTGGGTCTCCTCGGGCAGCTCCGCGGTCATGTCGGTCTCGATGAAGCCGGGGGCGACGACGTTCGCGGTGATGCCGCGTCCGCCGAGCTCACGGGTGAGCGAGCGGGCGAAGCCGACGAGCGCCGCCTTCGACGACGAGTAGTTGATCTGGCCGGCCGAGCCGTACAGGCCGACGACGCTGGAGATGAGGATCACGCGCCCCCACTTGGCCCGCAGCATCCCCTTCGACGCCCGCTTGACGACGCGGAAGGTGCCGCCGAGGTTCGTCGCGACAACGGAGTCGAAATCGTCCTCCGTCATGCGCAGCAGCAGGGTGTCCTTCGTGATGCCGGCGTTGGCGACGACGACCTCCACCGGGCCGAGCTCGCGCTCGACCTCGCTGAAGGCGGCGTCCAGGGACGCCGCGTCGGTGACATCCGCACGGACGGTGAGCGTCCCGGCGGGCCCCTCTCCGGAACGCGCGGTGACGGCGGTGCGATAGCCCGCGGCGACGAAGCGCTCCGCGATGGCGCGGCCGATGCCGCGGTTTCCGCCGGTGACGAGGACGACGCGATCGGTGGTCATGGTGCTCCTGGATGGGCGGACGTGGGTCGGCCCCAGCCTATCCCGGGGCTCCGGATGCGTCGGGCTTCGTCAGGAACCCGGACGCCCCGATAGGCTGGCGGCGCGAGACAGGAGCCGACGATGACCGACCCCCACATCCCCGCCGCACCGGACGCCGTCCCCGGCGGATCGGATGCCGCCGCCACGCCGCCGCTGACGCCCCCGACCCCCGGGGCGGCACCCTCGGCGCCGGCCGTGCCGCCCGCTCCCCCGTACGCCGCGCCGGCCTACCAGCCGCCGACGTACCAGGCTCCCGCCTACCCGCCGCCCGCCTACCCCGGCGCCGCGCCGCAGCCGGGATACGCCCCTCCGGCCGGCTACGCGGCCCCGCCGGCGCCCGGCTACGGTGCGCCGTACGGCTACGCCCCGGCACGCAAGACGAACACGCTCGCCATCGTGTCGATGATCGCGGCGATCCTCGGCTTCATCTGGGTGCTGCCCTTCGTCGGGTCGCTCGCCGGCGCGATCATGGGTCACCTCTCGCTCGGGCAGATCAAGCGCACCGGCGAAGGCGGTCGCGGCATGGCGCTGACCGGCGTCATCCTGGGCTGGATCGGCGTCGCCATCGCCGTGCTCATCGGCGTCTTCTTCATGATCGCGATCTTCTACGGAGCCGCGAACGGCGCCCGCTACGGCAGCGCCTGACCGGGTCCGCCCCGCCGCCGCGCGGCGTAGGCTGAAAGCACCGTGAAGAACTCTGCTGCTCAGTCTGCGACGTCGTTGCCGCGCGCCCCGCGCGACGACGCACACACGCGCATGACGAAGTACTTCACGATGATGGCGATCCGCGTCGCCTGCTTCGTGCTCATGGTCGTCGTGACCCCCTACGGCTGGTACACCTGGCTGTTCGCCGTCGGGGCGTGCTTCCTGCCGTACGTCGCGGTCGTCGTCGCCAATGTCGCCGCCGCCCCGGCGCAGCGCGCCGTACCTCCCGAGCGCGCGATCGCACCGGCCGCCCCGCCGGGCACCGCCCCCGGACCCGCAGGAGTGATCCGCATCCACGAGACCGACGCCGCCCCGCCGCCCTCGCCACGGCAGGACGACCCGTGACGGCGCCCGTCTGCTCACGGGCAGGATGCCGGGACGCAGCCACCTGGCTGGTGCGCTGGCGGAACCCCCGCATCCACTCCGCCGACCGACGCAAAGTGTGGTCGGCGTGCGACGCGCACGTCGGCTATCTCCGCGACTATCTGGCGGCGCGGGACTTCCCGGTCGAGGTCGTCGCCTACGAGAGCGGAGTCGCGTCGTGAACCGTCGCACCGCGCTGCGGTGGACCGGCTACGTCGCCGTGGCCATCGCGTTCGCCATCGCCTGCGCCTTCCTGTCGAACTGGCAGTTCACGCGCAACGCCGAGCGGGAACGTCAGCTGGGCCTCATCGCCGCCAACTACGACGCGGTGCCCGTCGCACTGCGCGAGCTGATCCCGGCCGGCGGCGGGTTCGATCCGGCCGACCAGTGGCACCCCGTCACCCTCGTCGGCGAGTACCTGACGGACGACACCCTCCTCGCGCGCAACCGCGCTCACGGCGGCACGAGCGCCTTCGAGGTGCTCGTGCCGTTCCGCACGGTCGACGGCGACGTGTTCCTCGTCGACCGCGGCTGGGTGCCGCCGGGCGACGATCAGCCCGAGCCCGATGCGATCCCCGCGGCGCCGACGGGGCAGGTCACCGTCGTCGCACGGCTGAAGCCGGGCGAGCCGCTGCCGAACTCCGGCCGTTCGGCGCCTGAGGGCCAGGTGCCGACCATCAATCTGCCGCTGATCGCCCAGGCGACCGGCCAGGACAGCATGGTCACGAGCGCCTACGGCCTCATGGTCTCGGAGGATCCCGCACCCAGGGCTGCGCCGAACCCGCTCGAGTCGCCGTCGGATGACCCCGGGCCGCACCTGTCGTATGCGATCCAGTGGATCCTCTTCGCCGTCATGGGGTTCGTGTTCATCTGGTACATGATCCGCACCGAGCTCCGGCATCGCCGCGAGGACGCGGAGGACGCGGCCGCCGCCGACGCCGCGGCTCCGGCGTCCCCCGGGATCGCGGTGGCGGATGCCGACGCCGCAGCGGTGCCGGCGGCATCCCCTCGCCCGCGGCGACGCCGCGAAGGCCGCAAGCGCGACCGCGACATGGTGGACGAGGACGCGCTGCTCGACGAGCTCACGCCGCGCTGAGCGCTCGCGTCACGCCCGTTCGCCAGACCGCGTCACGCCAGTTCAATCAGGTCGACGTAGTCGCGACCCCAGATGTCCTCGACGCCGTCGGGCAGGATGAGCACGCGCTCGGGGTTCAGCGCCTGCACGGCGCCGGAGTCGTGCGAGACGAGCACCACGGCGCCCTCGTAATGCGCGAGCGCGCCGAGGATCTCCTCGCGGGACGCCGGGTCGAGGTTGTTCGTCGGCTCGTCGAGCAGCAGCATGTTCGCGCTCGAGACGACGAGGGTCGCGAGTGACAGGCGCGTCTTCTCACCGCCGGAGAGCACACCGGCGGGCTTCAGCACGTCATCGCCGGTGAACAGGAACGAGCCGAGCACCTTGCGCGCCTCGGTGGCGGTGATGTCGGGCGCGGCCGACATCATGTTCTCGAGGACCGAGCGGCTGACGTCGAGGTTCTCGTGCTCCTGCGCGTAGTACCCGATCTTCAGGCCGTGCCCGGGCTCGAGGATGCCGGTGTCGGGCTTGTCGACGCCGGCGAGAATGCGCAGCAGCGTCGTCTTGCCGGCGCCGTTCAAGCCGAGGACGACGACCTTCGAGCCGCGGTCGATCGCGAGGTCGACGTCGGTGAAGATCTCCAGCGATCCGTACGACTTCGACAGGTTCTTCGCCATGAGCGGGGTCTTGCCGCACGGTGCGGGCTTGGGGAACCGCAGCTTCGCGACGCGGTCCTCCTGGCGCACCTCCTCGAGGCCCGAGAGCATCTTCTCGGCGCGCGCGACCATCTGGTGCGCGGCGGCGGCCTTCGAGGCCTTCGCGCCGAAGCGCGCGGCCTGCAGCTTCAGCGCCGTGGCCTTCTTCTCGATGTTGGCGCGCTCCTTCTTGCGGCGCTCCTCGTCGGCCACCCGCTGACGCAGGTAGTTCTTCCAGTTCATGTTGTAGACGTCGATGACCTGGCGCATCGCGTCGAGGTAGAAGACGCGGTTGACGGTCTCGCCGACGAGCTCGACGTCGTGGCTGATGACGATCAGCCCGCCCTTGTAGTTCTTGAGGAACTCCCGCAGCCACACGACACTGTCGGCGTCGAGGTGGTTGGTGGGCTCGTCGAGGATCATCGTCTGCGCGTCCGAGAACAGGATGCGGGCGAGCTCGATGCGGCGGCGCTGACCACCCGACAGGGTCTTCAGCGGCTGGTCGAGGATGCGGTCCGGCAGCGACAGGTTGTGCGCGATGGATGCCGCCTCGGACTCGGCCGCATAGCCGCCGAGCGCTTCGAAGCGCTCCATGAGGTTGCCGTAGCGACGCATCGCCTTCGCGGCGACCTTCTCGTCGGCATCCCCCATCTGCAGCGACGCCTCGTGCATCTGCAACGCCAGGGTGCCGAGACCGCGGGCGTCGAGGATGCGCGTGCGAGCGAGCATCTCGGGATCGCCCGAACGCGGGTCCTGCGGGAGGTAGCCGAGCTCGCCGGAGCGTTCGATCTTGCCGTCGGCGGGGATGAGATCGCCCGCGAGCACCTTCGTGAGCGTCGTCTTGCCGGCGCCGTTGCGCCCGACGAGGCCGATCTTGTCGCCGTCGGACACGCGGAACGACACGTCGGCCATGAGCGTGCGGGCGCCCACGCGGATCTCGAGGTCGTGCACGGCGAGCACAGCGGACGTCCGTTCTTCAGCGGGAGGGTTCAGGCGGCCGATCGGCCGACTTTCTAGTCTACCCGGGGCGGCGGAGGGTCAGCTCCGCCGTGACGCGCTCACGCCGGCCGCCTCCCGGGCACGGTCGACGTGCTCGGCGGACCATGAACTTCAGGCCGTAGGCGACGGGATAGAGCGCCTCGGAAACTACCGCTGTGCGACTCTCTACAAACACGTGCCCCTCGCACGATGGACGGCGTCCAAGAACCCGGGCGCCCCACGCCCTAGGCTGAGTCGCGACACCCCGGCATCCCGTGCCGACCCACGACTTCCCAAGGAGCGCGCATGTCTCTCGCCGTCCCCGTCCGCCGCCCCGTGCTGGCCGACCTCATCGCCCGCCCGTCCGGTCGCGCGCGCGCCGTCGCCCTCGATGCGGCGCTCGTCGTCGCCGGTGCCGCGGTCGTCGCACTGCTCGCTCAGGTCGAGGTGCCGCTGTGGCCGGTCCCCATCACGGGTCAGACGCTCGCCGTCGTCGTGGTCGGCGCCGCCCTCGGCGCACGCCGGGGCGCTGCATCCCTCGTGACCTACCTGCTCGCGGGCCTTGCCGGTCTTCCCGTCTTCGCCGGGTTCACCGGCACGGTCGCCGCGCTGGCGAAGCCGAGCTTCGGGTTCGTCATCGGCTTCGTGTTCGCCGCCTTCGTCGCCGGCTGGTTCGCCGAGCGCGCCTGGGACCGTCGGCCGTTGCTCGCCTTCGCCGGATTCGTCGCCGCCAGCGCGATCCCGTTCGTCTTCGGCATCCCGTACATGGCGTTCATCCTGAACGTCGTCGGCGGCGGCTCGTTCGGTGTCGGCGAGATCCTGCAGTTCGGCCTCTGGCCGTTCATCGTCGGCGGGCTCGTCAAGGCTGCCCTCGCGGCGCTCCTGATCCCGGCCGCGTGGGCGGGCGTCCGCGCCGTCGATCGCCGCAACAACGGCTGATCCCCGCCCGGATCCTCGACAGGCCCCGCCCGCGCCGCTCTGCGCCGGCGGGGCCTTTCGCATGCCGCGGCATCCTTCAGGCGGACTGCAGCGAACTGGCGCATCCCGCCATCGACGATCTAAAGTTAGCCTGCCCTTACTCAGGCTCTCCCCACAGCATCGAAGGGATTCCCCTTGTCTCGACTTCGCACCGCCGCCGCCCTCACCGCCGCGGCCGCTCTGCTCCTCACCGGCTGCGCCTCGGGCAGCTCGCCGCAGTCCACCGCCTCGGGTGAGGCCGGAGCCGCGTCCGACAGCTTCCCGGTCACTACCGGTGTAAGTGCATTATCCGGGTGAGAACTATCCCGAGGCTTCCGAGCGACTGACGCGCTCTGGCGGCTCGCCAACATGCAGGGTTGTGACTTGCGGCGGTCGCGCGTCAGATGGCCGCAGGCGGTTCCGGTGGAGGTATTCTCAGGTCTATACGCGGAGAGCCTCGAGCACGTCGGTTACTGTGTCCGCCGGCGGGTGATCTGCACGGAGATCGAACTCTGCAACGGCCGTCCGACGGGCGTCGTAGGCCTCGATCTTCGCGATCGGTCCTTCACGCCAGATCCGGGTGAACACGACTGTGGGATTCATGACGATTCCTTCGGGGGCGAGGAGCCCGAAGTTGTATAGAGTCTCTGCCCACCAGTAGTTCACTGTCTGCTCCGGGGGCTCCCACTCCGCGGCCTGGTTGGCGGTGATCTTGCGACCTAGCGCCTTGGAGGCTGCGGACGCGATCACGTTCCGATCTGCTGAGGCCGGAGTGGTGAATACCTCACCGCCGACGAGGGTGAACTCGAGCGTGTCCGGGCCGAGCAGGATCTGCCGGATGAGACCATCGTGCGGGCGGAGGTTCTCCAAGGTGGAAGCTTCCCGGATGGCGTCGCGCCAGAGCGCGGCGTCAGTGGGGTCTCGGTCTGTCCTGGTCATTGGTTCAGCGCGTTCTTCACGAAATCGGGGCATTTGCCGTCGATGCCCTCGCAGTAGGCGGTCACCACTCCGTACTTGTCACCCTGATATGAACGGAAATCCACGATGGTGCGCACCCAGACCGTACGAACGACCTTGCAGTTGTTCCCCCAGAAGTCGCACTTGACCTCGTTGGCGGCCAGTCGGTAGCGCCATGATGTGCCGCCGTCGGGGGTTCGTGTTGTAGCTTTCTGGGTGACTACGCGTGGTGTGCGGTATGTCAGGTTGTGCTTGTTGAGGATCTTGTCGTACGGCTGGGACCGCAGCACAACTTGCCGACCACCGAAGTCATTCCACCGGAAGAGTACGTTGTTGGTCGCGGCTGCTCGCGCGGTGGGCGCGGGCTCAGCCTGAACTGTCGGCGTGCTTGAGGCTGTACCGGGGGTCACCTCGATCCCGAGCTGAGCGAGCTCTTCGTCTGAAACAATCGAGCCGACACCGTCTCCGACGTCACCGAGAACCGAGAATATGACGCCCTCATCAGTTTCGGCGGTCGGGTTAGCCGACGTATCGAACCCGGATGCGGTCGCAGGGGTAGCGGTCGCTAAGGTGAATGCTGTAGCGATCGCGAAGAAGGAGAGCACAGTCCTGCTGGTGGCCTTTGTCAGATGCATTGACGATGCATACCTTCCACTAGTTGAAGTCGATTCTGCCATCGGGCGACAGCAGAAGAACTCTCTGATTAGGGTATTCTAAGTAAGTGAGCCCGTCGAGGGAGCGGGCGGGGAACCCTGACGTCGGCCTGAGCTTGAAGAGCAGCCCCATCGAGAGCGCAGTGGCTGGCCACGCCAGAGCATATGTACAGATGACCGTTCATGTGAACCGCCGCAGGTTCACTGCCGCTCTCGCGCGGGGAGGGAACTGTCAGTTCAGCGGTGGTGGCCTATCGACTGCTGTTCTCTCGCAGCGCCGGGTAGTCGCCGCGGGTGCTACCTGAGAGGCGGGCGTAGTTCTCGAAGGTGGCGACGCTGAAATCGAGTATGTCTGCGAGGACTTTGGCGGGGACGGCTCCGGCGAGCCGGAACCGGGCGGCGTTCTGTAGCGCGGAGATGCTGGTGCCGAGAGGGCGCAGGCGTAGTGAAAGGTATTGCGGGTCGAGAGGCTGCCCAGGGAGACGGCCAGGGAACAGCCATGCGTCATCGTCGGCGTCGGGTCGGAGGTCGAGTTGCCCCCGGGCGAGCAGGGTGATCGGCGCGGGCAACGTGAGCGGACGGTCTCCGATGCGGAGGTCGAGGCCGTCGTTCTCGGCGCGGAGCTGGCGGCGATGCAGCGCGAGCGTCTTGGTTGCGGGCAGTCCGTAGACCGCGATCAGCAGCGCCGCAAGGCGCGCATCGAGCGCGATACCGCGATCCGTGGCGAGGGTGCGGATGACGTTTTCAAGGTGTGCCTCGGACGTGCTGATCGCGGGTTCTCGGCGCGGAAGCGTGGAGATGTCGAGGTCGGGTGTGATGTCGCGTTCGGCGGCCCAGGTGAGGAACTGTGGGAGCCATCGTCGTGCGGTGTGGAGGGTGATGAACTCCTCGATCTGTGCCTGAGTGAGAGCGCGCAGGGGCGTCTGTTGTTCCTCAGCCCAGGTGAGGAAGGTGACGAGGCCCCGCAGCGATGCTTTGACGTGCCGAGCTGCGCCGATAGCGATGTCGCCTTCGGCATCTCGGCTGGCTCGGCGTAGCAGCACCCATCGGGTGTAGGTGCGCAGCATCTGGTGGTGATCGGTGGGGGCTCCGCCGATGGTCTGCGTGGCCCAGGCCATCAGCTGCCGCGTGGCCGCCGCGTCGCGCGGTAGGGCACCGGCGTCGAGGAGGAGCGCGCGCAGGTAGATCAACGGCTTGCCCGGCCGCGGGGCGTCGAGGATCGACTCGACCGGCACCCGCCCAGAGGCGATGTCGCGGAGAACGTCGGTGCTCGGCCCCATGCGCAACCACTTGATGACCTGTGCTGGGCGAGGCTGGACGAGCAGGTAGTTGCGCAGTGCGCGCATCGGAGGAAGGAAGGCCCCGTCCGGGCCGGCGAGGATGTCGTTGCAGCGGTCGCTGAGAACGCACTTCCCGCAGAGGCGACCGTAGTTGTGTTCTTCGCTCCCGCAGCGGCGGCAGGCGTAGCGGGCGGGCTGCCCCGCGCATCCCGCGCAGCATGGGCGGTCGTCGTCGCTGAGGAACGCAAGGATGCGTTTCTCGCCGCATCCGGGGCAAGGGGCGGCGTTGCGCAAGATGCGGTTGCGGCAGGCGAAGCAGTGCGGGCCGTGCAGGATGGTCGCGGCGATCTTCTTTTGTTGCCCGCACGAGACGCAACGCCGCAGTCGCCGGGGATAGCAGTTCAGGCAGACTCTTCTCCCGTCGATGCGCCCGACAGTGGTAACGATCTTCCCGCAGTTCTCGCACGCGAACGTCGGCATGCCGTCCGTTCCGCAGCGCTGGCAGACGCGCTGCCCATCGGCGTTGGTGGCGGTGAGCTTCTTCATCCGCAAGCACTGGGGGCACTCGCCACGCGATCGGCTCTGCGCACAGCGGAAGCACTCGCGCTGTCCTTGCTCGTTGCGCTTCTTGACGACCTTCCGGGTGCGACACGTCGGGCAGAGCGGGAGCCGGACGCCCGTCACGCCTTCGCGTGCGAGATTCGCAAGAAGAACCTGGACGATGACGGTGGTCTCAGCGTGCACGTCAGCGGGATCGAACTCTTCGCTCGACAGCAGGCGGAGCACTCCGTTCCGTCGCGACGGTGCGATGATCCGCTCTGCCGCGTCGACGATGGCCTGTTCCAGCGCGGTCACGCCCTTGTTGGCCAGCGCCGCCGCGACGCGCAGCCCGAAAGCCCCGTCCGGCTGCGGGGTGCCGCGTGGGATCGTCACGGCTTCGGTCGCTGGATGCGCGCGGGGACGGTGCGCAGGTCACCGATGTCCTCGATCCTCCCGCTCGTGCCCGTCGCCTCCACCGACCGCACGGCAGCTTGATCGAGGACGAGCAGGTCGCTGGGCGTGCAGTCCAGGATCGTGCAGAGCGCGGCAAGGACCTCGACGTTGAGACGTTGCGGGGTCTGCGTCACCAGCCGGAAGACCTGCTCGCGGGAGAGCGTGACGCCTTCGGCTTTCAACGGTTCGAGGAGGTCGGTGGTCTTGAACATGCCGCGCTCGGCCATCAGCGTTCGCAGCCGCCAGGTGATCGTCTTCGTTGTCATCAGGTGCTTCCATCCGGGAAGTAGAACTTGTCGATCGCCGCAGCCAGGACACGATTGCGGTAGTCATCGGTCACCGAGGTGTAGATCGCCGTCGTCGAAGCGTAGGCGTGACCGACTTGGGCCTGCACGAACTGCTCCGCGTAACCGAGCTCGATCAGATGCGTCACGTAGGAGTGGCGCAGGCTGTGCAGGGTCAACGCGCCAGGCAGCCCGGCCTCGTCGCGCAGCTGCGCGAACCGGCGGTCGAGGTAGCGGGGGCCGACGCGCGTGCCGCGCTCGGTCGGCCATAGTCCCGGATGGTTGCCGGGGTTGAACTTCTCCCGAACCTGCTCGACGTAGACGCGCAGCCCGTCGATCGCCCAGTCGAACTCCGGTAGCGACAGTACCGAGCGACGCTTGGGGATCGAGCCTTTCGAGGACTTCCCGTGCCGCACGTGTAGCAGCCCGAACCGGCCCCATTGCGGTGTCTTCGCGTTCGTGCGCAGATCGACCACATCCAGACCCAGCGCCTCGCGGCGGCGTAGCCCCCACGCGTAGATCGTCTTCAGCAACTGCGCGTCCCGCAGCGCGGCCAGCGCGCCCTTGCGGCCCTGCTGTCGCAGCGTCTCCACTCGGGCGTCCGCGACGGCGAACAGTGCCTCCAGCTCGTCATAGTCCAGCGGGCGACGGCCCGGTGTGCCCTCGAAGTCGACGGTGTGCGCGACCGTGTTCCACTCGAAGCACACCTGCGACGGCACCGACCCGAACCGAGACCGACACTCCGCCACCCAGCCGTAGCGCTGGTCGGTGATGAAATCGCAGAACGCGCGCAACGTCAGGTGATAGATCCGCACCGTCGAACGCGCCAACGGGCGGGAGCCGCTGAACAGGCTCGTCGTGAAGTCCTCGATATCACCCGGCAGCCATTCCCACGGGTACGAGTCCGCGAACCGCTGGAAACGCTCCACCTGCCAGCGGCGCATCTGGATCGTCTGCTTGGCGAGGCCCCGACTCACCTGCTGGCGGGAGAACCCATCGAGCATGCCACTGAACACGGCCGCGTCCTCGCGCAACGGCACGACGCCCGGCTGTCGAAGCAGCAACACCTCCACATCCTCACTCATCCCATCATTATTGCATCTAACACAACATTATGATGGATGACATGGCTCGAAACGTGGATCGCACCGTCGGGAAATCGCCCGGAATCGTGCGGCTGAGCGCCATCCGGGGACGTCAGCGCGCTCCACTGCACGGCTACGCTGGCAAGCAGACGCGATCTTGGCGACCCAAAGGCTCGGAATCGCGCGGAACCACGGGCTGTTGCATCAGATCGAAAAGTTCTTGGTTCATCACGCACGCCCTGGGCGAGACCACGATCGAGACGAAGCCGGAGCGGGTCGCCACGATCTCCTGGGGAAACCAGGACGTCGCCCTCGCCCTCGGCGTCGTGCCCGTCGGCATGGACACGCAGGTCTGGGCGTGGTCCGGCACCGCGAAGCCCGGCGTCTACGAGTGGACGAGCGACAAGCTCGATGAGCTCGGCGCCGACCTGCCGCCGCTCTTCGACGCGACCGACGGCGTCGACTTCGAGGCGATCTCCGACACGACGCCCGACGTCATCCTCGCCGCCCAGTCCGGCCTCTCCGAGGAGGACTACGAGACGCTCTCCGGCATCGCCCCCGTCGTCGCCTACCCCGGCATTCCCTGGTTCACGCCGTGGCGCGACCAGATCACGCTCAACGCCGAGGGCCTGGGCCTGAAGGCCGAGGGCGAGGCGCTCGTGGACGACCTCGAGAAGCAGATCGCGGATGCGACGGCGGATGCCGGCTTCGCGGGCAAGAGCGCCGCGTTCTTCTACATGAGCCCCGCCGACCTGTCGAAGGTGTCGCTGTACACCGGCGGCGACTCGCGCACGGCCTTCCTGCACGACCTCGGGTTCGACCTGCCGCAGGTCGCCGTCGACGCGGCCGACGCCGGCTCGTTCTACCTCGACTTCAGCGCCGAGAACGCCGACCGGCTCGCTGACGTCGACGTCATCGTCACGTACGGCGACGAGACCCTGCTGCCCGCCCTGCAGGCAGACCCGCTGTGGAGCACACTGCCCGCCGTCAAGAACGGCGCGGTCGTCGCGGTCGGCGAGGGCGACGCGTACAGCGCCGCCGTCAGCCCCACGGCGCTGTCGATCCCGTGGGTGCTCGACCAGTACGTGGGTGACCTCAAGGACGCGGCAGCGAAGGTTCAGTGACCGTTTCCGTCGCGCCAGTGCGCCGCGCGTCCGCCCCGAGGGGGGACGCGCGGCGCCGCGTCGTCGTGCTCGCGGTCGCGCTGGTCGCCGTCGTCGTGTCGGTCGTCCTGTCCCTGTCCTTCGGCTCGCGGCCGGTCAGTCTCGACCAGATCATGGCGGGCATCGCGGCGTGGGTGCGCGGCGAGACACCCGCCGACATCGGCGCGCTCGCGGTGCAGAGCCGCGTCCCCCGCACGGTGCTCGCCCTCCTCGCCGGCGCCGCGCTGGCCCTCTCCGGCGCGCTCATGCAGGCCATCACCCGCAATCCTCTCGCCGACCCCGGCATCCTCGGTGTCAACACTGGCGCCGCCCTCGCCGTCGTCATCGGCATCGCCTTCTTCGGCGTCTCGAGCGCCCTCGGCTACCTCGGCCTCGCCCTCGTCGGCTCCTTCCTCACCGCGTTCTTCGTGTACTTCGTCGGGTCCGTCGGCCCCGGCGGCACGACCCCGATCAAGCTCGCGCTCGCGGGCGCCGCCACGACGGCGGCGCTGTCCTCGCTCGTGTCCGCTGTGCTTCTGCCCCGCCAGAACGTCATGGACGAGTTCCGCTACTGGCAGATCGGCAACGTCGGCCGTGCCGACTGGGAGACCATGGGCATCATCGTCCCCGTGCTCGCGGTCGGCACCCTCGTCGCGCTGCTGTGCGCGTCGTCGCTGAACGCCCTCGCCCTCGGTGACGACGTGGCGACCGGCCTCGGCGTTCCGGTCGGCCGTATCCGGATCGTCGCCGCGATCGCCGGCGTCGCCCTCTGCGCCGCCGTCACCGCCGTGGCGGGTCCGATCGGCTTCGTCGGCCTCATGGTGCCGCACGCCGTGCGCCTCCTCTCCGGCGCCGACCAGCGCTGGCTGCTCCCCCTGTCGGCCCTCGGCGGCGCTATCCTGCTCACCCTCGCCGACACGATCGGTCGCGTCATCGGCTCGCCGGGCGAAGTCGAGGCCGGCATCATCACGGCGTTCCTCGGCGCGCCCGTCCTCATCGCCATCGCGCGTCGCACCCGGATGAAGGCCCTCTGATGACCGCGCTCCTCGCCCCGCCGACGGACGCCGCGGTCACCCGCCTCCGCGCGGGTCGCCGCAGCCGGTCGCGCCGCCGCATCCTCACGATGTCGGCTCTCGGCGTCCTCGCGATCGTGCTCTTCGGCGCGATGCTCGTGCTCGGCAACACGATCTACCCGCTCTCGGATGTCCTCGCGGTCCTCACCGGACAGAAGGTCCCCGGCGCATCGTTCGCCGTCGGGACGCTGCGCCTGCCGCGGGCGCTCACCGCCGTGCTCGCCGGCATCGCCTTCGGCGTCGCCGGCTCCACCTTCCAGACGATGCTGCGCAATCCTCTCGCCAGCCCCGATGTCATCGGCATCACCTCGGGCGCGAGCGCCGCGGCGGTCCTGTCCCTCGTCGTGCTGCACTGGAGCGGGGCCGCCACGATGGGCCTCGCTCTCGTCGCCGGCATCGTCACCGCCGCGATCATCTACCTCGCCGCCCGGGGCGGGGAGTCGACCGGCGGCCGGCTCATCCTCATCGGCATCGGCGTGGGCGCGATGATGGATGCCGTCGTCTCCTATCTCCTCCTGCGCGCCGCTGTCTGGGACCTCCCCGCCGCCATCCGGTGGATGACCGGCAGCCTCAACGGCTCGCGCATGGAGGACGTGCCGCCCCTCGCGATCGCCGTCGTCGTGCTCGTGCCGATCGTCGTCCTCCTCGGCCGCGACCTCGGCACCCTCGAACTCGGCGACGCGTCGGCGACGGCACTCGGTGTGCGCGTGGACCGCACCCGCATCCTCCTCGTCCTCGCGGCCGTCGCGCTCGCGTGCTTCGCGACGGCGACGACCGGCCCCATCGCGTTCGTCGCGTTCCTCGCCGGTCCCATCGCGGCGCGGATCGTCGGCCCCGGCGCGCCCGTCATCCTGCCGGCGGCGCTCACCGGCGCCGTCCTCGTCCTCGCGGCCGACCTGCTCGGGCAGTTCGCGTTCGATACCAAGTTCCCCGTGGGCGTCATCACCGGCATCCTCGGTGCCCCCTACCTCATCTACCTGCTCATCCGAACGAGCCGCCGCGGAGGATCGTCATGACCGCACAGCACGTGCTGACCACCGAGGCGCTCGTCTCGGGGTACGGCGCCACCCGCATCGTCGACGGGATCGACCTGCAGTTCCCCTCCGGCGGCATCAGCGTCATCGTCGGGGCCAACGCCTGCGGCAAGTCGACGCTCCTGAAGACCATCGCGCGGCTCATCCCGACGCAGTCCGGTGCGGTGCTCCTCGACGGCAAGCGCATCGACGGCATCCCGACGAAGGAGCTCGCCCGCACCCTCGGCCTCCTCCCGCAGCAGCCGATCGCCCCCGAGGGCATCGTCGTGGCCGATCTCGTCGGTCGGGGCCGCCACCCCCACCAGAAGCTCTTCCGGTCGTGGACCGCCGACGACGATCGCGCCGTCACCGAAGCGCTTGCCGCGACGGGCGTGCTCGACCTCGCCGACCGCGCCGTCGATGAGCTCTCCGGCGGGCAGCGCCAGCGCGTGTGGATCGCGATGGCGCTCGCGCAGGAGACGGACCTGCTGCTGCTGGACGAGCCGACGACGTTCCTCGACGTCTCGCACCAGATCGACGTGCTCGACCTCCTCACCGACCTCAACCGCACGCGCGGCACGACGATCGTCATGGTGCTCCACGACATCAACCTCGCCGCCCGGTACGCCGACCACCTCTTCGCCCTCAAGCGGGGCCGACTCGTCGCCGACGGCACACCGGCCGACATCGTCACGAGCGATCTCGTGCGCGAGGTCTTCGACCTCGATGCGCTCGTCATCACCGACCCCGTCTCGGGGGCGCCGATGGTGCTCCCCCGCGGCCGGCACCACGTGCGAGCCGCAGACCACGCCACCCCTCACGCCACAGGGGGCACCCGATGACCCGCACCCGTCCCACCAGCCGGTTCTTCCGCGCGGAGGTCACCGCGATCACCGACCTCACGCCGAGCTTCCGCCGTTTCACGTTCGGGGGTCCCGACCTCGCCGACTACGGCGACCCGGGGTTCGACCAGCGCATCAAGATCGTCTTCCCGACCCCCCGCACCCCCATCGACGCGATGCCGACCGGCGAGGACTGGTGGACGCAGTGGCGGGAGATGGACGAAGACGCCCGGCCGCCGTTTCGCACCTACACGACCCGCGCGGTGCGCGCCGCGGCGCACGAGGTGGACGTCGACATGGTCTCCCACGACGTGCTGGGACCGGCGTCGGCCTGGATCGCCGACGCCCAGCTCGGCGACGAGGTCCTGATCTTCGCTCCGACCACGGCGCACACCGGCATCAGCTACGGCATCGACTTCGTCCCGCCCGCGGAGACCGACGACATCCTCCTCGCGGGCGACGAGACCGCCGCGCCGGCGATCGCCGCCATCCTCGAGCAGCTGCCGCCGCAGGCGCGCGGCGTCGTGGTGCTCGAGGTCCCGCATCCCGGCGACGCCGCCTACCTGCCTGTCCACCCCGGCTTCGAGTACCGCGTGGCAGCGCGCGACCACGGCGATCGCCACACCCACCTCGTCGCGGCGGTGGAGGAGACCGCCACACGGCTCGTCCCCGCCGGGCGCGGCGCGGAGGTCGAGGAGATCGACATCGACCAGGACATCCTCTGGGAGGTACCGCGCACCGCGAAGGGCGGTGCCGCCCTGAAGAGCGCGCCGCTGTACGCCTGGCTCGCCGGGGAGGCCGGTGCGATCAAGACCCTGCGCCGCCACCTCGTCACCGACCACGGGATCGACCGCCGCGCCATCGCTTTCATGGGCTACTGGCGGCTCGGCCGCGCCGAGGTGTAGCGGGGCGGCGCCGCCGCGGGAGCGCTGTCGCGGCCGTCGCGGCGGCGACGAGCGCGGCGGCGGCGAGCAGCGTCGTTCCGATCAGGGTGATCCGGGCGTTACCGAGCCGGTCGCCGATGCGGCCCTGCACCTCCGCGCCGGCCGCCCATAGCAGTGCGGCGGACGTGAGCCCGAGGCCGGCGCCGGTCGCGTCGAAACCGTAGTGGTCGATGAGGAGGTAGGGCACGTCGATCTCGGCGCCGAACAGCGCGCCGGCGATGAGGGCGCGCTGACGAGGGGGCATGACGGTCGTGACCGCCAGCGACTGCGTCGCCGCGAGGAACACCATCGCGACGGCGCCAAGGGTCACCCAGACGTGTTCGGGCGCCCAGATCCCCGCCGCACACGCCGGTTCGGGCGCGTTCACGCCGGCGCGAGGGCGCCGATGCGCGTGACGGCGTCGGTGAGCACATCGGGGGCGCAGCCGAAGTTGAGGCGGACGAACCCGACCCCCTCCGCCCCGAACTGCGGACCGTGGTGCAGCGCGACCTTGGCGTCCCGCTGGATGCGGACGGCCGGGTCGTCACCCCAGCCGTACGCCGACAGGTCGATCCACGCCAGGTAGCCGGCCTCCGGCATCCGGTACACGGCCTGCGGCAGCTGCGCGCGGAGCAGATCGCCGAGCAGTCGGCGGTTGCCGTCGAGGCGCGCCCGCAGCGCATCGAGCCAGTCGTCCGACGCGCCGCCGAAGGCGGCGACGCCGGAGATCGCGCCGAACAGGCCGGTGCGCCATTCCACCTCCGGCGGCAGGGCGCGCACCACCGCCGCGGTCTCCTCGGCTGCCGTGATCATGACGGCGCACTTCAGCCCCGCCAGGTTGAACGCCTTCGAGGCGCTGGTGACGGCGTAGCCGACGGATGCCGCGGTGGGAGATGCCGCGAGGAACGGCGTGTAGGGGGTGTCGTCGTATGCGAGCGGCGCGTGGATCTCGTCGCTGATGACGACGGCACCGTGGCGTGCGGCGATCTCGGCAAGGGCGGACAGCGCCTCGGGCCGGTGCGCCGTCCCGGTCGGGTTGTGCGGGTTGCACAAGAGGACGGCGCGGGCGCCGGCGGCCAGCGCCGCGTCGATCCCGTCGAGATCCAGCTGCCACCCGGCACCGGTGTCGACGAGGGGCACGGTCTCGACCCGGCATCCCGCCTCTTCGATGCACATCGCGAACGGCGGGTACACCGGCGGGGTCGTCACGACGGCGTCGCCGGGGCGCGTCGTCGCGCGCAGCAGTTCGACGACGCCCATCATCACGTCGCCGGTCGGGCGAACGCGGGCGGGGTCGACGCTCCAGCCGAACAGGCGCTGCGCGAAGCCTGCGAACGCGTCGGCCAGTCCGTTCTCACGCGGCGTGTAGCCAGTGTCGCCGATCGCGACGGCGTCGGACAGCGCCGCGGTGATCGCCGGGGCGAGGGGGAAGTCGGTCTCCGCGACGAACAGCGGCAGCACGTCGGCGGGGTACGTCCGCCATTTGCTGCTCGAGCGTCGCCGCAGCGTCTCCATCGGAAGGGCGTCGAGGGGGATGGTGCTCACCGGACGAGCCTACCGAAGGGTCCAGGCGTCAGATCGCGAACCCCAGCGCCCGCATCATGTCGCGGCCGTCGTCGGTGATGCGCTCCGGGCCCCACGGCGGCATCCACACCCAGTTGATGCGGAATCGCTCCACGACCTCGTCGAGGGCCTGCGCCGTCTGCTCTTCGAGCACGTCGGTCAGCGGGCAGCCGGCCGACGTCAGCGTCATGTGGATGACGAGCGCGTCGTTCTCGTCGTCCCAGCCGAGGTCGTAGATGAGGCCGAGATCGACGACGTTGATCCCGAGCTCGGGGTCCATGACGTCCTTGAGCGCCTCGGTGACCTCGTCGTACTTCTCGGGGCTGAGGGTCGCGGTCATGCTTCGATCCTAGGCCTCGATGACATCGGAGGGCTCGAGATAGCGGTCATAGCCCTCGTTCTCGAGACGCTCCGCGAGCTCTGGTCCGCCCTCCTCCACGATGCGGCCCTTGACCATGACGTGCACGAAGTCGGGCTTGATGTAGCGGAGGATGCGCGTGTAGTGCGTGATGAGCAGCACACCCAGGTCGGTGGCCTCCTTGGCGCGGTTGACGCCCTCGGAGACGATCTTCAGCGCGTCGACGTCGAGGCCGGAGTCGGTCTCGTCGAGCACGGCGATGGCGGGCTTGAGCAGCTCGAGCTGCAGGATCTCGTGACGCTTCTTCTCACCGCCGGAGAAGCCCTCGTTGACGTTGCGCGCCGCGAACTTCGGGTCCATGCGGAGCGCCTTCATGGCCTCCTTGACGTCCTTGGTCCAGGCGCGGATCGCCGGCGCCTCGCCGTCGATCGCCGTCTTCGCGGTGCGGAGGAAGTTCGTCACCGTGACGCCGGGGATCTCCACCGGGTACTGCATCGCGAGGAAGAGCCCCGCCCGCGCCCGCTCGTCGACGGACATCGCGAGGACATCCTCACCGTCGAGCGTGATCGACCCGCCGGTGACGGTGTACTTCGGATGCCCGGCGATCGTGTACGCGAGCGTCGACTTGCCCGAGCCGTTGGGGCCCATGATCGCGTGGGTCTGGCCGGTGCGCACCGTGAGCGTCACACCGTTGAGGATGGGGGTGGTACCGGCATCCGTCTCGACCGTCACGTGCAGGTCGCGGATCTCGAGAACAGCCATGTCTTCTACCTTCTTCAGTTGACTTCTTTGGTCACGTGCGGGTCGATGAGGATGTCGTCCCCGTCGATCGTGACCTCATAGACGGGCACCGGCTCGTAGGCCGGCAGGTTCAGGGGGCGGCCGGTGCGCAGCGAGAACGCGGACCCGTGGGCCCAGCACTCCAGCGTCTCGCCCTCGACGAACCCGTCGGACAGCGAGATGTCGCCGTGCGTGCAGGTGTCGCCGATCGCGTGCACCTCGCCGTTGGAGTCGAGCACGACCGCGATGGGGATGTCGTCGATGACGACGCGCACCGCGGCATCCTGCTTGAGATCGCTGAGTTTCAGCACCTTCTGCGCGCTCATGCGGATGCCTCGACGGCGCTTTGGGTGAGGGCGAGCTCCGCCTCGATCGCGGCGATGAGTTCGTCCTGCAGCGCGGGGATGTCGATCTTCTGCACGATCTCGGTGAGGAAGCCGAGGACCACGAGGCGCCGGGCGTCGTCCTCGGCGATGCCGCGGGCCTGCAGGTAGAACAGCTGCTCGTCGTCGAACCGGCCGGTGGCGCTGGCGTGGCCGGCCCCCCGGATGTCGCCGGTCTCGATCTCGAGGTTCGGGATCGAGTCGGCGCGCGCGCCGTCGGTGAGCACCAGGTTGCGGTTGGCCTCGTAGGAGTCGGTGCCCGTGGCATCCGGCCCGATCAGCACGTCGCCGATCCACACGCTCCGCGCCGAGGCGCCCTGCAGCGCTCCCTTGTACAGCACGTCGCCGACGGTGTTCTCGCCCTTGTGGTGCAGATACACCTGGCTCTCCAGGTGCTGGCCGGCGTCGGCGAACGACAGGCCGTACAGCTGCCCTTGGGATCCGGTCCCGGCGAGCTCCACGGAGGGGTTCACGCGCACGACGCCGCCGCCGAAGCTGACGACGACGTGACGCAGCAGGCCGTCACGACCGACGCGCGCCTGGTGGGACGCGGCATGCACGGCGGCGTCATCCCACTGCTGCACGGTCACGACCTCGAGCTGGGCGCCGTCGGCGACGACGATCTCGACGTTCTCGGCCAGCGCGGCGGCGCCGGTGTGGCGCAGCAGCACCGTCGCCCGGGCGTGCGTCTGAGCCTCGATCACGAGGTGCAGGATGCCGCGGCGCGCCGCGTCGGCGCCCGCCACCTCGACGACGACCGGCGCCTCGAGCTCGGCCTCGGCGGGAATGCGCACGTGCAGGGCGCCGTCGGCGCGGCGAGACGCGATCGCGCTCGGCAGGTCTTCGGGGACGAGGACGGTGCCGCGCGGCGCCTGTCCCTCGCGCAGCGGCGCGCCGAGCTCGGCACCGGCGGCCGTCACGGTCACCGTGATCGCCTCGTCATCGGCGGGCTCGTCGCGCAGCAGCGCCGCGATGCGGTCGAGCGGCGTGTGCTTCCAATTGACCTCGCGGCCGGTGGGCGCGCCGAAGTCGGCCGGGTCGAACGAGGTGGGGCGCTCGGAGCGCGTCTGCACCGGCACGTCGGCCGCGGCGGCGGTCAGCCGGGCGGCAGGGTCGATGTGACCCTCCGCGACCGTTCCGGCGGGGGTCTGGGTCGCTGTCGTCATCAGCCGACGGATCCTTCCATGCCCATCTCGATGAGCTTGTTCAGCTCGAGGGCGTATTCCATGGGCAGCTCACGGGCGATGGGCTCGATGAAGCCGCGGACGATCATCGCCATGGCCTCGTCCTCCGGCATCCCGCGGCTCATGAGGTAGAACAGCTGCTCCTCGCTCACCTTCGAGACGGTCGCCTCGTGGCCGAGCTGCACGTCGTCGACGCGGATGTCGATCGCGGGATACGTGTCGGACCGAGACTTCGTGTCGACCAGCAGCGCGTCGCAGCGCACGGTGTTCGCGGAGTGGTGCGCGTTCGCGTCCACCCGCACCTCACCGCGGTAGCCGGCGCGACCGCCGCCGCGGGCGATCGACTTCGAGACGATCGAGGACTGCGTGTACGGCGCCATGTGGATCATCTTCGCGCCGGCGTCCTGGTGCTGACCGGGGCCGGCGAAGGCGACCGACAGGGTCTCGCCCTTCGCGTGCTCGCCCATCAGGTAGATCGACGGGTACTTCATCGTGACCTTGGAGCCGATGTTGCCGTCGATCCACTCCATCGTCGCGCCCTCGTGGGCCACGGCGCGCTTGGTGACGAGGTTGTAGACGTTGTTCGACCAGTTCTGGATCGTCGTGTACCGCACGCGCGCGTTCTTCTTCACGATGATCTCGACGACGGCCGAGTGCAGCGAGTCGGACTTGTAGATCGGCGCCGTGCAGCCCTCGATGTAGTGGACGTAGCTGTCCTCATCGGCGATGATGAGCGTCCGCTCGAACTGGCCCATGTTCTCGGTGTTGATCCGGAAGTAGGCCTGCAGCGGGATCTCGACGTGCACGCCCTTGGGGACGTACACGAACGAGCCGCCCGACCACACGGCGGTGTTCAGCGCGGCGAACTTGTTGTCGCCGGCCGGAATCACGGTGCCGAAGTACTCCTCGAAGAACTCCGGGTGCTCGCGCAGCGCCGTGTCGGTGTCCATGAAGATGACGCCCTGCGCCTCGAGGTCCTCGCGGATCTGGTGGTAGACGACCTCGGACTCGTACTGCGCGGCGACCCCCGCGACGAGGCGCTGACGCTCCGCCTCGGGGATGCCCAGCTTCTCGTACGTGTTGCGGATGTCCTCCGGGAGGTCCTCCCACGACTGCGCCTGCTTCTCGGTGGAGCGCACGAAGTATTTGATGTTGTCGAAGTCGATGTCCGACAGGTCCGCGCCCCAGGTGGGCATGGGCTTGCGCTGGAACAGCTGCAGGCCCTTCAGCCGCGTCTTCAGCATCCACTCGGGCTCGTTCTTGAGGCCCGAGATGTCGCGGACGACGGCCTCCGTGAGCCCGCGCTTCGCGCTGGCTCCGGCGGCATCCGGGTCGTGCCACCCGAACTCGTACACGCCGAGTCCTTCGAGCTCCGGTCGGTCGATGAGCACATCCGACATGGCTTTGCCTCCTTCGGGCCCAACGGTGTCATCCGCTCCGGCATTCCGTCGTCCTCACCGCACCACGCGAGTCGTGGGCGAGGGGCGGATGCCGCTTTCAGGGCCGCTTGAGTGTCTTTCGCTGACACGGGGTTCGTCCGGGGCCCGCGGGTCGCGCGCCTAGACTGTCAGTGGGCGCGACGCGTCTCGCGCGCCGCCGTTCCCACCCCGTCAGTCTACAGTAGGCACCCCCTCCGGGGGCGTGTCCCGCGCCCTTCGGGCGCCCACCCGGGAGGCGACCCCACATGTCCGCGCAGCAGACTTCCGCTCCCGCCGAGCCGGCGTCGACCGACGCCGGCGCCGGGCTCGTCTCGCGCCTGCGGTCCCGACTGCCCGACCGCATCACACGCGCGACGCGCGTGCTGGCCTGGCTCGTGCTGATCAGCAACATCGTGATCGTCGGCACAGGCGGCCTCGTCCGCCTCACCGGCTCCGGCATGGGCTGCGAGACCTGGCCGTACTGCACGGCGGAATCCCTCGTCCCGACGCGCGAACTCGGCATCCACGGCCTCATCGAGTTCGGCAACCGCACCCTCACCGGCGTGCTCGTCGTCGTCGCGCTGCTCGCCTTCCTCTCCGTCGTGCGGATGTGGCACACCCGCCCGGAGCTCCCCCGTCTCACCCTCGCCGTCGGTATCGGCATCATCCTGCAGGCCGTCATCGGCGGCGTGACGGTGTGGCTGCACCTGCACCCGAGCATCGTGGGGCTGCACTACCTGGTGTCGGCGGCGCTCGTGGCGCTCTCGGCCGTCTACGTCGCGCGCGTCTACGCGCAACCCGGCCCACGGCGCCGCGCCGTCCCCCGCCGGTACGCGATCCTCACGCACGTCACGAGCGCCGCCGTGCTCGTGACGGTGGTCATCGGCATCCTCCTCACCGGCTCCGGCCCCCACGCCGGCGACGACGCCGCGGCGCGCAACGGCCTGGACCCGATCTTCTGGCAGCACGTGCACAGCTGGCCCTCGTACGTGCTGTTCGCCCTCACGCTGGTGCTGTTCGCCGCCTCGTTCCGGATGCCGCAGGTCCTGCGCCTGCCGCTGTGGACGGGACTGCTGCTCGGGATCGAGATCGTGCAGATCGCGGTCGGGCTGTGGCAGGCCCGCACCGGCCTTCCGATCGTGCTCGTGAACATCCACATGGTGCTCGCGGTGTGCCTGGTCGCGGCGATGACCGCCGTCGTGATGAACCTGAAAGCGCCGCTCGCGGTGCTTCCGGTCGCCGACGGTTCCACAGCAGGCTCATAGCGGGCGCATCAGCCGTACCCTGGTGGTTCGCAGATAGTCGATGAGTCGCCGTGTGCGCGGTGACGTGACAGAAGGAGCCCTTCCATGCCCAACACCGCCCCCCGTCTGAGTCGCAGCATCCCGTTCTGGGTGCTCGTGGGCGGATCCGTCGTCGCGATCGGCGCCGGCACGTACCTGCTCGTCGACAAGCTCAGCACCATGGCCGCCACCCTCACCGACGGCACCGCGACCGGTGTCGAGGTGTACGCCGGTCAGATCTGGGCCGTGCTCGGCGCGATCCTCATCGGCGCGGGCCTCATCGGCCTCGCGCTCGCCCTGACCGTCGGCGCCGTGCGGACGCTGGTCCCCACCGCGCCCGTCGAGGTCGTCGAGCCGCCGGCGTGGGAGGACGAGGTCGTCGTGGCCGAAGCGACCACGGTCGAGAGCGCTGTCGCCGAGCCCGAGGCGCCCACGCCCGTCATGACGGACACCGCCGCCGCTGATGCCGCCGCGAGGGACGCCGAGGCCCCGGCATCCGCCACCACCCCGGAGACGCCCGCGCGCTGACCCGCCCGCAGTACGACGGAGATCTGCAGTTCTTCGGACGATCGCATTCGATGCGGTCCGAAGAACTGCAGATCTCCGTTGTTTTCAGCCCGGTCGTAAGACCTGCTCAGTGGGCCAGGTGGAGTCCCGCGGCGATCGCGCGCATGACGGCATCCTGAACCGACGGCCACTGATCGACGACCTGAGCGTAGGTGAAGTGCAGCACGTGGTAGCCACGCGCGAGCAGAGCGGCGTCGTGGCTGTTGTCCGAGGCGCGCCGTCGTCGACGGCGCGCTCCACCGTGTAGCGGGAGTGGCCCGCGCTCAGGAGCGACCGGACACGCGCGACGCGGCCGGACTCAGAAGGGCAGCAGCGGGTCGATCGCGATCGCGAGGAACAGGAGCGTCAAGTACGTGATCGAGGCGTGGAAGACACGCATCGGCTTGATCTGCTCACCGCGTACGGCGCGGGCGTACAGCACGTGCGACTCGAAGATGAACCAGCCGCCGAACACGACGGCCGAGACGGTGTAGACGAGACCCATGCCGGCGACCGGAACGAGCAGCAGCGACGATGCGACCGTTGCCCACGCGTACAGGATGACCTGCAGACCGACCTGCAGGCCGTCCCGCGTCGCGCCGAGCATCGGGACGTCGGCCTCCTGGTAGTCGCCCTTGTACTTCATCGACAGCGGCCAGTAGTGCGGCGGGGTCCACAGGAACACCAGCAGGAACAGGATGACCGGCGGCCAGTCCAGCGACCCGGTGACCGCGGACCAGCCGATCAGCACCGGGAAACACCCGGCGATGCCGCCCCAGACGATGTTCTGCTCGGTGCGGCGCTTGAGGACGATCGTGTAGATGACGACGTAGAAGAAGATCGCGACGACGCTGAGGGTGGCCGCCAGCCAGTTCGTCGTCAGCAGCAGCCAGACGGTGGATGCCGCCGCGAGCGTCCATGCGAAGATCAGCGCGCCGCGGGGCGAGACCTCGCCGGTCACGAGCGGCCGGTTCTCGGTGCGGTGCATGTGCGCGTCGATGTCACGGTCGATGTACATGTTGAACGTCGCCGCCGACCCGGCGCTCATCGCGCCGCCGATCACCGTCGCCAGCACCAGCCACAGGTTCGGCATGCCGTTCTGCGCGAGGATCATCACCGGGACGGTCGTCACCAGCAGGAGTTCGAGGACGCGGGGCTTGGTGAGGGTGATGTAGGCCCGGACGGTGCGGCCGATGCTCTGCCGGGTCGCGGTGACCTCGCTCGCCCGTGTCGTCGTGATGTCCATCGCCCCTGCCGTCCGATCGTCGCCCCAAGTCTAGGTCATCCGCCCTCGTCAGACGGCGTCATGAAGCGGTGCGCATGGCCACCGGGGTATGCCGCTTCGATATGCTGAAGGCACCTGCGCGCGCGACGCCGACTCCTCCCCCCCCGGAAAAGATCCTGCGGCCGCGCACGTGCCCCGACGAAAGGCGAAGCGTGTCAGATCTGCTGTGGGAAGAGATCGATCGGCGCGCGGTGGACACCGCGCGGGTGCTGGCGGCGGATGCCGTGGAGAAGGTCGGCAACGGCCACCCCGGCACTGCGATGAGCCTGGCCCCGGCGGCCTACCTGCTGTATCAGCGGGTGCTGCGCCACGACCCGGCCGACACGCACTGGATCGGTCGCGACCGGTTCATCCTCTCGGCGGGTCACTCGTCGCTGACGCAGTACGTGCAGCTGTACCTGGGCGGGTTCGGTCTGGAGCTGAAGGACCTCAAGGCGCTGCGCACGTGGGGTTCGCTCACTCCGGGTCACCCGGAGTACGGGCACACGAAGGGCGTGGAGATCACGACCGGCCCGCTGGGGCAGGGACTGTCCTCCGCGGTCGGGTTCGCGTACGCGGCGCGCTACGAGCGCGGTCTGTTCGACCCGGAGGCGCCGGCGGGTGAGAGCCCGTTCGACCACTTCGTGTACGTGATCGCCAGTGACGGCGACCTGCAGGAGGGTGTGACCAGTGAGGCGTCGAGCCTGGCGGGTCACCAGGAGCTCGGCAACCTGATCGCGATCTACGACTCCAACCAGATCTCCATCGAGGACGACACCAACGTCGCGTTCACGGAGGATGTCGCCCAGCGTTACGACGCGTACGGCTGGCACGTGCAGACAGTGGACTGGAAGCGGACCGGCGAGTATGTCGAGGACGTCGCCGAGCTGTACGCGGCGATCCAGGCTGCGCAGGGCGTGACCGACAAGCCGTCGCTGATCATCCTCAAGACCATCATCGGGTGGCCCTCGCCCGGCAAGCAGAACACCGGCAAGATCCACGGCTCCGCACTCGGCGCCGACGAGCTCGCCGCGACGAAGAAGGTGCTCGGGTTCGACCCGGAGCAGTCGTTCGTCGTTGCCGACGACGTCATCGCACACACCCGCAAGCTCGCCGAGCGTGCCGCCGAGGCGCGCGCCGCGTGGCAGGCGGACTTCGATGCGTGGGCTGCGGCGAACCCGGAGCGCAAGGCGCTGCTGGACCGCCTCGAGGCGGGCGCGCTGCCCGCGGACCTGTCCGCACCGACGTTCGAGGCCGGCAAGGACGTGTCCACCCGCGCCGCATCGGGTCAGGTCATCAACGCCCTCGCCGCGCAGCTCCCGGAGCTGTGGGGCGGGTCGGCGGACCTCGCCGAGTCGAACCTCACGACGATCAAGGATGCCAAGAGCTTCATCCCCGCGAAGTGGTCGACCCGCGAGTGGTCGGGCGACCCGTACGGCCGGGTGCTGCACTTCGGCATCCGCGAGCACGCCATGGGCGCGATCGTCAACGGCATCAAGCTGCACGGTCCGACCCGCCCGTTCGGCGGCACGTTCCTGATCTTCAGCGACTACATGCGGCCCGCGGTGCGCCTGGCGGCGCTCATGGACATCCCGTCGGTGTTCGTGTGGACGCACGACTCCGTCGCGCTCGGCGAGGACGGCCCCACCCACCAGCCCATCGAGCAGCTGTCCACGCTGCGCCTCATCCCGAACTTCACCGTCGTCCGCCCCGCGGACGCGAACGAGACGTCCGCGGCGTGGCTGGAGATCGTCCGCCGCACCACGGGCGGCCCGGTCGGGATCGCGCTCACCCGTCAGAACATCCCCGTCTTCCCCCGCGGCGAGGACGGCTTCGCCACGACGGAGGGCGTCGCGAAGGGCGCATACGTGCTCATCGACGCCGACGGCGGCCAGCCCGACGTCATCCTCATCGCCACTGGCTCCGAGGTGCAGCTCGCCGTCCAGGCGCGCGCGACCCTCGCCGCCGAGGGCATCAAGGCCCGCGTCGTGTCGGCGCCGTCGCTGGAGTGGTTCGCGGAGCAGGATGCTGCGTACCGCGAGAGCGTGCTCCCGGCATCCGTCACCGCCCGCGTCTCGGTCGAGGCCGGCTCCACCCCGCTGTGGAAGACCGTCGTCGGCGACCGCGGCCGCTCCGTCGGCATCGACCACTTCGGTGCGTCCGCCGACTACAAGACCCTGTTCGAGAAGTTCGGCGTCACCGCCGACGCGGTCGTGGAAGCGGCTCGCGCAACTGTCAAGGAGAACGCATGAGCACCCCCACGCAGGACCTCGCCGACGCCGGCGTCAGCATCTGGCTGGACGACCTGTCGCGTCAGCGCATCACCACCGGCAACCTGCAGGAGCTCATCGAGACCCGCAACGTCGTCGGCGTCACCACCAACCCGACGATCTTCCAGGGCGCCATCTCGGCAGGCGTCGGCTATGAAGAGGCCATCGCGGCGCAGGCGAGCGCCGGCGCCACGGCCGATGACGCGATCTTCGCGCTGACCACCACCGACGTGCGCGACGCGTGCGACATCTTCCGGCCGATCTACGACGCGACCGACGGCATCGACGGCCGCGTGTCGATCGAGGTCTCCCCCGACCTCGCCCACGACACCGCCGCGACCGTCGCGGAGGCCAAGAAGCTGCACGCCGCCGTCGACCGCCCGAACGTCCTCATCAAGATCCCCGCCACGAAGGCCGGCCTTCCCGCCATCACCGAGGTGATCGCGGCGGGCATCTCGGTCAACGTGACGCTCATCTTCTCGCTCGAGCGCTACGCCGCCGTCATCGACGCCTACCTGGCCGGGCTCGAGCAGGCCCGCTCGGCCGACGTCGAGCTGTCGACGATCCACTCGGTCGCGTCGTTCTTCGTCTCCCGCGTGGACACGGAGGTCGACAAGCGTCTCGCCGCCATCGGCACCGACGACGCCCTCGCGCTGAAGGGCCTCGCCGGCATCGCCAACGCGCGTCTCGCCTACGAGCTGTTCGAGCAGCGCTTCGCCGACAAGCGCGCGCAGGACCTCGTATCGGCAGGCGCGAACCTGCAGCGTCCGCTCTGGGCGTCCACGGGCGTCAAGGACCCGGCCCTCCCCGACACGCTCTATGTCACCGAGCTCGTCGCGCCCGGCACCGTGAACACGATGCCCGAGAAGACGCTCCAGGCCACGTTCGACCACGGCGTCATCGCCGGCGACACCGTGACCGGCACGTATGCCGCGTCGCACCAGGTCTTCGACGACCTCGCCGCGGCCGGTGTCGACCTCGAGGACGTGACGCAGCTACTCGAGGACGAGGGCGTGGACAAGTTCATCGCCTCGTGGCACGAGCTGCAGCAGACTGTCGCCACCGCGCTGGACGCCGCCGCGGAGAACGACCGGTGAGTTTCGAGATCCACGTCTCGGGTCACGTGCGGGATGTCGTCGAGCGGGAGCTGCCCGGCCTCGTCGACAGCCTGATCGCCAGCGGCATCACCGCCGGCGACGCGGACCTGTGGGGCCCCGACGCCGCCGCAGAAGCGGCGCGGCGTCTGGGCTGGGTGGACGCCGTCACGGTGTCGCGCCCCCTCGTGCCCGAGATCCTGGCGCTGCGTGAGGACCTGCTCGCCCGGGGTCTCACCCGCGTCGTGCTCGCCGGGATGGGCGGGTCGTCGCTCGCACCCGAGGTCATCGCGCAGACCGCCGGAGTCCCGCTGGTCATCCTCGATTCGACCGACCCCGGCCAGGTGCTGGCCGCCATCGACGGTGACGCCGAATCGGGCGGGCTCGCCCAGACGGTGCTCGTGGTGGCCTCCAAGTCCGGCTCGACCGTCGAAACCGACTCGGCGCGTCGCGCGTTCGAGGCGGCGTGGAGCGACCTCGGCATCGACCCCGCCGAGCGCATCGTCGTGGTCACCGACCCCGGCTCGCCGCTCGAGGAGTCCGCGCGTGCCGCGGGCTACCGCGTCTTCACGGCGGATCCGAACGTCGGCGGGCGGTACTCCGCCCTGACGGCGTTCGGCCTCGTTCCGTCGGGACTGGCCGGCGTCGACATCGACGAACTGCTCGACGAAGCGGAGGCGACACTGCTCGAGGTCGCCATCGACGACCCCCGCAACCCCGCGCTGGTGCTCGCCGCCGCGATCGCCGGCACGGCAGCGAACGGCGCACGCCGCGACAAGCTCGGCCTCGTCAGCGACGGCACCCACATCGTGGGCCTGCCCGACTGGATCGAGCAGCTCGTGGCCGAGTCGACCGGCAAGAACGGCACCGGCATCCTGCCCGTCGTGCTGCTGCCGGTCTCCCCCGAGGTCGAGCAGACGCCGCACGACGTGCAGATCGTCCGTCTCGTCGACGACGCGGTGCACTTCCGGATCCTCGAGCAGTATCCGGGTGAGGTGCTGATCAGCGGCTCGCTCGGCGCGCAGTTCGTCGTGTGGGAGTACGCGACGGCGATCGCGGGACGGATGCTGGGGATCAACCCGTTCGACCAGCCCGACGTCGAGTCGGCGAAGGAGGCCGCGCGCGGGCTCCTCGACGCCCGCCCGCCGGCGCGGCCGGCGGCGTTCGCCGCCGACGGCGTCGAGGTGCGCGTCTCCGACCCCGCCCTCGCCGCCTCCGGCACCCTCGCCGGCGTGCTCGAGGCGCTGTGGCAGCGCCTGGGCGACGGCGGCTACGTCGCGGTGCAGGCCTACCTCGATCGCACCGCCGTGCCGCAGCTGGCCGGCATCCGCGAACTGATCGCCGCCGACACCGGCCGCCCCACCACCTTCGGCTGGGGTCCCCGGTTCCTGCACTCCACCGGCCAGTACCACAAGGGCGGACCGGCGACCGGCGTGTTCGTCCAGATCCTGGGCTCGGGCGAGATCGATCTCGAGATCCCCGGCAGGCCCTTCACCTTCGGACAGCTGATCGCCGCTCAGGCCGCCGGCGACGCCGACGTCCTCGTCGCGCACGGCCGCCCCGTCATCACCCTGACCCTGACCGACCCGCAGGCCGACGTGCTGTCGCTGTTCGAAGCAGCGCAGTAGTCGCACCCCGCTAGGAGCTCCCCTCGATGACTGCCGAAATCTCGCGCGGCCACAATCCGCTGCGCGATCCCGAGGATCGGCGCCTGAACCGCATCGCCGGTCCCAGCGCGCTCGTGATCTTCGGCGTGACGGGCGACCTGTCCCGCAAGAAGCTCATGCCCGCCGTGTATGACCTCGCGAACCGGGGTCTGCTGCCACCCGGGTTCGCGCTGGTCGGCTTCGCGCGCCGCGACTGGGAGGACCAGGACTTCGCGAACGTCGTCCACGACGCCGTCCGCCAGCACGCGCGCACGCCGTTCCGTGAGGAGACGTGGAAGCAGCTGCTGCAGGGCATCCGCTTCGTCTCCGGCGAGTTCGGCGACGACGACGCGTTCCGCCGGCTGCGCGAGACGGTCGAGAAGCTCGACGTCGAACGCGGCACCATGGGCAACCACGCGTTCTACCTCTCGATCCCGCCGCGCGACTTCCCCATCGTCGCGAAGCAGCTGAAGGACTCCGGACTTGTCGACGACCGGTCCAACAACCCCGACGCGTGGCGTCGCGTCGTCATCGAGAAGCCGTTCGGCAGCGATCTGCAGACGGCGCGTGAGCTGAACGCCGCGCTCGAGGTCGCCTTCCCGGCCGACTCGATCTTCCGCATCGACCACTACCTCGGCAAGGAGACGGTGCAGAACATCCTCGCGCTGCGCTTCGCCAACGAGCTGTACGAGCCGATCTGGAACGCCAACTACGTCGACCACGTGCAGATCACGATGGCCGAGGACATCGGCGTCGGCGGCCGCGCGGGCTACTACGACGGCATCGGCGCGGCACGCGACGTCATCCAGAACCACCTCCTGCAGCTTCTGGCGCTGACCGCCATGGAGGAGCCGATCTCCATGGACGCGAAGGACCTGCGCGCCGAGAAGGAGAAGGTGCTGGCCGCCGTCCGGCTGCCGGAGGACCTGTCGACCGCCACCGCCCGCGGGCAGTACGGCGGCGGCTGGCAGGGCGGCGAGAAGGTCACCGCCTTCCTCGAGGAGGACGGCATGAACCCGCAGTCCACGACCGAGACGTATGCCGCGGTCAAGCTCGAGATCGCCACGCGCCGCTGGGCGGGCGTGCCGTTCTACCTGCGCACCGGCAAGCGCCTCGGTCGCCGCGTCACCGAGATCGCCGTCGTCTTCAAGCGAGCGCCGCAGCACCTGTTCCAGCGCAACCAGACGCTCGAGCTCGGCCAGAACGCGCTCGTCATCCGCGTGCAGCCCGACGAGGGCGTGACGATCCGCTTCGGCTCGAAGGTGCCGGGCGCGGCGAACGAAGTGCGCGACGTGACGATGGACTTCGGCTACGGCCACGCCTTCACCGAGTCGAGCCCGGAGGCGTACGAGCGCCTCATCCTCGACGTCCTGCTCGGCGACCCGCCGCTGTTCCCCCGCCATGAGGAGGTGGAGCTGTCGTGGAAGATCCTCGATCCGGTCGAGGAGTTCTGGGCAGCCCAGGGCGGCCCGCTCGAGCAGTACTCCCCCGGATCGTGGGGTCCCCCGTCCGCCGATGAGCTCTTGGCCCGTGACGGCCGCGTCTGGAGGCGCCCGTGATCGTCGACCTGCCCGACACCACGGTGTCGAAAATCGCCCGCTCGCTCGTCAGTGTGCGTGAAGAGGGCGGCGCCGTCGCTCTCGGCCGCGTGCTGACGCTCGTCATCGTGACGGCCCAGGGCCTGCAGGAAGAAGCCATCGAGGCCGCCAACGACGCCTCCCGCGAGCACCCGATGCGCGTCATCGTGCTGATCGCCGATCCCACGGGCGAGCCGAAGCTCGACGCGCAGATTCGCGTGGGCGGCGACGCCGGCGCGAGCGAGGTCGTCGTGCTGCGCGCCTACGGCGAAGCGGCCAGCAACCAGGAGGGTCTCGTCACGGGGCTGCTCCTCCCCGACGCCCCAGTGGTGGCGTGGTGGCCGGACTTCCCGCCGGCGGTGCCGGCGGCATCCGACATCGGCCGCATGGCACAGCGTCGCATCACCGACGCGTCGACCAAGCCCTACACGAGCGACCGGCTCTCGCAGCTGGGCGCCTCGTACGCCCCCGGCGACACCGACCTCGCATGGACCCGGCTCACCCACTGGCGCGAACAGCTGGCGGCGGTGCTGGACCAGCCCCCGTACGAGCCGGTGACGGCCGTCGAGGTCGTCGGCGCCGGCAGCTCGCCCTCGACGGGCCTGCTCGCGGCATGGCTGCGCCTGAAGCTCGACGTGCCCGTGGCGTGGCGCTACTCGCCGCCCGAGGAGTGGGAGCACGGCATCCAGAAGGTGCGACTGACGCGCGCGAGCGGCGACATCGTGCTGGAGCGCAGCAACGACATCGACGCGACGCTGACCCAGCCCGGTCAGCCCTCGCACGACATCGTGCTGCCGCGACGGACGCTCCGGGAGTGCCTCGCCGAAGAGCTGCGCCGACTCGATCCCGACCTCCTGTATGGTCGAGTGATCACGGAGGGATGGGGGCTCATCGGGCCCCCGGCCACCGCCGAATCCTAGGAGTTCCGATGGCGCAATTGTGGACGGCGAAGCGGGTCGTGATCAGTCCCGATGCGCCGACTCTGGCGGATGCGGTGGCCTCCCGCCTGCTCTCGCGACTGGCCAAGCGGTCCGCGGCGGGCAAGACCTCCCACCTCGCGCTCGCGGGTGGCGCCATCGGCACCGCCGTGCTGCGCGCCGCGGGCGATCATGCGTCCGGTCATGACATCGACTGGTCGCTCGTCCATTTCTGGTGGGGCGATGAGGTGTTCGCGCCGCGCGCCGACGCGGGGCGGCACGAGCAGGCGGCGCGCGCCGCGCTGATCGATCGGATCGATGTGCCCGCGCGGAACGTGCACGCCATCGCCGGTGCCGATGAGGCGACGGATCAGGATGCCGCGGCCGCCGCCTACGCCGCCGAGCTCGCTCGCTTCGGCGAGGACGATCGGCCCTGGCCGGATTTCTACGTCTGCTTCCTCGGCGTCGGATCCGACGGGCACATCTCGTCGCTGTTCCCCGACCGCTCGGCGATCCAGGTGACCGACCGCAGCGTCGTGGCGGTGCGCGAAGCGCCCAAGCCCCCGGCCGAGCGGATCACCCTGACCCGGCCGGTCATCAACTCGGCGCGCTGCGTGTGGCTCGTCGTCTCGGGCAGTGACAAGGCGGCGGCGCTGGGGCTCGCCCTCGCGGGGGCGAGCTACGAGACGGTGCCCGCCGCGGGCGCGAAGGGACGCAAGCGCACGCTCTTCTTCGTCGACGAGGCCGCGGCCGTGGGTGTCCCGCCCGAGCTCATCGACCAGGACTTTTGAGCCGAAACCCCTCGAGTCGAAGCCGCCGCTGCGCCGAGGAGCGCGTGATCAGCTCTGGCCGCGACGGTCGCGCAGCTGCTGCAACGCGTCCTCGAGGAGGGCGTCGGCCTCTTCCTCGGTGCGACGCTCCTTCACGTAGGCCAGGTGCGTCTTGTACGGCTCGGTCTTGGCGAGCGCCGGCGGGTTCTCCTTGTCGCGCCCGGCGGGAAGGCCGGAGTGCGGCGAGTCGATGACCTCGGGGATCTCCTCCTCGGCGATGCCCGCCGCAAAGTAGCGGACGGTCTCGTTGCCGAGGGCGTCCCAGTACGACACCGCGATGCGGTCGGCGTGGTGCCCGTGGTCCTGCTCGCCCATGGGTCCGGCACCGACACGGGTGCCGCGGATTGCGTTTCCTCCGGTGGCCATCAGATCCCCTGGAACTTGGTGATGAGGCCCAGCGCGACGATCGCGACGAACCAGATGAGAGCGAGGACGACCGTGAAACGGTTGAGGTTGCGCTCGGCCAGACCCGACGACCCCAGCGCGGAGCTCATGCCGCCGCCGAACATGTCTGAGAGACCGCCACCGCGTCCCTTGTGCAGCAGGATCAGGAGGGTCAGCAGGAGGCTGGTGATGCCCAGCAGCACCTGCAGCACGAACTCGAGGATGTCCACAGTCGATGAAGCCTTTCGCGGCGCCGCGTCAGGGCGCACAAAGGTCGAGTATACCGGTCGGGGGCACCTCGACGGATGAGGCGCCCCCGACCGACGGCGTCAGACGCCGACGTGCTTCTGGTAGCGGATGATCGCGGCGAACTCGTCGGCGACGAGGCTCGCTCCCCCCACCAGCGCGCCGTCGACGTCGGGCTCGCGCATGAAGCTCGCGATGTTGCCCGACTTCACGGACCCGCCGTACAGGATGCGCGTGCGCGCCGCCGCATCCGCACCGAGCTTGTCGGCGACGACCTGGCGCACGGCGGCACAGACCTCCTGCGCCTGCTCGGGCGAGGCCACCTGACCGGTGCCGATCGCCCAGACGGGCTCGTAGGCCACGACGATGTCGGCGTCGGCCGGCACGCCCTCAAGCGCCACCTGCAGCTGCGCAACCGACACCGCGGTGGGGCCCGACTCCTCACGCTGCTCCAGCGTCTCGCCGACGCAGATGACGGGGACGAGCCCGTGCCTCAGTGCGGCCTGCACCTTGGCGGCGACGATCTCGTCGGTCTCGTGGTGGTACTGACGGCGCTCGGAGTGGCCGATGATCACGTAGCGGCAGGCCAGCTTGCTGAGGAACGCGCCGGAGATCTCCCCGGTGTAGGCACCCGCATCGTGCATCGAGAGGTCCTGCGCGCCCAGCGCGAACGGGATCTTGTCGGCGTCGAGCAGCGTCTGCACGGTGCGCAGGCCGGTGTACGGCGGGAAGACCGCCACCTCGACCGAGCCGTCTTCGTGACCGGCATCCTTCAGCGTCCAGTGCAGCTTCTGCACGAACGCGACCGCCTGCAGGTGGTCGAGGTTCATCTTCCAGTTGCCGGCGATGAGCGGTGTGCGCGCCATCAGGCCTCCCATCCCAGGATCTCCAGTCCGGGGAGCTTCTTGCCCTCCAGGAACTCCAGGCTCGCGCCGCCGCCGGTCGAGATGTGACCGAACCGGTCGTCCTCGAAGCCGAGCTGACGCACCGCCGCGGCGGAGTCGCCGCCGCCGACGACCGACAGGCCGTCGACCTCGGTGAGCGCCTGCGCGATGGCCTTGGTGCCGGCGGCGAACGCCGGCATCTCGAACACGCCCATGGGACCGTTCCAGAAGACCGTCTTCGACCCGCGGATCGCATCGGCGAAGATCTTCGCCGTCTCCGGGCCGATGTCCAGGCCCATCCCGTCGGCGCCGAAGGGCGTGTCCTCCAGCGCGTCAGCCGCCGCGACGACGTGGTCGGCGTCGGCCGCGAAGCCCGACGCCATGACGGCGTCGACCGGAAGGATCAGCTCGACGCCCTTCTCGGCCGCCGCACTGATGTAGCCCTTGACGGTGTCGATCTGGTCGGCCTCGAGCAGGCTCTTGCCCACCTTGTGGCCCTGCGCGGCGAGGAACGTGAACATCATCCCGCCACCGACGAGGATCTTGTCGGCGCGCGGCAGCAGGTGCTCGATAACGCCCAGCTTGTCGCTGACCTTCGAGCCGCCGAGGACGACGGCGTACGGGCGCTCCGGGTTCTCGGTCAGGCGGTCGAGGACGTCGACCTCCTTCTCGATGAGGAAGCCCGCCGCGGACGGCAGCAGCTCGGCCAGCTCGTAGACCGAGGCCTGCTTGCGGTGCACGACGCCGAAGCCGTCGGAGACGAGGGCGTCGCCGAGGGCGGCGAGCTGCTCGGCGAACGCGCGGCGCTCCCCGACATCCTTCGCCGTCTCCCCCGGGTTGAACCGGAGGTTCTCGATGACGGCGACGTCCCCGTCTTCGAGAGCGGCGACGGCGTCGCGCGCGGAGTCGCCGACGGTGTCGCGCGCGAACGCGACCGGCGTGCCGAGCAGCTCCGACAGCCGCTGGGCGACCGGCGCGAGGCTGTACTTCGCGTCGGGGGCGCCGTCGGGACGGCCCAGGTGCGAGCACGCGATGACGCGCGCGCCCTGGTTGATGAGGTGATTGAGAGTGGGAAGAGCCGCCCGGATACGGCCATCGTCCGTGATGACGCCCTCTTTCAGAGGGACGTTGAAGTCAGCACGGACGATGACGCGCTTACCGGCCAGCGAACCCAGCGAATCGAGGGTGCGCAGAGCCATGGGGTGCCTCAGAGCTTGCTGGCGACGAGCTCGGTGAGGTCGACGAGACGGTTCGAGTAGCCCCACTCGTTGTCGTACCAGGACGACACCTTGACGAGGTTGCCCGAGACGTTGGTCTGACCGGCGTCGAACACCGACGAGTGCGGGTCGAGCTGGATGTCGCTGGAGACGATCGGGTCCTCGTTGTACTTGAGGTAGCCGACGAGGGGACCCTCGGCGGCGGCCTTCTTGTACGCCTCGTTGATCTGCTCGACGGTCAGGCCCTCGGTCGGGGTGATGATCGTGAGGTCGACGATGGAGCCGGTGGGCACCGGGACGCGGTACGAGGAGCCGGAGAGCTTGCCGTTGAGCTCGGGCAGCACGAGGCCGATCGCCTTGGCGGCACCGGTGGAGGCCGGCACGATGTTGATCGCGGCGGCGCGGGCGCGGTGCAGGTCGCTGTGCGGACCGTCCTGCAGGTTCTGGTCGGCGGTGTACGCGTGCGCCGTCATCATGAAGCCGCGCTCGATGCCGAAGTTGTCGTTGAAGACCTGGGCCAGCGGCGCGAGGCAGTTCGTGGTGCACGACGCGTTGGAGATGATGTGCATCGTCTCGGAGTCGTACGAGGCGTCGTTGACGCCCATGACGAACGTGCCGTCGACGTCGGTGCCGGGCGCGGAGATGATGACCTTCTTCGCCCCGCCGTCGATGTGCTTGCGCGCGTCGACAGCCTTGGTGAAGCGGCCCGTGGACTCGATGACGACGTCCACGCCGAGCTCACCCCAGGGAAGGTTCGCGGGGTCGCGCTCCTCGAAGACCTTGATGGCCTTGCCGTTGACCGTGATGGAGTCCGCGTCGTACGAGACCTCCGCGTCGAGGCGTCCGCCGACGGAGTCGTACTTGAGGAGGTGAGCGAGGGTCTTGTTGTCGGTGAGGTCGTTCACCGCCACGATGTCGAGGTCCGCGCCCTGCTCGAGGGCAGCGCGGAGGAAGTTTCGTCCGATACGGCCGAAGCCGTTGATTCCGATCTTGACAGACACGTTGTCTCCCGTTTCCTGTCGCGCCGGTGGCGCCGAACTGGACGCACCGCGATCGCGATCTCTTCGATAGGAAAGAGGATGCCGGGTCTCCCCGTTACCGGGCGGAACCCGGCATCCTCACCTGGTCACGACACTACTACTAGACAAGTCCCGCCGTCTTGTCGCGAGCCGTCGAAAAGCGCTCCGCGACGTTGGACCAGTTCGCGATGTTCCAGACCGCCTTGACGTAGTCCGCCTTGACGTTGAGGTAGTCGAGGTAGAAGGCGTGCTCCCACATGTCGAGCTGGAAGATCGGCACCGTCCCCTGGGCGGTGTTGGACTGCTGGTCGAACAGCTGCTGGATGATCAGCTGCTGGCCGATGACGTCCCAGCTGAGCACGGCCCAGCCGGAGCCCTGGATGCCGGTCGCGGCGGCCGTGAAGTGGGCTTGGAAGGTGTCGAAGCCGCCGAAGAACTCGTCGATCGCGGCCGCCAGCTCGCCCTCGGGCTGTCCGCCGCCGCCGTCGTTCGCGGGGGCCAGGTTCGTCCAGAAGATCGAGTGGTTGACGTGACCGCCGAGGTTGAACGCGAGGTCCTTCTCGAGCTTGTTCACGTTCGCGAGGTTGCCCGTCTCGCGGGCCTCCGCGAGCTGCTCCAGCGCGGTGTTGGCGCCGGTGACATACGCCTGGTGGTGCTTGTCGTGATGCAGCTGCATGATCTTTCCGCTGATGTGCGGTTCGAGCGCCGCGAAGTCGTAGGGGAGGTCGGGCAGCGTGTAGATCGCCATGTTCTCTTCTTCCTGTCGTCGGCGCCGCAGCAGACACTGCAGCGATGGGACGTTGCCATCCTATTGAGGTGCAACGCCCGCGTCAGGGGGTTGTTCCCGTCATCGCGGCGGATGCCGGGAATGCGCGATGGCGGCGCGGTCAGTCCTCGAGGCCCTCGGGCACGGCGGCGTCGGTGCCGGGGATGCCGTCCTGGGTCGCCTTCTTGTCGGCCATGGCGAGCAGCCGGCGGATGCGACCGGCCACGGCATCCTTCGTCAACGGCGGGTCGGCGTGGTGACCGAGCTCGTCCAGGCTCGCGTCGCGGTGGGCCAGGCGCAGCTCCCCCGCCTCGCGCAGGTGCTCGGGCACCTCGTCGCCGAGGATCTCCAGGGCGCGTTCGACACGCGCGCAGGCGGCCACGGCGGCCTGCGCCGAACGGCGCAGGTTCGCGTCGTCGAAGTTCACCAGGCGGTTGACGCCGGCGCGCACCTCGCGGCGCTGCCGCTGCTCCTCCCACGCCTGCGCCGTGCGGGTGGCCCCCATCTCGGCCAGCGCGACGCGGATCGCCTCGCCGTCGCGGACGACGACGCGCGGAACGCCGCGCACCTCGCGCGCCTTCGCCGCGATGCCCAGGCGATGACCGGCACCGACGAGCGCCATGGCGGCCTCACCGGACGGGCAGGAGATCTCCAGTGCCGCCGAGCGGCCAGGATCGGACAGGGCGCCGGCGGCGAGGAACGCTCCGCGCCAGACGGCCGCCAGATCGTGCCGGGCGCCGGTGGTCAGCTTGTTGGGCAGGCCGCGCACCGGGCGACGGCGCGCGTCGAGCAGACCGGTCTGGCGGGCGAGGGTCTCGCCGCCGTCGATCACGCGGACCGCGTAGTGGCCGCCGACGCGTCCGCTCGCCCCGCCCGACGCCTGCACGCGGTGCAGCTCGGGACGCACGCCGTACAGTTCCATGATGTCGCGCGCGACGCGGCGGGCCAGCGGGTCGGTCTCCAGTTCGGCCTCGACGGCGACGCGTCCGGCGATGGAGTGCAGGCCCCCGGAGAAGCGCAGGATCGCGGTCAGTTCCGCCACGCGAGCCGTGGGACGAGGGTCGCGGATCGCGGCCAGCTCGGTCTTCACGTCTGCAGTGGGCGACACGGCGATCCTTCGGTCGAAGCGGGGGGAACGAGAGACCAGCCTACTCGCGCCCGAGGTCCCGATGCTTCACGCGGACGGCGACCCCGGGCAGCTCCGCCAGCCGGTCGGCGAGTTCCAGGGTCGTCACGACGGAGCGATGCTTGCCGCCGGTGCATCCGATCGCGAGCACGGAGTGCCGCTTGTTCTCGCGCTGGTACCCCTCCAGCACGGGGCGCAGCGCGAGGGCGTACGCGTCGATGAACTCGCGTGCGCCGGGCTGCGCCAGCACATAGTCGCGCACCGACTCCTCCTCGCCGGTGTGGCCCTTCAGCTCCGGGATCCAGAACGGATTCGGGAGGAACCTCATGTCGGCGACGAGATCGACGTCGGTGGGCAGTCCGTACTTGAACCCGAAGCTCATCACCGTGATGGTGTGCCGCGCGGCGCCCTCTTCGCTGAACAGGTCGACGACGCGCGTGGCCAGCTGGTGGATGTTCATGGCACTCGTGTCGATGATGACGTCGGCGCCTTCGCGGATCGCGGCGACCCGCTCGCGCTCGCGACGGATGCCGTCGAGGATCGTTCCGTCGCCCTGCAGCGGATGCGGGCGGCGCACCGACTCGAACCGGCGCACCAGCACGTCGTCGGACGCATCGAGGAAGAGCACGCGCACGGGGCGACCACCGCGCAGCGCGCTGGTGACCGCGGGCAGCGCCCGGAACAGCTCCCGTCCGCGGACGTCGACGACGGCGGCGATCTTCGGCAGGGCGCCGCCGGCCATCTCCGTCAGCTCCAGCAGCGGGCCGAGCATCTGCGGCGGGAGGTTGTCGACGACGTACCAGTCGAGGTCCTCCAGGGCGTTGGCGGCCGTCGTCCGCCCCGCGCCCGACATGCCCGTGACGATGAGGACCTCGCCGGCCGGCTGGTCGTCTGCCACGTTCCCTCCCCAGATCGGTCGGCTCCCCGACCATCGGCACGGTGGCCGACGCGGACGGACCGAACCGGCCCGCTCCCCCAGCCTACCGACCGGAGGATGACTCCCGGACGGCGGGTGCCTCCCGGCCGGCGGAGGCGTTCCCGCCTGCGGATGCCTCCCGTCCGGACGACCCCTCCCGGTCGGCGAGCCGCTGGGCGATCGCGGCCGCCAGCTTGGGTCCGATGCCGGGCAGCGCCGTCATCTCCTCCGCCGACGCCTGGCTCAGCGCGGCGACGGAGCCGAAGTGGCGCAGCAGCGCCTTGATGCGCGCCTGCCCGAGGCCGGGCACCTCGCCGAGCACCGTGGTGATGTCGCGCCGGCGGCGCTTGCGCTGATGCGTGATCGCGAACCGGTGGGCCTCGTCGCGCAGCCGCTGCAGCAGGTACAGCGCTTCGGAGGTGCGCGGCAGGATGACCGGGTACTCCTCGCCCGGGAGCCAGATCTCTTCGAGCCGCTTCGCGATGCCGCACAGAGCGATCTCGGTGTGCCCGGCATCCTCCAGGGCGCGGGCGGCCGCGGCGACCTGCGGCGCGCCGCCGTCGACCACGAGAAGCTGCGGGCGGTAGGCGAAGCGGGGGCGCTTGCGTTCGGTGACGACGGGCGCCTCCGCGCCGTCCGGTCCGGCGGGGGCGGATGCCGCGGCATCCGCCGCCCCGCTCTCGCCCGCAGCATCGTCACGGTCCACGTGCGCCAGCCGCCGGGTCAGCACCTGATAGATCGAGTCGGTGTCGTCGGTGGTCTCGCCGACCCCGAACGAGCGGTACTGGTCCTTGCGCGGCAGACCGTCCTCGAAAACCACCATCGAGGCGACCACGTTGGTGCCCGACAGGTGCGACACGTCGTAGCACTCGATGCGCAGCGGCGCCTCGGCGAGCCCCAGCGCGACCTGCAGGTCGGTGAGCGCCTTGGTGCGTGCGGTGTAGTCGGACGTGCGGCGCGTCTTGTGCAGCAGCAGGGCCTGCTGAGCGTTGAGGGTCGCCGTCCGCATCAGGTCGGCCTTGCGCCCACGCTGTGCCACCTGGATCGACACCCGCTTGCCGCGACGCTCCTGCAGCCACTGCTCCAGGTCGGCGGCATCGTCCGGCAGCGACGGGACGAGCACCTGCCGTGGGATCTCGCCGGGCCCGGCCGGTCCATAGGTGCGCTGGAGCACCTGGTCGACGAGGTCGGCGCCGGAGATGTCCAGCTCCTTGTCGATCGTGGTCGCCCTCACGCCGCGCACGCGTCCGCCGCGCACCACGAAGTGCTGCACGGCGGCGGAGAGCTCGTCCTCCGCGATGCCGAACAGGTCGGCATCGGTGTCTTCGGCGAGCACGAGCGAACTGCGGCTGAGGACCGCGTCGATCGCCTGCAGCCGGTCGCGATACAGCGCCGCCGACTCGTAGTCCATCGCGGCGGACGCCTCGCGCATGCGCCGCGTGAGGTCTCGTGTGAACCGCTGGTCACCGCCGGCCATGAACGCGACGAAGTCGTCGACGATCGCGCGGTGCTCCTCGATCGTGACCTTCATGGAGCACGGGCCGCCGCAGCGGCCGATCTGACCGGGGAAGCAGGGGCGCCCCGAGGCCATCGCCTTCTTGTACGACGAGTCCGAGCACGTCCGGATGGGGAACACCTTGATCATCAGATCGATGGTGTCGTGCACCGCCCACACCTTGGGGTACGGACCGAAGTAGCGCGCACCGGGGATGCGGCGGTTGCGGGTCACGATGACGCGCGGCGCCTCGTCGGCGAGCGTGATCGCCATGTACGGGTAGGACTTGTCGTCCTTGTACCGGACGTTGTACGGCGGATCGAACTCCTTGATCCACATGTACTCCAGCTGCAGCGAGTCGACGTCCGTCGGGACGACCGTCCACTCCACCGACGACGCCGACGTCACCATGCGCCGCGTCCGCTCGTGGAGCGTGTGCAGCGGCGCGAAGTAGTTCGACAACCGCGCCCGGAGGTTCTTCGCCTTGCCGACGTAGAGAACCCGCCCGTCCGCGTCGCGGAAGCGGTACACACCCGGCTGGGTGGGGATCTCGCCCGGTCTCGGCTTGTACGGCAGGGCTGCGGCCATCAGCCCGCCTTGCGCTCGAGCTCGCGCTCCTCGCCGCGGCCGGCGAGGGACCTGCCCTCCAGGACCTCGGCGAGGAACGCGCCGGTGTGGCTGCCCTCGACCCGGGCGACCTGCTCGGGCGTGCCCGTCGCGACGATCCGGCCGCCGCCGGACCCGCCCTCGGGCCCCAGGTCGATGATCCAGTCGGCCGACTTGATGACGTCGAGGTTGTGCTCGATGACGATGACGGTGTTGCCCTTGTCGACGAGCCCGTTCAGCACCTGCAGCAGCCGGGAGACGTCTTCGAAGTGCAGGCCGGTCGTGGGCTCGTCGAGCACGTAGACGCTGCGGCCGTTGGACCGGCGCTGCAGTTCGGTGGCGAGCTTGACGCGCTGCGCCTCGCCGCCGGACAGCGTCGTCGCCGACTGCCCGAGCCGCACGTAGCCGAGGCCGACGTCGACGAGCGTCTGCAGGTAGCGGTGGATCGCCTGGATCGGCTCGAAGAACTCCGCCGCCTCCGCGATCGGCATCTCGAGGACTTCGGCGATGTTCTTGCCCTTGTAGTGCACGCTGAGCGTGTCGCGGTTGTAGCGCTTGCCGTGGCAGACCTCGCAGTCGACGTACACGTCGGGCAGGAAGTTCATCTCGATCTTGATCGTGCCGTCACCCGAGCACGCCTCGCAGCGTCCGCCCTTGACGTTGAAGCTGAACCGTCCCGGCTGGTAGCCGCGCGTCTTCGCCTCGATCGTCTCGCTGAACAGGGTACGAATGCGGTCGAAGACGCCGGTGTAGGTCGCCGGGTTCGACCGGGGCGTGCGACCGATCGGCGCCTGGTCCACGTGCACGACCTTGTCGAGGTTGTCGAGCCCGGTCACGCGGGTGTGCTTGCCGGCCACGCGGCGGGCGCCGTTGAGCTTCGTGGCGAGGACTTCGTACAGGATGCCGTTGACCAGCGACGACTTGCCCGAGCCGCTCACGCCGGTGACCGCCGTCAAGACGCCGAGCGGGAACTCCGCCGTCACGTTCTGCAGGTTGTTCTCGCGGGCGCCGACCACCGTCAGCATCCGCTTGCGGTCGATCTTGCGGCGCTTCGCGGGCGTCTCGATCGAGCGGCGCCCGCTGAGGTATGCACCGGTCAGCGACCTGTCCTCCTCCAGCAGCGAGGCCAGCGGTCCGGAATGGACGACCTCGCCGCCGTCGACTCCGGCGCGGGGGCCGATGTCGACGATCCAGTCCGACGCGTGCACGGTCTCTTCGTCGTGCTCGACGACGATGAGCGTGTTGCCGAGATCCTTCAGACGCACGAGCGTCTCGATGAGGCGCCGGTTGTCGCGCTGGTGCAGGCCGATCGACGGCTCGTCGAGCACGTACAGCACGCCGGTCAGGCCCGAGCCGATCTGGGTCGCGAGCCGGATGCGCTGCGCTTCGCCGCCGGAGAGGGTGCCGGCCGCGCGGCCGAGGCTCAGATAGTTCAGACCGACCTGGATGAGGAAGTCCAGGCGCGCGCGGATCTCGCGCAGCACGGCGGCGGCGATCTTCGCCTCGCGGTCGGTGAGCTGAAGCTCGGCGAAGTACGTCTGCGCCTCGCCGAGGCTCAGCCGCGACGCGTCGGCGATGGAGTGCCCGTGCACGAGCACCGCGAGCACTTCGGGCTTGAGCCGGTCGCCGGTGCAGACGGGGCAGGGCACCTCGCGCAGGTACTCGGCCCAGCGCTGGCGCTGGGTGTCGGATTCGGCCTGCGTGTACTGGCGCTCGATGTAGGGCACGACGCCCTCGAATCCCGACGAGTACCGCATCTCGCGGCCGTAGCGGTTGCGCCACTTCACCGTGACCTTGTAGTTCTCGCCGCGCAGCACGGCCTCCTTGACCTCGTCCGGCAGCTTCCGCCACGGAGTGTCCAGTGAGAAGCCCAGGTCGTCGGCGAGACCGACGAGCAGTCGCTCGTAGTACTGGTAGAGGCCCTTGCCCTGCGTCGTCCACGGGATGATGACGCCCTCATTGATCGAGAGGTCCTCGTCGCCGAGCATGAGATCGACGTCGACGGACATGCGCGTCCCCAGGCCCGAGCAGGCCGGGCACGCCCCGAACGGCGCGTTGAACGAGAAGGTGCGCGGCTCGATCTCGGTCAGCTGCAGCGGATGCCCGTTGGGGCACGAGAGCTTCTCACTGAAGCTCTGCCACGCGGCATCCCCCTCTTCGTCGACGTAGTTGACCTGCATGATGCCGCCGGCCAGCCCCAGCGCCGTCTCGACGGAGTCGGTGATGCGACCGAGGATGTCGGGGGCGGCGACGAGCCGGTCGACGACGACGGCGATGTCGTGCTTGTAGCTCTTCTTCAGCGCGGGCGGCTCGGCGAGCTGGATGAGGTCGCCGTCGACGACGGCGCGCGCGTATCCCTTCGCGGAGAGCTCCTTGAAGAGATCGACGAACTCGCCCTTCTTCTGCGTCACGACCGGCGCGACGATCTGGTAGCGCGTCCGCTCCGGCAGCTCCATGAGCTGGTCGGCGATCTGCTGCACCGTCTGGCGCTGGATCTGCGCGCCGCACTCGGGGCAGTGCGGCACTCCGATGCGCGCCCACAGCAGGCGCATGTAGTCGTGGATCTCGGTGATCGTGCCGACCGTGGACCGCGGGTTGCGGTTGGTGGACTTCTGGTCGATCGAGACGGCGGGTGAGAGGCCCTCGATGAAGTCGACGTCGGGCCGGTCGACCTGACCGAGGAACTGGCGCGCGTACGCGCTCAGCGACTCGACGTAGCGGCGCTGACCCTCGGCGAAGATCGTGTCGAACGCGAGGCTCGACTTGCCCGATCCGGACAGGCCGGTGAAGACCACGAGGGCGTCCCGTGGGATGTCGAGATCCACGTTCTTGAGGTTGTGGACACGGGCTCCGCGGACACTGAGTTTCGACGCTGCGACGGGGACAATAGGCACCGGACAAGTCTAGGCGGGGCCTCCGACACCGCGGCCGGCTCAGGGCGTCGCAGCCGTTCCGGCGTGCGCTCTGCGCGAACTCGCACCGGCCGCGACCGGGTCTCCCGCGGCCGGTGGTCGGCGCCCGGCGAAGGGAGCGAGGGCGTCGCGGAGGGCGGCGAGCTCACCGGCATCCATCCCGACACGAGCCATGATCTGCTCCGGCACGCCCAGCGCGCGTTCGCGCAGGGCGCCGCCGGCTGACGTGATCGTGATGTCGAGCTGCCGTTCGTCGTCGGCGTTGCGCGCGCGGGAGACGAGCCCCTGCGCCTCCAGGCGCTTCACGAGCGGGGAGAGCGTCGCCGGCTCCATCGCCAGCTCCCCCGCGAGGTTCGCGAGCGAGCGCGGGGCATGCTCCCACAGCGCCAGCATGACGAGGTACTGCGGGTGCGTGAGCCCGAGCGGCTCGAGCACCGGGCGATAGATCGAGACGACGTTGCGGGCCGCGGTGACCAGGGCGAAGCAGAGCTGGTTGTCGAGCTTCAACAGGTCATCGCGGGGGTCCATGTCAGCACTCTATCCGGTTTTGTTAGTACACTAATGATCATGACACGAAACGATCCCGAACGCCCGCCGCTGCGGGAGCGCGTGCGGGCGGCCGGTGGGTGGTACGCCTACTGGAACAGTCGGCTGATCCGCCTCGCCGGTCCCGCATCGGTGGGCCCGTTCGACACCGAGCCCGAGCCCGTGCGCACCGAACGATCGTGTCCACTGTGCGGCCACCCGATGTCGGCGCACACGTTCGACCGCAGCGGCCCCAAACCGCTCATGCACTGCCCGTCCTGACGCGCCGCCGCGCCGCGCTCGCGCGCGTCAGCGCAGGCGCGTCGAGCCGTCGGCGCCGAGCGTCCAGCCGGGGTTGACCGCGACCTCCCACGCGTGCGAGGTCGGCGACGCCCAGCGTCACAAGGCTCAGTCTCTGCTCCATCGGCATCCTCACGCGTGCCCGGCGCGCTCCATCGCGCGCAACTCCTTCTTCAGGTCCTGCACCTCGTCGCGCAGGCGCCCCGCCAGCTCGAACTTCAACTCCGATGCGGCGGCGAGCATCTGGGCGGTGAGATCCTCGATCGTCGCCTCCAGCTGCATGGCGCCCTCGGCGGCGATGCCCTCGCGCCGCAGCTGCGGGGTGGGCGACTTGCCCTTGCCGGACTTGTTCTTCGCCGTGGCACGACCGCCGAGCAGCTCCTGCGTGTCGGAGGCCTCGCGGGCCAGCACGTCGGTGATGTCGGCGATCTTCTTGCGCAGCGGCTGGGGGTCGATGCCGTGCTCGGTGTTGTAGGCGATCTGCTTCTCGCGCCGGCGCTCGGTCTCGTCGATGGCCGAGCGCATCGAGTCGGTCATGTTGTCGGCGTACATGTGCACCTCGCCCGACACGTTGCGCGCCGCACGGCCGATCGTCTGGATGAGCGAGGTGCCGCTGCGGAGGAACCCCTCCTTGTCGGCATCGAGGATCGCGACGAGCGACACCTCGGGCAGGTCGAGGCCCTCGCGCAGCAGGTTGATGCCGACCAGCACGTCGTAGACGCCCTGACGCAGTTCGGTGAGCAGCTCCACGCGCCGCAGGGTGTCGACGTCGGAGTGGAGGTACCGCACGCGCACGCCGTGCTCGCCGAGGAAGTCGGTGAGCTCCTCGGCCATCTTCTTGGTGAGGGTCGTCACGAGCACCCGCTCGTCCCGCTCGACGCGCACGCGGATCTCCTCGAGCAGATCGTCGATCTGTCCCTTCGAGGGCTTGACGATGATCTGCGGGTCGACGAGGCCGGTCGGGCGGATGATCTGCTCGACGACACCGTCGGCGATGCCCATCTCGTACCGGCCGGGCGTCGCCGACAGGTACACGGTCTGGCCGATGCGGTTCTTGAACTCGTCGAAGCGCAGGGGACGGTTGTCCAGGGCGCTGGGCAGTCGGAAGCCGTGGTCGACGAGCGTGCGCTTGCGCGAGGCATCCCCCTCGTACATCGCGCCGATCTGCGGCACCGTCACGTGCGACTCGTCGATCACGAGCAGGAAGTCGTCGGGGAAGAAGTCCAGGAGCGTGTGGGGCGGCTCGCCGGGCTGACGGCCGTCGAGGTGGCGCGAGTAGTTCTCGATGCCGGAGCAGAAGCCGAGTTGCTGCAGCATCTCGAGATCGAACGTCGTGCGCATGCGCAGCCGCTGCGCTTCGAGGAGCTTGCCCTGCCCTTCGAGCTGCTTCAGCCGCTCGCCGAGCTCGTGCTCGATCGTCCCGATGGCGCGCTGGACCGTGTCGGTGCCGGCGACGTAGTGGGATGCCGGGAAGATCGGCACGCTGTCGAGCCGCTGCACGACATCGCCGGTGAGCGGATGCAGCATGTACAGCGCCTCGATCTCGTCGCCGAACAGCTCGATGCGCACGGCGTACTCCTCGTACACCGGGATGATCTCGATGGTGTCGCCGCGCACCCGGAAGTTGCCGCGGGAGAAGTCCACGTCGTTGCGGTTGTACTGCATCGCGATGAACTTGCGGATGAGCGCGTCGCGGTCGTACCGCTCCCCCACCTGCAGCGCGACCATCGCCCGCAGATACTCCTCGGGCGCGCCGAGGCCGTAGATGCACGACACGGTCGAGACAACGACGACGTCACGCCGGCTCAGCAGCGAGTTCGTGGTGGAGTGGCGCAGGCGCTCGACCTCGGCGTTGATCGAGGAGTCCTTCTCGATGAAGGTGTCGGTCTGCGGGACGTACGCCTCAGGCTGGTAGTAGTCGTAGTAGCTGACGAAGTACTCGACGGCGTTGTGCGGCATGAGCTCGCGGAACTCGTTGGCCAGCTGGGCTGCGAGGGTCTTGTTGTGCGCGAGCACGAGCGTCGGCCGCTGCACCTGTTCGACGAGCCATGCGGTCGTGGCCGACTTGCCGGTACCCGTCGCGCCCAGTAGCACGACGTCGGTCTCGCCGGCGTTGATGCGTGCCGCCAGCTCGGCGATCGCCTGCGGCTGGTCGCCGCTGGGCTCGTACTCGCTGACGACCTCGAAGGGGCGCACGGAGCGTGTGGTCTGCATCACTCCAGCGTAGGCGGGGCCTCCGACACCGGCATCGGCGTTCGCCGTGGGCGTGGTCCACGACGGCACGCCGACGGCGTCGGTTCAGCCGGTCGCCTGGAGCCGACGCCACAGCGCGTCGGTCTGCGCGATCGTGTGCTCGAGCGTGCCGGCGGTGTCGATCACGACATCGGCGACCGCCAGACGGGCGGCGTCGTCGACCTGCGAGGCGATGCGGGCGCGGGCGTCGTCCTCGGTCAGCCCCCGCAGCGAGACGAGACGCGCGATGCGGACGGATGCCGGGGCATGCGCCACGACGATGAGATCCCAGGGATCGTCGACGCGCGCCTCCACCAGCAGCGGCACGTCGTAGACGACGACCGCGCCCGGATCGGCGGCGAACGCCGCCGCGAAGCGCCGCGCCGACTCCTCCCGTACGGCGGGGTGCACGATGCCGTTCAGGCGCGCGAGGGCGTCGGGGTCGCCGAAGACGACGCCGCCGAGCGCGGCACGGTCGAGCGCGCCGTCCGCAGTGAGCATCTCGCCGCCGAAGGCCGCCGCGATCCGCTCCAGCACGGGCGAGCCCGGTGCCTGCACGTCGCGGACGATCGCGTCGGCGTCGACGATCACCGCACCGTGCTCGGCGAGACGACGCGCGATCGTCGACTTGCCGGAGGCGATCCCTCCGGTCAGCGCGATGAGAGGCATGGTCGACAGCCTGTCACGACGACGGCGACGACGGCGCATCGAGGAGCACCGAAGCACCGGGCGTCTGTGCGGCACGCTGCGCCGCGTCGCGCGCACCATCCAGCAGTCGGTCGATGTCATAGCCGGCATCCTCGGTGAAGGCGACACCGACGCTGACGTACGGGAACAGGCCCGACTGCGAGCGGGCGAGCTCCTCGGTGCAGCCGCGGTAGATCGTCGCGCCCAGGCGTCGCGCGTCGGCGGCCGTCGTCGCCAGCGCGCACACGGCCAGGCGATCGGCCCCGTCCTCGCCGACGATCGCCGAGGCGGGCGCGTAGCGGCGCACGGCCTGCCGGCAGGCCCCGGTGATGTCATCGGCGACCTCGGGACCGAACGCCGTGCGGATCTCCGAGATGCCCTCGACGCGGATGACCACGAGCGCCACCCCCTCCGACCGCCACTGCGCCCGCTCGACGATGTCGGCGCTCGCGCCGGCGAACGTCCCGGCGAGCATGACGCCGTCGAAGGCCACGCCGCCCTCCGTGAGCCATTCGTAGCGCTGCTCGGAGGTGTGGTGCGAACGCAGCACCGAGGTGACGATGGCGGCGACAACGGTCAGCGTGACCGTGACGAAGTTGGCACTGATCGACCCGAGCCATTCCGAGAACAGCGCGCTGTCGTGACCCAGGACGAGGAAGACCGTCAGCCGGACGGCGTAGAAGACCGCGGCGATCAGCAGCACCGCCGCCAGCGCCCACGAACTGTGGATGTGCCGCAGCGGCGGGCGCAGGGTCTCGATGGCGCCCGCGACGAACAGCGCCACCAGGCACGCCGCCATGGTCGTCCAGCCGCCCCAGCTGCCGAGCGCGTCCGCCTGGAGCAGCGCCGCGACGAAGGTCGCCGCGGCCAGCACCGCGAGCAGACCCGCTGCGTAGCCGATCGGACGGTCGTTGAACCGGCGCGTGCCGACCCACATGAACCCGGGCACGAGCACGAACAGGGTGTTGCCGACGGCGACCGACAGTGCGCCACCGACGCCGGAGGACCAGGCCATGTACGCGACCGTCGTCGCCAGGCCGCAGAAGAACGCGACCGCCCAGAGCCGACCCGGCCCCACGTCGCGGCGGATGACGGTGTCGAGGATGAAGGTGAGGCTGGCGACGGATGCCACGAGCGCGGTCATCACCGTGACGGTGAACAGATCCAGGGTCATCGCGTCACCCGCGTCCCCGCCTTGGCCGGCAGCGCGACGGTGAACGTCGAGCCGACCCCGGGCTCGGAGGCCACCGTCAGCTCACCGTCGTGGGCCCGGACGATCTCGTGGCTGATGGCAAGTCCCAGGCCGTTGCCGGCGATGTCCTCGGAGGCGCGGAAGAACCGTTCGAAGACGCGACCGCGATCCTCTTCGCCGATCCCGATGCCGGTGTCGCGCACCGCGATCGTCGTCGTGTCCCCATCGGTGTGGACGGTGACCTCGATCGACCCGCCGTCGCGGTTGAACTTGATCGCATTGCCCAGCAGGTTGTCGATCACCTGTCGCAGCCGTCCCGGATCGGCGTAGGCGACGGCGCTCTCCGCCCCGTCGACGGTGACCTTGATGACGCGGTCGTCCGCGAGCGGGCGGAGCGCGAGGATCGACGCGCGCACGATCTCGACCACGTCGATCTCGCGCGGATGCACCGACGACTCCACCGACTGCAGCGAACGCCGCGACGCGGTGAGGATGTCGGCGACGATCGCGAGGAGGCGCTCGCTGCTGCTGAGCGCGGTGTCGACGTAGCGGCGGGCGCGCTCCGGCAGGTCCTCCTCGTCGAGCGCGAGTTCGAGGTAGCCGAGCACCGATGTCAGCGGCGTGCGCAGTTCGTGCGACACCGAGGCGACGAGGTCGTCGCGGGCGCGCAGCGCCTCGCGCTCCGCCGTCACATCGCGTGCCACGAGCACGGCCCCGCCGTCCTCGCCGCGATGGTCGATGAGCCGCCGTGCCGTGAACGTCAGCGCCGAGCGGCGACCCTCGGCATCCTGCGACCACACCACGACATCGTCGAACGTCTCGCCGCGCCGGGTGCGCGCCAGCGGGTGGTCGTTCGCCGGCAGCGGCGTGCGGCCGTCCTCGGCGAGCAGAGTCGTCCGCCCCGACGCCGGGTGCAGTTCGGGAATCGCGCTGCTGAGGCGACCGACGGCGTCGTTCTCGTAGACGATGTCACCGCCGACCGACAGCCGCACGACGCCGAAGTCGACGGTGTCGAGCACCTCGGTCACCAGCTGCTCCTGGCGCACGGCGGCGGAGCGGGCGAACGCGAGCCGCGCCGCCTGCGCATCGAGCAGGTCGCGCTGTGCGGTGAACCGGCGTGTGGCCACGTAGCCCGCGCTGCTGATCGCGATGATGACGATCGGCAGCAGCAGGGTCGAGAAGGTGAAGGCGGATGCCGGGCCGACCACCAGCAGCACCCAGTACAGCAGCGGGATCAGCACGCAGCTGACGATGAGGCCGGCCAGCCCGAGCGACGCGAGCCACATCGCCGGGAACGCCCAGAGCAGGCCGAGACCCGCCGGCGGCTCCGCGACGCGCAGCACCGCGATCGCCACGATGTCGACCAGCGGCACGAGAGCGACCCACGCGGGCGCGACCCTCGTCCACGGGACGGCGAGCGTCGCGATCGTCGCGACGGCGATGAGGAGGGTGCCGATCGCGAACACGCCGGGGCTGCTCAGCACCCCGGCGAGGGTGCCGCCGACGAACAGGACGACGACGATGCCGCACAACAGCAGTTGGTTGCCGACGGCGACCCGGTCGCGCAAGTCGAACCGCAGTGTCGTGCGCCGACGCGTGCGCGGCGTCGCGGACGGCGCACCCGCCGCTGTCGCTCGTCTCATCCGCACTCCATGACGCTACCGCTCGCGGCGGGCTCGCCGGGACACGACGCCCGCAGAACGGCGAACGGGCCGCCACCGGCGACGAGAAGGTCGACGGTGACGGCCCGTTCGGAAGGGGTTCGGCTCAGCGACCCGAGAGCTTCTCGCGGAGCGCCGCGAGCGCCTCGTCGTCGGCGAGGGTGCCGCCGCCGACCGTCTCCGAAGAGAAGGAGGAGGCACCGGTCTCGACCGGAGCGGCCGCCTCAGCCTCGAGGGCCTTCGCGACGGCAGCCTTGTGCTGCTCCCAGCGCGCCTGAGCGGCGGCGTACTCCTGCTCCCACTTCTCACGCTGCGCGTCGAAGCCCTCGAGCCAGGCACCCGACTCGGGGTCGAAGCCCTCGGGGTACTTGTACTCGCCGTTCTCGTCGTACTCGGTCGCCATGCCGTACAGCGCCGGGTCGAACTCGGTGCCGTTGGGGTCGACCGACTCGTTGGCCTGCTTGAGCGACAGCGAGATGCGGCGACGCTCGAGGTCGATGTCGATGATCTTGACGAAGACCTCTTCACCGACCGACACGACCTGCTCGGCGAGCTCGACGTGCTTGCCGGAGAGCTCGGAGATGTGCACGAGGCCCTCGATGCCGTCCGCGACGCGGACGAACGCACCGAACGGGACGAGCTTGGTGACCTTGCCCGGCGCGACCTGACCGATCGCGTGGGTGCGGGCGAAGACCTGCCACGGGTCCTCCTGCGTCGCCTTCAGCGACAGCGAGACGCGCTCGCGGTCGAGGTCGACCTCGAGGATCTCGACGGTGACCTCCTGGCCCACCTCGACGACCTCGGAGGCGTGCTCGATGTGCTTCCACGACAGCTCGGAGACGTGCACGAGGCCGTCCACGCCGCCGAGGTCGACGAACGCACCGAAGTTGACGATCGACGAGACGACACCCTTGCGGACCTGACCCTTGTGCAGGTTGTTGAGGAACGTGGTGCGCGACTCCGACTGCGTCTGCTCGAGCAGGGCGCGGCGGCTCAGCACGACGTTGTTGCGGTTCTTGTCGAGCTCGAGGATCTTCGCCTCGATCTCCTGACCGAGGTACGGCGTGAGGTCGCGGACGCGACGCAACTCGATGAGCGATGCCGGGAGGAACCCGCGCAGGCCGATGTCGACGATGAGGCCACCCTTGACGACCTCGATGACGGTGCCGGTGACGACCCCGTCGTTCTCCTTGATCTTCTCGACGTCGCCCCAGGCGCGCTCGTACTGCGCCCGCTTCTTGGAGAGGATGAGGCGGCCTTCCTTGTCCTCCTTCTGGAGGACGAGGGCTTCGACCTCGTCGCCGACCTTGACGACCTCGTTCGGGTCGACGTCGTGCTTGATGGAGAGCTCGCGCGAGGGGATGACGCCCTCGGTCTTGTACCCGACGTCGAGGAGGACCTCGTCGCGGTCGATCTTCACGACGGTGCCTTCGATGAGGTCTCCGTCGTTGAAGAACTTCAGGGTCTTCTCGACCGCGGCCAGGAAGTCCTCAGCAGATCCGATGTCGTTGATGGCGACCTGCTTGGTGGCCGGGGCGGTCGTTGCGGTAGTCATGTAGTGGGTTGTCCTTGTTGGGTTAGATGTCGGGCTCCGGCGAGGCGGTGCCGCCTCAGCATCCGTCCGAAGACGAGCGAATGCCGCCGCCGGAGCGGTCGGTCAGGGATTGCGTGTCACGATTGCACGGCGAAGAGCCACACGAGTGACAGTCCAGGGTATCAGAGATCGCGGGAGCGCCGCCGGCGATGTCATCCTCCCCCGGCGGGCGCCGTCAGCCCATCAGCGGGTCGGCGGGGTGCTGCGGATCCAGCGCAGGGGCGCCGGGGCGTGACAGGGTCAGCACCGCCCACGCCACCCGCGGGCTGCGAGCCAGCTCATCCTCGATCGCGTTCAGCCGCGCGGCGACGGTGTGCTCCGCGGTGTCGCCCTCGAGATCGACGGCCGCGACGAGGGAGACACGTCCGGGGCCGACGTATTCGATGTGCAGATAGGTGATCTGGGCGATCTCCGGCTGGGCGAGCAGCCACTGCACCGCGGCGGCGCGGACCTCGGGCTCGACCACCACACCGACGAGGAACCGCCGGTTCTGCCGGATGAGCACGACGGCGACGACCGCGAGCAGCACGCCCACGAGGATCGAGCCGACAGCGTCGGGCACCGCGGACCCGGTCACCTGGTGCAGCAGAATCCCGCCGAAGGCGATGACGAGGCCGATGAGCGCCGCGGCATCCTCGAAGAACACCGCGCCCGGCGTCGGGTCGGACGTGCCCATCACATAGTCGAGCAGGTCGCGATGACTCTCCCGAGCGTCACGACGCGACTGCCGCAGCGCCTGCAGGAACGAGGTCCCCTCGAGGACGAACGCCACCGCCAGCGCGGCGTAGGAGACGCCGAACAGCTCGGCGGGCGCCGGGTTCAGCAGTTCCTGATGCCGTGCATGATCGAGACCCCGGCGCCGACGGCGAACAGGCCGAACGCCGCGAACAGCGACCACACGTACGCGTCGCGCCCGTAGCCGGCCGGATGCCGCGGGTCGCGCGGCCGCACCGCGCGTCGCGCGGCGACGTAGAGGAAGACCTCGTTGCCGGTGTCGGCCCAGGAGTGCGCCGCCTCGGCGAGCATGCTGGCGGCGCCGGTGAGCACGGCGGCGACGGTCTTCGCGATCGCGATGAGCAGGTTCGCGCCGAACGCGATCAGCACCGTGAGCATCGACTCGGGTTGCGGCGCGGCGCGGTCCGGGCGGGTCGGCGACGTGGGCATCACGTTACGCCCGCGCGCCGGATCGGCGTCACCGGTCGGCGTCGACCTCGCCGTCGAGGTAGTACCACCGGCCGAGCGCGAACCGGAACCGGCTCACCTCGTGCAACCGCCCGCTCTCCGCGGTGCGGGGGTCGCGCCACGACGCGACGAACTCGACGACGCCGCGGCGATCGCCGGGTCGGCCTTCGTCGGCGCGCACGATGTCGAGCCGGTCCCAGCGCAGTCCGTCGTCCAGGTCGACGGATGCCGGGGCTGTCGAGGGATGCCAGGAGTCGCGAACGTGGCGGGCATGGCCGAGCGCGAAGGCGGTGAACCGCGATCGCATGAGCTGCTCCGCCGTCGCCGCCGGGGCGCCGGCCAGGACCGGGCCGCAGCAGTCGCCGTACGCGCCGCCACCGCACAGACAGGGCGCGTCGGCCGAGGGCGTTCTCCCCTGCGCGGCGACTCCGAAGGACATGGGCTCGATCGTACGTGTGGATAACCTGATCGCGCGTCGGCGGAGGTGGCTAACGTGGGGCGCATGGCAGAGGGACGGTGGCGTCTGACGGCGCACGCGGCGGCGGCGCTGCTGGCGCTCGCCGCGCTGACGGCGTGCACCCCCGACCCGACGCCGACGCCCTCCCCGACCGGCTTCGCCTCAGAGGAGGAGGCCTTCGCCGCCGCTGAAGACACGACTCGCGCCTACGTGGCAGCAACCAACGCCATCCAACTCGCCGACCCGTCGACGTTCGAGCCCTTATTCGAGCTGACAACTGGGGAACAGAATGCCTTCGACCGCAAACGATTGTCTGAGTACCACGCGGCGGGCTACACCATGTCAGGCGTTACGACGATCAACGCGCTGGAGCCAGAGGCGTGGGACGAGGCGTCCGCGAGTGTGACTCTTCTCGCCTGCTTTGATGTGTCCGGTCTCGAGATCGAGGACAACTCCGGTTCATCGATAATCGCGCCTGACCGGCCACCGGAGCAGAGTCTGATGATCTCTCTTGTAAGAGTTGGGGCCGATCTCTTGATTGACTCCATTGCCGGAGCTGAAGAGAGCAACGTATGCGCGTGATGCTCGTCCTCGTAGTTCTTGTCGCGGGACTAAGTACGGCCGCTTCAGCACAGTCGCCATGCGACTACATGATCGAGAACTGCAATACCAAGAGCACCGGTGCGTCCGTCGAGGTCTCGGGGACGATTCCGGGCGGGCGGGACACCACGGGCGGAGGTGGCGAGCGCGGCGGTAACGCTCGGGACCCGGGCGCAGCGGCTCCCGACGCGGATGACGAGTGTGTCGGCGCGCTCTGCTATCGGATACCGATCACGTACGAGGTCGGGATACTCCGCCCGACGCTGACCGACGTCGCCTCCTTCGCGCCGGCGGACCTCGGGCTCACCGACGAGCCCGACGGAGTGGGCATCGTGGGCATGCCGGTGAACTTCGTCGTCACCGCGACGAGCCACGAGCAGACCGGCGAACTGTTCGATCTCCCGGTGACCGTGCGGTTCACACCGGACTCCGTCGTCTTCGTCTACGGCGATGGGGCGACGCGCACCGCCGCTGACGGCGGCCGGTCCCTGTCTGCGCTCGGCCTCCCTCAGTTCAGCGCGACGCCCACGAGCCACGCCTATGCCGCGCGCGGCACGTACACGGCATCCGCCCTCGTGCGGTATGCGGCGGAGGTCGACTTCGGCAGTGGATGGGTGCCCGTTCCCGGGCTCCTCGCGATCCCCACCGCCAACGCGACGATCGACGTCCTCGAGGCGCGCACGGCGCTCGTCGACCGGACCTGCATCGAAGACCCCGCCGGCGTCGGCTGCTGACCGCGCTGCCGCAGCCGTCCGCGGATAGACTCCGCGCATGCCCGACCGTCTCATGCTGCTCGACACCGCGTCGCTCTACTTCCGCGCGTTCTACGGCGTACCCGACACCGTGCGCGCTCCCGACGGGACGCCGGTGAATGCGGCGCGGGGCCTGCTCGACATGATCGCCAAGCTCGTGGCGACGTACGAGCCGACGCATCTGGTCGCGTGCTGGGACGACGACTGGCGCCCGCAGTGGCGCGTCGATCTCATCCCCAGCTACAAGACGCATCGCGTCGCCGAGGTCGTCGCCGCCGGTCCCGACGTGGAGGTCGTGCCCGATCCCCTCGAGGCCCAGGTTCCGCTCATCCGGGCAGAGCTCGGCGCCCTCGGCATTCCCATCGTGGGTGCCGCTGACCACGAGGCCGACGACGTCATCGGGTCACTCGCTGCCCAGTCCACCATGCCGGTCGACGTCGTCACGGGCGACCGCGACCTGTTCCAGCTCGTCGACGACGACCGCGGCGTCCGCGTCGTCTACACCGGACGCGGAATGAGCAACCTCGAACTGCTCGACGCAGCGGCCATCGTCGGACGGTACGGCGTGCTCCCCGAGCAGTACGCCGACTACGCCGTCATGCGCGGCGACGCCTCTGACGGGCTGCCGGGCGTCGCCGGCATCGGGGAGAAGACGGCCGCGAGCCTGCTCGCCGCGCACGGCGACCTGGCCGGCATCATCGCGGCGGCGGCATCCGGCACGGGGATGACCGCCGGCATCCGCGCGAAGATCCTCGCCGCGGCGGACTATCTCGCCGTCGCGCCCCGCGTCGTCGAGGTGGTGCGCGACCTGGACCTCGGCGAGATCGACGCGCGCATCCGGGCGACGGATGCCGGTGAGCTCGACGCACTGGCCGAGCGCTGGGGTCTGGGTGCGTCCGCCGGCCGCGCGGCCGCCGCGCTCGCCGCCCGCGCCGACGCCTGACCATGCGTCAGCGCGCGAGCCACTCCCGCAGGCGCGCGAGCGGCCACGTCGTGACGATGCGCTCGACCGGGACGCCGAGGCGCTCGGCCCGCGCCGCGCCCTCGTCGATCAGCCCCAGCTGACCGGGCGCGTGCGCGTCGGAGTCGATCGAGAACAGGCATCCGCGCTCCAGTGCCAGCGCGATGAGGTCGTCGGGCGGGTCCTCGCGCTCCGGCCGGGAGTTGATCTCGACAGCGACCCGGTGCGCGGCGCACGCATCGAACACGGCGCCGGCATCGAACGTCGACGGCGGGCGCGTGCCCCGCGAGCCGGTGATGAGGCGCCCCGTGACGTGGCCGAGCACATCCACCTGACCGCTGGAGACCGCCGTCACGAGCCGGCGTGTCATCGGCGCCGCCTCCATCCGCAGCTTCGAGTGCGCCGAAGCCACCACGACGTCGAGCGCCTGAAGCAGCTCAGGCTCCTGGTCGAGCTCGCCGCCGTCGAGGATGTCGACCTCGATTCCGCTCAACAGGGTGAAGCCGTCGTCGGAGTATGCCGGGATCTCCTCCAGCTGCGCCCGCAGCCGCTCCGGCGAGAGCCCGTTCGCCACCCGCAGCCGTGGTGAGTGGTCGGTGAGAGCGAGGTACTCGTGCCCCAGCCCGCGCGCCGCGGCCGCCATCTGCGCGATCGAGGTCATGCCGTCCGACCACTCGGAGTGGCAGTGCAGGTCTCCCCGCAGTGCCGACCGCAGTGCCGACCGCGCGGGGGCGTAGCGTTCGCGGAGTTCCACGAGGTAACGCGGCACCTGTCCCGCCAGCGCCTCCTGGATGACCGCGAACGACGAATCGCCGATCCCCTTGCGCCGACGCAGGCCCGCGGCATCCGCCCGCTCCGCCGGGGTCAGCCGCTCGACGACGGCGGCGGCGGTGCGGAAGGCGGACGAACGATATCGCGACGCCCGCTCGCGTTCGAGCAGGGTCGCGATCTCCAGGAGCGCGTCGACGGGATCCACGATGACGGATGCCGGAGGGGCCTGCGCAATCGCGCAGGCCCCTCCGATCGCGTTACGAGCGGGTGACGGCCGACCGGCGGACGATCACCGGCACGGCGGCCAGTCGGTTCAGCGCGAGACCGAAGAGGATCGACAGGATGCCGATGCCGATTGCGAATGCCGCGACACCGAACGAGACGACCGACGTGAACAGCGACGCGCGGAGGAACGACGCGTTCATCATCGTCGCGCGCACCGGGTCGTCCTGCGGCAGCTCGGCGTAGGTCTTGCCGCCCGAGGCCTCGAGCGCGTGGTGCTGGATGATGTCGGCCTGCACGTAGGCGGTGAAGGGACCGGCGACGGTCTGACCCTGGAAGGCCATCGCGTCGTCGGGGACGGTGATGTTCTCGGCGCGCAGCTGGCTGGAGACCATCACCCAGACGACGACGCCGACGACGATGAGGGCGATGCCGCCGAGGATGCCGAGAATGCCGGCGACCTTGACGACCCCCACCTTCTTCTGCGGGGGCTCGAGAGTGTCCGCGGTGGCGACGACTTCTTCTGACATGGGGGGCGTTCCTTCCTGGAGCGGCTGTTGAGTTCAACGTAGCCGTCGCCGCGGAAGGCGCACCAGAGGACGCGCCGGAGAGAACCCTAGTGGTCAGACCACGTCTGCGGAGGTGGCTTCCACCCAGGCCGCGAGCTTCGCCGCCGCCGCCCCGCTGTCGATCGCCGCCGCCGCCGTGTCGCGCGCGCGTGCCAGGCGCTCGACGATGGGGAACTGCACCTGGGCGGCATCGCGGAACAGCTCGTACGACACGATGCCGGCGGCCGCGTTCAGCAGCACGATGTCCCGCACCGCCCCGGCTTCGCCGTCGAGCACGCGGTGGACGACCGCGGCGTTGTGCGCCGCGTCGCCGCCGAGCAGATCGCCGATGTCGGCCAGCGGGATGCCGAGGTCACGCGGATCGAGGTCGTGCTCGTGGATGTCGCCGCGGCTGATCTCCCACACCCGGCTGTGCCCCGTCGTCGTCAGCTCGTCCAGACCGTCATCGCCGCGGAAGACGAGCGCCGTGGCGCCGCGGGTCTGGAACACCCCCGTGATGAGCGGCACGCGGTCGAGGTTCGCGACGCCGACGGCGTTCGCCTCGGCCCGCGCGGGGTTGCACAGCGGCCCGAGGAAGTTGAAGACGGTGGGCACGCCGAGCTCGGCGCGCGTCGGTCCGGCGTGACGGAAGCCGGGGTGGAACGCGGACGCGAAGGCGAAGGTGATCCCGACCTCCGCGAGTACCTCAGCGACTCGCTCCGGCGACAGCGACAGATCGATGCCGAGCGCTCCGAGCACGTCGGAGGAGCCGGATGCCGAGCTGGCGGCCTTGTTGCCGTGCTTGACGACCGGGATGCCCGTCGCGGCGGCGACGATCGCCGACATCGTCGACACGTTCACCGTGCCGAAGCGATCGCCTCCGGTGCCGACGATGTCGAGCACCTCGGCCGGCACCGGGAGCGGCAGCGCTGCTTCGAGGATGGCGTCGCGGAAGCCGACGATCTCGTCGACCGTCTCGCCCTTCGCCCGCAGGGCGAGGAGGAACCCGGCCAGCTGCGATGGCGTCGCGTCGCCGCGCATCACCTGCCGCATCGCCCACGTGGATTCGGACACGCTGAGGTCTCGTCGATCGAGCACCGCGGTGAGGATCTCGGGCCAGGAATAGAGCTCCGCCATGAGCGTCGATCCTATCGGGAGTTGCTCGGCGAACTCCCGGCGCTCACACGGCCTGCTCCGATCCCTCCGAAAGTGGAATGCGGACGATGGAATTGTCGGCCGCACCTTCAGTGATGCGAAAACCTGGCGCCGAATCCGCCATAATGGGGAGCGTGACGACCTCTTCAGCGACCTATTCCCAAGCCTTGCGCTCCGTCAAGCGGCCGGATCCGGTCGCCGTCGGCACCATCGTCTGGCTCGGCAGCGAGGTCATGTTCTTCGCGGGCCTGTTCGCGATCTACTTCACGCTGCGCAACGCCTCCCCCGAGCTGTGGGCAGAGCGCACCGAGCTGCTGAACATCCCGTTCGCCGCCGTGAACACCGTCATCCTGATCCTGTCGTCGTTCACGGCCCAGGCCGGCGTGTTCGCCGCCGAGCGCTTCCAGCCCTACCGTCGCGGCTCGTTCTGGCAGTTCCGCCAGTGGGGCATGGTCGAGTGGTTCTACCTGAGCTTCATCATGGGCGCCGTCTTCGTCTCCGGCCAGGTGTGGGAGTACGCGACGCTCGTCGCGGAAGGCATGCCCATCAGCGCGGACTCGTACGCCTCGGCGTTCTACATCACCACCGGCTTCCACGCGCTGCACGTCACCGCCGGCCTCATCGCGTTCCTGCTCGTCATCGGTCGCGCCTTCGCCGTCAAGAACTTCGGCCGCAAGGAGATGACCTCGGCGATCGTCGTGTCCTACTACTGGCACTTCGTCGACGTCGTGTGGATCGTCCTGTTCGCCGTCATCTACTTCGTCAAGTGAGAGCGGAGCTGAATACCTCCATGGCACCCAAGAACTCGCGCCCCAAGGCCGGCCGCCGCAGCAAGTGGGCCGCAGCCGCCCTCATCGGCATCGGCCTGCTCGTCACGGGGGGCGTCTACGCCGGCGCCTCCGCCGCCATGGCGGCCACCGAGCCGACCACGGCATCCAGCGCCCTCACCGTCGAAGACGGCAAGAAGCTCTTCCAGGCCAACTGCGCCACCTGTCACGGGATGAACCTGGAGGGCACCGCCGACGGCCCGTCGCTGTACGGCGTGGGCGAGCTGGCGGTGGAGTTCCAGATGTCCACCGGCCGCATGCCGCTGCAGATGCAGGGCCCGCAGGCGCCGCAGAAGCCCGTGCAGTTCACCGAGGACCAGATCAAGGCGATCGCCGCCTGGGTGCAGTCTGTTTCCCCCGGTCCGACCTACCCGCCGGCGGAGATCATCGACGGCAAGGGCGACGTGGCCAACGGTGCCGAGCTCTTCCGCATCAACTGCGCGATGTGCCACAACGTCGCCGCCGCCGGTGGTGCGCTGACCGAGGGCAAGTACGCGCCCGCCCTGACCAACACCAGCGCCCTGCACATGTACGCGGCGATGGTCACCGGCCCGCAGAACATGCCGGTCTTCAACGACATGACCCTCACCCCCGAGGAGAAGCGCGACATCATCTCGGCGCTGCTCTACCTGCAGGAGAACGAGTCTCCCGGCGGCTTCTCGCTCGGCTCGCTCGGCCCGGTCTCCGAGGGTCTGTTCATCTGGATCTTCGGCATCGGATCGCTCATCGGCCTCACCGTGTGGATCACGGCGAAGTCGAACTGACCGGGCACGCCGACCCAAAGAATCTGTGGTTATCGGAACTGACGTAGGAAACGGACGCACCATGGCACACGAGGAAGACGCGCTCGAGCACGAGAGGGCGTCATGGAAGCCCTCCCCCGGGCTCGCCGTCGCCGTTCCCGACCCCGTGCACAACCCGGGCCTCCCGCCGCACCGGGAGCGCATCACGGACAAGGACCCGGCCGCCATGAAGCGCGCCGTCCGCACGGTCTACACGCTGTTCTACCTCTCGCTGGCCGGCAGCATCTGGGCGATCGCCGCCTACATGCTCTTCCCCATCGAGAGCGGCCGGATCGTCGACATCCGACACAACAACCTGTTCATCGGCCTCGGCATCGGTCTCGCCCTGCTGGCCATCGGCATCGGTGCGATCCACTGGTCCAAGGCCATCATGAGCGACAAGGAGTTCATCGAGCCGCGGCATGCCACCCGTGGTCGCGACACGACGCGTGAGGCGGCCGTCCAGGTCTTCCGCGACGCCAACGAGGAGTCCGGCTTCGGTCGCCGCACGGCCATCCGCGGTTCGCTGATCGCCGCGCTCGTCGCGTCGATCCTCCCCGGCATCACCCTCTTCCGCGGTCTGGCCCCCCACAGCAGCGAGGCCAACCCGATCGCGGGCGACCCGGTCGCGCTCCTCAGCCACACCATGTGGAAGAAGGGTGAGCGCCTTGCGCACGACCCCAGCGGTAGGCCCATCCGCGCCGCGGATCTGACGCTCGGCTCCGCCGTGCACGTCATCCCGGAGTCGCTCGCCGAGCTCAGCCACCACGACGGCTACCTCGAGGAGAAGGCGAAGGCGATCGTCCTGCTGATGCGCCTGCTCCCCGAGCAGCTGCCGGCCGACCAGAACAAGCTGGAGTGGTCCTACAACGGCATCGTGGCCTACTCCAAGGTGTGCACGCACGTCGGCTGCCCCGTCGCCCTGTACGAGCAGCAGACCCACCACCTCCTCTGCCCCTGCCACCAGTCGCAGTTCGACGTGTCGCGCTCGGCTGCGGTCATCTTCGGTCCGGCCGCGCGGCCGCTGCCGCAGCTGCCCATCACCGTCGACGACGAGGGCTACCTCATCGCGCAGAGCGACTTCACCGAACCTGTCGGCCCGAGCTTCTGGGAGCGCCATTGAGCACCGCGACTGTCACCGAGACAGGACCTGACACCGCCGCCGGCGCGAAGACCTCCGAGAAGCCCCTCGGCGGCCGGTTCGTCGCGGGCGCCGCGAACTACATCGACGAGCGCACCAGCATCTCCGGCTTCGTCAAGGAGCTGGGCCGGAAGATCTTCCCCGACCACTGGTCGTTCATGCTCGGCGAGATCGCCCTGTGGAGCTTCGTCGTCGTCCTGCTGTCCGGCACGTTCCTGACGTTCTTCTTCCAGGCGTCCATGGTCGAGACGCACTACGCCGGCGCGTACCTGCCGCTGCGCGGCGTGGAGATGTCCGCGGCCCTCGACTCGACGCTGCGGATCTCCTTCGACATCCGCGGCGGACTGCTCGTGCGCCAGATCCACCACTGGGCCGCGCTCGTGTTCGTCGCCGGCATCGGCGTGCACATGCTGCGCGTGTTCTTCACCGGCGCGTTCCGCAAGCCGCGCGAGCTCAACTGGGTGATCGGCTTCGTCCTGTTCATCCTCGCGATGGCGGAGGGCTTCACCGGCTACTCCCTGCCCGACGACCTGCTCTCCGGCAACGGTCTGCGCATCATCGACGGCATGATCAAGGGCATCCCGCTGATCGGCACCTGGACCTCGTTCCTCCTCTTCGGCGGCGAGTTCCCCGGCACGCAGATCGTGGGACGCCTGTACACGCTGCACATCCTGCTGCTGCCGGCGATCCTGGTGGCGCTGCTCGCGGTGCACCTGATGCTGATGATCGTCAACAAGCACACGCAGTTCGCCGGCCCCGGCCGCACGAACAGCAACGTCGTGGGCTACCCGATGATGCCGGTGTACATGTCCAAGATGGGCGGCTTCTTCTTCATCACGTTCGGTGTGATCGTGTTGATCGCGTCGCTGTTCACGATCAACCCGATCTGGAACTACGGCCCGTACGACCCGTCTCCGGTTTCCGCGGGCACCCAGCCCGACTGGTACATCGGCTTCGCCGACGGCGCGCTGCGTCTCGTGCCGCCGCACCTGGAGTTCGTGCTGTGGGACCGCACGTGGTCGTTCAACATCCTCATCCCGCTGCTGGTGCTCGGCCTGTTCATCGTGCTCGTCGCGATCTACCCCTTCATCGAGGCGTGGATCACCGGCGACAAGCGGGAGCACCACATCGCCCAGCGTCCGCGCAACGCGGCGACCCGCACGGCGATCGGCGCAGCCGGTGTGACCTTCTACGCCGTCCTGTGGGCCGCGGCATCCTCCGACATCATCGCGACCCACTTCTGGCTCACGATGGAAGGCGTCATCCACACCCTGCAGGCGCTGCTGTTCGTGGGTCCCGTGCTCGCGTACTTCATCACGAAGCGCATCTGCCTGGCCCTGCAGAAGAAGGATCGCGAGATCGCACTGCACGGCTACGAGTCGGGACGCATCGTCCGCCTGCCCGGTGGCGAGTACATCGAGGTTCACCAGCCCGTCGACCAGTACGAGGTCGTCAAGCTCGTCGACTTCGAGACCAACGAGCCGCTCGTGGTGCGCCCCAACGACAAGGGCCGGATCCCGTGGCACGAGAACCTCCGCGCGTCGATCTCGCGCTGGTTCTTCGAGGACCGACTGTCGCCGGTGACGCAGGCCGAGCTCGAGGCGGCCCGTGCGCACCAGCACCACACGCTGGACCACGTCACCGAAGAAGAGGATGCCGAGATCCAGGGCATGCACGAGCGCGCTGGTGTGCCGGATGCCCCGCATCACCCCATCGACGACGGCCACAACAGTGAGACGGCGAACCGCCCGTCGAACGTGATCATCCCGGATGAGGACGGCAGCGCGAAGCGCTGAGGCCGGATCTGGCAGGCAAGCGGCGAGGAGTGACCGTCACGGTCCTCCTCGCCGCTTCGTCGTTGTCGTAGCGTGAGGTCATGCCCGACGCCCTCGCCTACTTCTCCGCCAAACTCGACCACGAGTCCGACCCGTCCGACGTCTATGCCGCCCAGCGCGCCGGCGAAGACGTCGTCCTCGTCGACGTCCGCAGCGACGACGCGTGGGCGCAGGGGCACGCGCGCGGCGCGGTCCACATGCCCTACCGCGACATCGCCACCCGTGCACCGCGCGAGATCGACCGATCGGCCACGGTGGTCGTCTACTGCTGGAGCCCGGGCTGCAACGCCGGAGCCAAGGGCGCGATCGAGTTCGCCCGGCTCGGGTACGCCGTCAAGGAGATGATCGGCGGCTACGAGTACTGGGTGCGGGAAGGCCTGCCGACCGAGAACGCCACCGGCCCCCTCCCCCGCGTCTTTGACCCGCAGGTGATGGTCGTCGCGAGCAGAGCTGACCGCGGCGGTCCCTGACCTGGATCGTGTCACCGTCGGGTGATTTCGCGGGTTGAGGATCGTTGAGGCTTGATTTTCCGGGGGTGTTGGTGCCTCGTGCGGGGCACTAACGGCGTCGATCTAGACTCGCTCGGTGGGGTGGTTCGTGCGGAAGGTGCGCACCGCGTCGGGTGCGACGGCGGTGCAGATCGCGTCGAAGACCCGTGGTGTGCGGACGATCGTGGAGCACCTCGGCTCCGCGCACGACGATGAGCAGCTCGCGGTGCTGGTCGCGATCGCGCGGGAGCGGATCGCGGAGCTGGCCGGGCATGTCCCGTTCGATCTGGACGGGCTGGGCGCGACGCCGCCGGCCACGACCGCGCCGACGGTGACCGGGTCGAGGTCCAGGTTGTTGTGGGATGTCCTCGAGGACGCCTACGCCCGTCTCGGGTTCGACGCGGTCGGCAACGACACATTCAAGAAGCTGGTCCTGGCCCGCGTCGTCGAGCCGACCAGCAAGGCGGACACGCTGCGGGTGTGGGACGAGCTCGGTGTCCCGGGTGCGCCGTCGCTGTCGACCGTGTGGCGGACCCTCGCCCGCAGCGTTGAGCAGGACTGGCGGTCGAAGATCGCCGCCGCAGCCTACGCGCATGCGACCCGATCTGGCCCGCTCACCGTCGTGCTCTACGACGTCACCACCCTCTACTTCGAGGCGGAGCGTGAAGACAAGCTCCGCAAGGTCGGGATGAGCAAAGAGCGCCGCGTCGACCCGCAGATCCTCGTCGGCCTCCTCGTGGACCAGGGCGGGTTCCCCCTCGAAGTCCACGAGTTCGCGGGCAACAGGGGCGAGACTCTCACCCTGCTGCCCGTCCTCGACCAGTTCCGCGAACGTCACTCCGCGACCGAGGTCGTGGTCGTCGCGGACGCCGGCATGCTGTCCGCAGCGAACCTGAACCGGCTGGAGGACGCCGGGTTCGGTTTCATCGTCGGCTCCCGCACCTCCTCCGCGCCATACGATCTCGCCGAGCACTACGCGACCGTCGGGAACATCGTCACCGATGGGGAGACGGTCGAGACCACCCGAACCATGGGTGCGGGTGTGAACGCGCGGGAGCGGCGAGTGGTGTGGCAGTACTCCCACAAGCGGAAGATCCGCGACAACATCACGTTGAACAAGCAGATCGAACGCGCCGAGCAGATCGCTGCCGGCACCCGCCCGGCGAAGAAGGACCGGTTCGTCACCCTCGGCACCAAGCCCGGCGTGAACTGGGCAAGAGTCGAGAAGGCCCGCGAATACATCGGCCTCAAGGGGTACGTCACCAACCTCAGCACCGCGACGGCTTCCGCTGCAGAGATCGTGGCGGCCTACCATGACCTGTTCCAGGTCGAGGCGACGTTCCGGATGGCAAAGACCGACCTGCGGGCGAGGCCGATGTTCGCGTCGACCGCGGACTCGATCCACGCGCACCTCACCGTCGTGTTCTGCGCTCTCGCGATCAGCCGGCACCTCTACAAGACCACCGGCGTGACGGTCCGCCGTATCGTCCGCGCGCTGCGCCCGCTGCGTGACGTCACGATCACCATCGACGGACACGAACTCACCGCGACCACCCCGCCAACGGGGGAAGCCGCCGACATCATCGCCGCACTCCGGCCGGGCGTGGGGCACTAAACTGACACGATCCAGGCCTGAGCCTGTCGAAGGGTGACGCACAGGTGATGGTCGTTCGCGAGCTGAGCTTGAGCAGAGCTAAGTCCGCGGGCACAGCTAGCCGGCGACGGCGTCGAAGCTCTCCCTGAAGCGGTCTGCGGCGGCCCCGCCGAATAGCGGCGGCTCGCCCGTCGGGGGTCCGTCGACAACGTCGGCCACGACTGCCGTGACGTTGTCGCGTGACCCGGCCTGCAGCGCGGCGGCGACCACCAGCTGAGCCGCGACAGCGGGATCGTCGGCGCTCGCGACGACGGCCGCGATCGCGTCATCCGGCAGGTAGTCGCTCACCCCGTCGCTGCAGAGCAGCCAACGGTCGTGGCGCACCGGGATGCGCGTGCTGATCCGCACCAGGTCATCGGCGTCGCCGCGGAGCGACGCGGTGATGATGTTGCGGCGCGGGTGCGTCATGGCATCCTCTTCGCGGACGATCCCGTGCTCGACGAGAACCTGCACGAACGAGTCGTCACGGGTCTGCCGCGTCAGGTGTCCTTCCCGCAGGAGGTACGCGCGAGAGTCGCCCGTGTGCGCGAGGAGGAGCGCACCGGCACGGGTGAACCACACGCCGGTGAACGTCGTGGCCATACCGGCCAGTGCCGGATCACGGCGCACGTGCGCGGCGAGGTCCCAGTTGGCGGCGCGGATGCGGACGGCGAGCTCGGCGGCATCCGCCACCGACGCCCCGCCGGAGACGAGACGGTGCACGAGCGCCGCCGAGGCGAGATCACCGGCCGGGCCGCCGCCGACACCGTCAGCGACACCCGCTCCCCACGAGGCCGCGAAGGCGGCATCCTGATTCGTCTCGCGATACTCGCCGACGTCGCTGGCGATGCCTGCGCGCAGCGACAGACCCATCACCACGATGGTTCCTGCACCGTTCCCGTCGAAGCCTCGACCCGCCGACCGATCAGCGTGCGAAGTATCCGCGGTAGTACTCGTACACCCAGCCGACGATCGCGACGACGAAGAGGGCGAGGCCGATGGGCAGCAGGAAGGTGCCCACCGCGAGGCCGAGGATGCCGAGGGATGCCGACAGCGCGAGCACGAGCGGCCACCACGACCACGGGCTGAACTCGCCCATCTCGGGGTCGCCGTCGTCGATGTCCGCCGTCAGGACGTCCTCGGGCAGCTCACCGCCCTGCGCGCGGTGCACACGGTCGACGTAGAAGGCGATCATCACCGACATGAACGCCGTGAACAGCAGGGCCACGGTGCCGACCCACTCGATCGCGTGGAACCACGGACGGTCTGAGTGCTCGATGATGTTCCAGCCGGTGTAGATCCCGGTCACCAGCAGGAAGAACGCGGCGAGGATCCACCAGAGGTTGACGTTGGTCTTCACTTACTTGACCTCTCCATCGGCCACATCGACCACGGGCGCGTCGGGGGCGTCCTTGGCAGGACCGACACCGACCGGCACGGCCGCCTCAGGGTGGTTCAGGTCGAACGCGGGACGCTCGCTGCGGATCCGCGGGATCGACGTGAAGTTATGGCGCGGCGGCGGGCAGCTGGTCGCCCACTCGAGCGATCCGCCGTAGCCCCACGGGTCGTTGACGGTGACGCGCGGCGCCTTGCGGGCCGTCAGCCACACGTTCAGGAAGAACGGGATCATCGACGCGCCCAGCAGCATCGCACCCACGGTGGAGACCTGGTTCTGCCAGGTCCAGCCGTCGGCCGCGGCATAGTCCGCGTAGCGGCGCACCATGCCGTCCACGCCCAGCCAGTGCTGGATGAGGAAGGTCATGTGGAAGCCGATGAACAGCATCCAGAAGTGGACCATGCCGAGACGCTCGTTGAGCATGCGGCCCGTCCACTTCGGCCACCAGAAGTAGAAGCCCGCGAACATCGCGAACACGACCGTGCCGAACACGACGTAGTGGAAGTGGGCGACCACGAAGTACGAGTCGGACAGGTGGAAGTCCAGCGGCGGCGAGGCGAGGATGACACCGGTGAGGCCACCGAAGACGAACGAGACGAGGAAGCCGAGCGCGAACACCATGGGCGTCTCGAACGTCACCGATCCTCGCCACATCGTACCGATCCAGTTGAAGATCTTCACACCCGTCGGCACCGCGATGAGCATCGTCATCAGCGCGAAGAACGGCAGCAGCACCGACCCTGTGACGTACATGTGGTGAGCCCACACCGACACCGACAGCGCCGCGATGGCGATCGTCGCGTAGACGAGGGTCTTGTACCCGAAGATCGGCTTGCGGCTGAACACCGGGAAGATCTCCGAGACGATGCCGAAGAACGGCAGCGCGATGATGTACACCTCGGGGTGGCCGAAGAACCAGAACAGGTGCTGCCACAGCAGGACGCCGCCGTTGGCCGGGTCGTAGATGTGGGCACCCAGCACGCGGTCGGCGGCGGCAGCCAGCATCGCCGCGGCCAGCACGGGGAAGGCCATGAGGATCAGGATGCTGGTGACCAGCGTGTTCCACGAGAAGATCGGCAGGCGCCACATGGTCATGCCGGGGGCGCGCATCGTGATGATCGTCGTGATGAAGTTGACGGCACCCAGGATGGTTCCGAAGCCGGACATGCCGAGCCCCAGCATCCACAGGTTGCCGCCGGCACCCGGCGAGAACGTCGCCCCGGCCAGCGGCTGGTAGGCGAACCAACCGAACGCGGCAGCGCCCTGCGGGGTGAGGAAGCCGGCCACCGCGATCAGCGAGCCGAAGAGGAACAGCCAGAAGGCGAACGCGTTCAGACGCGGGAAAGCGACGTCGGGCGCACCGATCTGCAGCGGCAGGATCGCGTTGGCGAAGCCCGCGAACAGCGGCGTCGCGAACATCAGCAGCATGATCGTGCCGTGCATCGTGAACAGCTGGTTGTACTGCTCCTTCGTGGGAAGGATCTGCATGCCCGGCTCGAACAGCTCGGCGCGGATGATGAGCGCCATCACACCGCCGAGCAGGAAGAACAGCACCGACGCGATGAGGTACATGTACCCGATCGTCTTGTGGTCAGTGGAGGTGATCCACTTGACGATGATGTTGCCCTTCTGCTCCACGCGGGTCGAGCTCATGAGCGCGGCCTGGCGGGGCGGAAGAGTGGTGGGACGCCCCGAGGTATCCGCCTGAAGGGGGATCGTCGTCGTCGCCATCAGTGTTCTCCCTCGGAGGTTGAGGATGCGCCCGTGCCGGGCAAGTTCTGCAGACGGTCGTACGCGTCGTTGATGTCGCCGGTCTGGTCAGCCGCCCGCAGCGACTCCAGGTACTGCTCGTACTCGGCGGGCTCGACGACCTTGACCTTGAACAGCATCATCGAGTGGTACTGGCCGCACAGCTCCGCGCACTTGCCGTCGTACTCGCCCACGCGCGTCGGCGTGAAGGACCAGTAGTTGTCCTTGCCGATGTACATGTCCTTCTTGTAGAGGAAGTCGATGATCCAGAAGGAGTGGATGACATCGCGCGAGACGAGCTTGAGCTTGACGGTCTCGTTGACCGGCAGCACCAGCGTCGGCAGCTCGGTGGTGATGTTGCCCTGCGCGTCGGTCTGCGCCTGGACACCCATGGTCCACACCGCGTCGTCACCGGCCTCGCAGTTGGCGGTGTCGTCGTTGTACTGGAAGTCCCAGGCCCACTGCTTGCCGATCGCGGTGACGCAGACGTCGGGGTCGTCGTACTGCGTCTCGAGGATGGCCTGGTCGCGCGCCGTGAAGGCGAAGAAGCCGAGCACGAGGATCAGCGGCACGACCGTGTAGAAGATCTCGACCGGCATGTTGTAGCGCAGCTGCACCGGCAGACCGGTCTGGCCGCGGCGGCGACGGTAGACGATCGCCGCCCAGCCCATCAGCGCCCACGTGATGACACCGACCGCGAGGAGCACGATCCATGAGTTCACCCAGAGGCCCGACACCATCTCGGTGTGGTTGGTCGCCTGGGTACCGTCGTCCGTGAAGCCGGGCAGATAGCCGTTCAGCTCGGTCGGCGTGCAGGCAGCGAGCGCGATCGCGGTGGCGATCCCGATCGGGATGACGGCGAGCCGGAGTCGGCGTTTGACGCGCACGGTGCACCTTTCGGGGTCATGAAGGTCGAACACCTTCAGTCTAGGGCAACCTCCCACCCGATTCAGGCCATCCGCCCAGGATGTCAACCACTATCGGAGGGGCCGGAGGCCCGGATCCGCGCGTGCGCGGCGGAGCGGGAGCCGCTCAGTGGAAGCTGTCGCCGCAGGCGCAGCTGCCGGCCGCGTTGGGGTTGTCGATCGTGAACCCCTGCTCCGAGATGGTGTCCTTGAAGTCGATCGTGGCGCCGTCCAGATACGGCACCGACATGTCGTCGACGATGACCTCGACGCCGTCGAAGTCGACCGCCTGGTCGCCGTCGAGGAACCGCTCGTCGAAGTAGAGCTGGTAGATGAGCCCCGAGCATCCGCCGGGCTGAACGGCCACGCGCAGACGCAGATCGTCGCGGTTCTCCTGCTGCAGCAGGCTCTTGACCTTCTCGGCTGCCGCATCGGTGAGCAGCACGCCGTGCGCCTTGGCGTCGGTCGTCGGGATGGGCGTCGCGATGTCGGTCATGGGTGCCTCCGCAGGGTGTCAGGCCGCACGTCCGGAACCGGGCGCGCGCGGTGCGATGTGCTCGATTCTACCGCCGCGTCACGACGCCGTGGCGGAATCGAGGCTCTCCAAGAGCAGCGCTTCCGAGACGAGCGCATGCCGGAAGGTGTCCAGGTGCAGCGACTCGTTGGGGCTGTGGGCCCGCGCGTGCGGATCTTCGACGCCGGTCACGAGGATCTGCGCGCCGGGGAACTCGCGCACCAGGTCGGCGATGAACGGGATTGAGCCGCCGACCCCGATGTCCACCGGCGGCACGCCATAGCCCTCTTCCAGCGCCGCGCGGGCGTGGGCAACGGCCGATCCGCCGGTGTCGACGAGGAACGCGTTGCCGCAGTCGATGTCGCTGAAGCTCAGCTGCGCGCCGAACGGCGCGCGCGCACGGAGGTGCTCCTCGATCGCCGCGAACGCCTCGCGGGCATCCTGGCCGGGCGCGACCCGCATGCTGATGACGACGGAGACCTCGGGCGAGAGCGTGTTGGAGGCGTTTCGCACGCTCGGCGCGTCGATGCCGGTGATCGTGATGGAGGGCTTGTTCCAGATGCGACTGAGGATCGTCCCCCTCCCGATGGGGCTGACCCCGTCGGGAAGCCCCGCCTCGTCGCGGAGGGTCTGCTCGGTGTACTCGGGCGTCTCGGCGTCGCGCTCGTGCACGCCCGCGACCGCCACGGCACCGTCGTCGTCCCACAGCGTGGACAGCAGCTTGACGGTCGCGAGCATGGCGTCGGGCACGGCACCACCGAACATGCCGGAGTGCGAGGCGTGCTCGAGCGTGCGCACCGTCAGGGTGAAGCGCGCGTTGCCGCGCAGCGAGACCGTCAGTGCGGGCGTCGCGGCATCCCAATTGCCGGAGTCGGCCACGACGATGACGTCCGCCCGCAACGCGTCGGCGTTCTCGGCGAGGAACGCAGCGAAGGAGGCGGAGCCCGCCTCCTCCTCCCCCTCGATGAACAGATTGACGCCCAGGTCGAAGTCGGTGCCGACCGCCTCGATCAACGCGCGCAGCGCGCCCACATGGGCCATGACGCCCGCCTTGTCGTCAGCGGCGCCGCGGCCGTACAGGCGGCCGTCGCGCACCGTCGGCTCGAACGGCGCCGACTCCCACAGCGATTCGTCGCCCACCGGCTGCACATCGTGGTGGGCGTAGAGCAGGATCGTGGGGCGCCCGTTGCGCGCCGCGCGCGAGGCCAGCACCGCCGGCATCCCCTCGGCACCGGTTTCGGGGATCACCGCCGTCGTCACCTCGACGCGGTCGAAGATGCCGAGGTCCGCCAGCAGCGCCTGCACCGCGGTAGCGCTGCGTTCCACCTCGGCGCGGTCGAAGCCCGGGAAGGCCACCGACGGAATGCGCACCAGGTTTCCGAGGTCTGCCAGCGCCGCGGGCACGGCGGCCTCCGCCGCGGCGCGCACGGCGGCGCGGCGCGATGCGCCAGGGGTGGACGGGTCGGGCCGGGACGAGGATGCGGACATGCGGGTAATCTTATGGGGCACGAACCGCGCGCCGCCCGCGGATCGCACCCCGCTCGCAACGCGCCCAGACATCGAGGTTCCACCCCGTGGCCAAGAACTCCGCAGCCCCCGACGCCGCCCCCGAGGTCCCCGCCGGACCCGGCAAGAACCGTCCGACGCCCTCGCGCGCCGAGCAGGAGGCCGCCCGGAAGCGTCCCCTCGTCGCCGACACCAAGGAGGCGCGCGCCCGCGCGAAGGCCGAGCTCGCCGCCCAGCGCGAGAAGGCCCGCATCGGCATGGCCAACGGCGACGAGAGGTATCTGCCGGTGCGCGACAAGGGCCCGCAGCGCCGGTTCGTGCGGGACTGGGTCGACTCGGGGTGGCACGCCGGCGAGCTGCTGATGCCGCTCATGCTCGTCGTGATCCTGCTGAACCTCGTGCCCAACACCGCGATCGTCTATTACGGCTTCGTCGGGCTGTGGCTGTTCATCATGTTCGTCGTCGTCGACATGATCTTCACCAGCATCCGGGTCAAGAAGCTGGCGCGCGCGAAGTTCGGCGAGCGCACCGAGAAGGGCCTCGGCTGGTACGCCGCGATGCGCACGATCCAGATGCGCTTCATGCGCCTGCCCAAGCCGCAGGTCAAGCGCGGCCAGCGCCCGGCCTGAGCGCCCGCTCCCCCGTCGCGGTGGCCGCGGCATCCGTCGCCGCCTCCCTCGCCGCCGGGATCATGCGCGGCGCGGCGCGCTCAACCGACGCACAGCGCGCCTACCCGCCGCTACAACAGCAACGTGCGACGGACGACGGCAGCGCAGGCGACCGCGACGCCGTCAGTCGCGCGCGGCGAGCAGCCCTCGGTTGATCTGACGCGCCCACAGCGGCCCGCGGTAGATGAAGGCGGTGTAGCCCTGGACGAGGGTCGCCCCGGCATCCAGCCGCTCCTGGACATCGGCGGCGGTCTCCACTCCCCCGGCTGCGATGACGCAGAAATCCTCCGGCACCGCGGCGCGGACGATGCGCAGCACCTCCAGCGCGCGCGCCTTCAGCGGCGCACCCGACAACCCACCCGCCCCCATCGCCGCGACGGCGGCCGCCGGGGTGCGCAGCCCCTCGCGCTCGATCGTCGTGTTGGTCGCGACGATGCCCGACAGCCCCGCATCCACCGCGAGGCGGGCGATGGCGGACACCTCGTCGTCGGGCAGGTCAGGGGCGATCTTCACGAGCAGCGGCGTCGTACCCGCGGCATCCCGCACCGCCTCCAACAGGGGCCGGAGCGTCTCGACCGCCTGCAGGCCGCGCAGCCCCGGCGTGTTCGGCGAAGACACGTTCACGACGAGGTAGTCGGCCACGGGCGCGACGAGCTTCGTGCTCGTGACGTAGTCGGCCGTCGCGTGCTCGACGTCGACGATGCGGCTCTTGCCGATGTTCGCGCCCAGCACGGCGCGACGCGGATGCCGACGCGAGCGGCGCAGGCGCTGTGCGGCCGCCGCGGCCCCGGCATTGTTGAATCCCATCCGGTTGATGAGCGCGCGATCGGCCACGAGACGGAACAGCCGCGGCTTGGCGTTTCCGTCCTGCGGCACCGTCGTCACCGTCCCCGCCTCGACGTGACCGAATCCGAGCGCGTACAGCCCCTCGCTCATCACCGCGTTCTTGTCGAACCCGGCCGCCACGCCGAACGGCGAGTCGAACGCGAGCCCCAGCGCCTCGGTGCGCAGGCGCGGGTCGGGCCGGGTCAGCGCGCGCACGATCGGGCGCAGCGGCCAGACTCCGAACGCGCGGATCACCGGCACGACGAGATGGTGGGCGCGCTCGGGATCCATGCGCGAGAAGACGGTGCGGAAGATGAGCGGATACATCGCCTCCAGCCTACGGCGCGGCGGGCATCGGGCCCTGCCGCACCGGCCGTCGTTATTCCGCGACGCGCTGGTGGTCGGCGCGCAGCTGCGCGATGGAGGACTCGAAGTCCTCCAGCGAGTCGAACGCCTGATACACGCTCGCGAAGCGCAGGTACGCGACCTCGTCGAGCTCGCGCAGCGGGCCGAGGATCGCCAGCCCGATCTCGTTGGTGTCGATCTGCGACGATCCGGTCTGGCGGACCGCCTCCTCGACGGCCTGCGCGAGCATCGCGAGATCGGCTTCGGTCACCGGGCGCCCCTGGCAGGCTTTGCGGACGCCGGACATCACCTTCTCGCGGCTGAACGGCTCGATGACGCCGGAGCGCTTGATGACGTTGAGGCTGGCCGTCTCGATCGTCGAGAACCGGCCGCCGCACTCCGGGCACTGCCGGCGGCGGCGGATGCTGAGACCGTCGTCGCTCGTGCGGGAGTCGATCACCCGCGAGTCGGCGTGGCGACAGAAGGGACAGTGCATCAGCGCGCTCCGTCCTGTGCGAATCGCGCCACGACGGCCTCGCCGTGCGCGGGCAGGGCCTCGGCCGTCGCGAGGGCGACGATCCCATCCTGCACGTCGGCCAGTGCGGCGCGATCGTAGGCGATGATCTGCTGCGGACGCAGGAAGGTGGATGCCGACAGGCCGGCCGCGTAGCGGGCCTGACCCCCCGTAGGCAGGACGTGGTTGCTGCCGGCGAGGTAGTCGCCGAGACTCACCGGCGAGTGACCGCCGACGAACACCGCGCCCGCGTTGACGAAAGCGTCCACGCGGGGGTCCCCCAGCTCGAGCCCGTCGAGGTGCAGCTCCAGGTGTTCCGGGGCGTAGGCGTTGCTGAAGGCGGTGGCCGCGGCGATGTCGTCGACGAGCACGATCGCGGATTGCGGGCCGCCCAGGGCGGCGGCGACGCGGTCGGCGTGCCGCGTCGTGGCGGCGCGCGCGGCCACACGCGTGGCGACCGCGTCGGCGAGCTCTGCCGAATCGGTGACCAGCACGGCGGCGGCCTGCTCGTCGTGCTCGGCCTGGCTCACGAGGTCGGCGGCGACCCAGTCCGCGTCGGCGGAGGCGTCGGCGACGACGAGGATCTCGGTGGCGCCGGCTTCGGAGTCGGTGCCCACGACGCCGGCGACGACCCGCTTCGCGAGCGCGACGAAGTTGTTGCCCGGGCCGGAAATGACGTCGACCCGCTCGAGGCCGAGCCCCGGCACGCCGTACGCGTACGCGCCGATCGCGCCCGCGCCGCCCATGGCGTACACCTCCTCGACGCCCAGCAGCCGGGCTGCGGCGAGGATCACGGGGTGCACGCGGCCGGCGAACTCGGCCTGCGGCGGCGAGGCGAGCACGACGTGCGTGACACCGGCGACCTGCGCCGGCACGACGTTCATGACGACGCTGGACGGATAGACGGCCTTGCCGCCGGGGACGTAGACGCCGACGCGCTCCGCGGGGCGCCAGCGCTGCTCGACGCGCGCGCCGGCGCCGAGCTCGGTGACGCGCACCGGCGGGATCTGCGCGGCCGAGGCTTCCCGCACCCGGCGGATGGCTTCTTCGAGCGCGGCGCGCACGGCGCGATCCAGCCCGCCGAGCGCCTCGTCGAGGTGGTGCTGCGGCACCCGGATGTCGTGACCCTGAACATTGTCGAACTGGGCGGCCTGCTCGCGCAGCGCCTCTTCGCCGCGTGCGGCGACGTCGTGGACGATCCGTGCGGCGACGGTCAGCGCCTCGTCACGGGCAGCGGTCGCCCGCGGCACGGCGGCGAGCAGCTCGGGCGTGCTCAGGGCGCGACCGCGCAAGTCGATGGTGCGGAGCATCCGTCCAGGTTACCCGCGCGTCACGCCGGAGACGTCGCGGAGGTAGCCGATGCGGCCGTCCTCATGACGCACGACGAAACTGTCGCCACGATCCTCGATCACGAGCGCCCACGCGGTGGGTCCGATCGTGAACAGGGGCACACCGTTCTCATCGACGACGTCGCGCTCCACGGGCGCGAGCGCCCAGAACGCCTGCGACGCGGACGGCGCGGGCTCGACATCGGCGATCACCGTCGTCTCGGGGGCCGCAGTCTCCGCCACCGGAGCCGCCGCGTACGCGCCGGCATCCGTCGCCTGCGGAGTCTGAGCCGCGTACGGGCTCGCAGTGTGCGGTGCGGCGGCAGGCGCCGGCCGGGGCGCCGCGGGGCGCGCGACGACGGGGCGGGCGGGGCGCGCGAAGCGATGTGCGGGCACCTCGGGGCGGTGGCGGAAGTCCTCGCCGATGGTGGGGAACAGCGGCGCGAACACCGTCAGCAGGACGCCCGCGAGCATGAGGATGAACTCGACCCACACGACCCACGTCGACAGGAAGATGCCCGTGCCCGAGACGGAGACGAACGAGCTCCACAGCAGGCCCAGCCAGATGATCGCCGAGACCGAGAAGGCGACGGAGGCGAACTGGTCGATGCCGAGCGAGCCGACGCGGCGGATGCCCTGCGGGGACAGCCGGCGCAGACCCAGCAGGAACACCGCGATCGTCGGCGTGCCGATCGTCAGCAGCCAGTCGATGCCGGTCCACACCGACGGCCCGGCTCCGGCGCGGCCGTAGTCGTAGATCGGGAAGAACGAGAAGACGAACGCGAGCAGCCAGACGCCCGCGAGCGCGACCTCGCGAATGGAGAACGGCCCGACGCCGTACTGCGGCGGCGCCGACGCGTCGACGCCCTCCGGTCCGTCGGTGAGGGCCTCGAAGGCCTCGGCGAACGACGCGTAGGTCACGTCGTCATCGTGCCCGGATGCCGGGGCCTCACCCTCGCGGGACTCATCAGCCGCCGCGTCGGTGGCGGGAGCGATGACGGGCTCGGCCGCCGGTTCGGTCTCGGGGGTGTTCTTCTCGTCGGTCACGGTGCGCATCCTTCCGGAACGGGAAACTCCACAGCGATCCTACTCTTCGGTCGCCGGCCTCACCCGAGACATTGCGGACCGAGAAGCCCCTTCAGCTCGCCGTACAGGTCGACCGTGACGCCCACCTGGGCAGGCACCTCGAACACCTTCGCGACGCCGCCCTTGTGCAGCTTCAGCGTCACCTCGGTGGTGCCGGGGTGACGCCCGAACACCTCGACGAGCTGACCGATCGTCGATTCGGTGGCGCGGTGCTCGGGCATGAGCAGGACGAGGGGTCCCGCGGCATCCATCGACCCGAGGTCCGGCGAGAAGGCGGACTGGCCGTGCAGGTTCAGGCCGTCGTCGCGTCGCGACACGCGCCCCCGCACGACGAGGATCGAGTCGGCGACGAGCATCGACGAGAACTCGGTGTAGGTCTTGCCCATGAACATGACGGTCACCTCGCCGTCGAAGTCCTCGACCGTGATCATGCCGTAGGGGTTGCCGCTCTGCTTCGCGACGCGGTGCTGCACGCTCGTGACCAGACCCGCGACGGTGACGATGTCGCCGTCGTTCACGTCATCCGAGGCGAGGAGGTCGTGGATCGAGGTCGACGCGTGCTTGGCGAGCGGGATCTCGAGCCCGGCCAGCGGATGGTCCGAGACGTAGAGGCCGAGCATCTCGCGCTCGAAGGCGAGCTTGTCCTTCTTCGTCCACTCCGGCCGGTCGGGAACCTTCTGCACCGCCTGCGGCTCGTCGTCGCCCCACAGGCTGTCGAAGTCGAAGCCGACCTCGCCGTTCGCCTCGCGTCGCTTGTCGAGCACCGCCTGCTCGGTGGCGTCCTCATGGATCTCCATCAGCGCGCGGCGCGTGGAGCCGAGCGAGTCGAACGCGCCCGCCTTGATGAGCGATTCGATCGTGCGCTTGTTCGCCACCTGCGCGGGCACGCGCGTGAGGAAGTCGTGGAACCCGGTGTAGGGGCCGGACTCGCGGGCCGCGACGATCCCGTCGACGACGTTGGCGCCGACGTTGCGCACGGCGCCCAGGCCGAAGCGGATGTCGTCGCCGACGGCGGCGAAGTAGCGGATCGACTCGCTGACGTCGGGCGGCAGCACCTTGATGCCCATGCGGCGGCACTCGTTGAGGTACACCGCCATCTTGTCCTTCGAGTCGCCGACGCTCGTGAGGAGCGCGGCCATGTACTCGGCGGGATAGTGGGCCTTCAGGTACGCCGTCCAGTACGACACCAGGCCGTAGGCGGCGGAGTGCGCCTTGTTGAAGGCGTAGTCCGAGAACGGCAGGAGGATGTCCCACAGCGCCTGGATCGCGCCCTCCCCGAAGCCGCGCTCCTTCATGCCGCCGGAGAAGCCCTCGTACTGCTTGTCCAGCTCGGACTTCTTCTTCTTGCCCATCGCGCGGCGCAGGATGTCGGCCTGACCGAGGGAGAACCCGGCGACCTTCTGCGCGATGGCCATGACCTGCTCTTGGTAGATGATCAGGCCGTAGGTCGTGTCGAGGATGTCGCGCAGCGGCTCTTCGAGCTCGGGATGGATCGGGGTGATCGGCTGCTGCCCGTTCTTGCGCAGCGCGTAGTTGGTGTGCGAGTTCGCGCCCATCGGACCGGGACGGTACAGCGCGATGACGGCGGAGATGTCCTCGAAGTTGTCGGGCTTCATGAGGCGCAGGAGCGCCCGCATCGGGCCGCCGTCGAGCTGGAAGACGCCCAGGGTGTCGCCGCGGGTCAGCAGATCGTACGCGTCGCGATCGTCGAGGCTGAGGTGCTCGAGGTCGATCTCCTCGCCACGGTTCATGCGAATGTTGTCGAGGGCGTCGGAGATGATCGTGAGGTTGCGCAGCCCCAGGAAGTCCATCTTGATGAGACCGAGCGCCTCGCACGACGGGTAGTCGAACTGCGTGACGATCTGGCCGTCCTGCTCGCGGCGCATGATGGGGATGATGTCCAGCAGCGGCTCCGAGGACATGATGACCCCGGCCGCGTGCACGCCCCACTGGCGCTTCAGGCCCTCGAGCCCGAGCGCCCGGTCGAAGACCGTCTTCGCCTCGGGGTCGGTCTCGATGAGGCTGCGGAACTCGCTCGCCTCCTTGAACCGCGGATGCTCGGGGTTGAACATGCCGCCGAGCTCCATGTCCTTGCCCATGACGGGCGGCGGCATGGCCTTGGTGAGGCGCTCGCCCATGCTGAACGGGAAGCCGAGCACGCGCCCGGCATCCTTCAGCGCCTGCTTGGACTTGATGGTGCCGTACGTGACGATCTGCGCGACCCGCTCGGAGCCGTACTTCTGCGTCACGTAGTCGATGACCTCGCCGCGGCGCCGGTCGTCGAAGTCGACGTCGAAGTCGGGCATGGAGACACGGTCGGGGTTGAGGAAGCGCTCGAAGATGAGGCCGTGCTCGAGCGGGTCGAGGTCGGTGATCTTCATCGCGTAGGCGACCATGGATCCGGCGCCGGAACCACGTCCGGGTCCGACGCGGATGCCGTTGTCCTTAGCCCAGTTGATGAAGTCGGCGACGACGAGGAAGTACCCCGGGAACCCCATCTGCAGGATGATCCCGGTCTCGTACTCCGCTTGCTTTCTGACCTTGTCGGGGATGCCGGCGGGGTACCGGTAGTGCAGGCCCTTCTCGACCTCTTTGATGAGCCAGCTGTCCTCGGTCTCGCCGTCGGGCACCGGGAAGCGGGGCATGTAGTTCGCGGCGGTGTTGAACTCGACCTGGCACCGCTCCGCGATCAGGAGCGTGTTGTCGCACGCCTCCGGATGGTCGCGGAAGAGCTGGCGCATCTCCTGCGCCGTCTTGATGTAATAGCCGTCGCCGTCGAACTTGAACCGGTTCGGATCGTCCAGCGTCGACCCCGACTGCACGCAGAGCAGCGCCTCGTGGGCGTCAGCCTCGTGCTGGTGCGTGTAGTGGGAGTCGTTGGTGGCGACCAGCGGGATGTCGAGATCCTTCGCGAGTCGCAGCAGGTCGGTCATGATGCGGCGCTCGATCGAGAGGCCGTGATCCATGATCTCGGCGAAGTAGTTCTCCTTGCCGAAGATGTCCTGGAACTCCGCGGCGGCGGCGCGCGCGGCGTCGTACTGCCCCAGTCGCAGCCGGGTCTGCACCTCACCGGACGGGCACCCGGTCGTCGCGATGAGGCCCTTGCCGTAGGTCTGCAGCAGTTCCCGGTCCATGCGGGGCTTGAAGTAGTACCCCTCCATGCTCGAGCGGGAGCTCAGCCGGAACAGGTTGTGCATGCCCGCGGTGTTCTCGCTCCACAGCGTCATGTGCGTGTACGCGCCCGAGCCGGACACGTCGTCGCTCTTCTGGTCGGGCGAGCCCCACGCGACCCGGGACTTGTCGCTGCGGTGCGTGCCGGGGGTGACGTAGGCCTCGAGCCCGATGATCGGGTTCACGCCCGCGGCCTTGGCCGCGTTGTAGAACTCGAACGCCGCGAACGTGTTGCCGTGGTCGGTGACGGCGATCGCCGGCATCCCGTATTCGGCTGCCGCCTTCGTCATCGCACCGATCTTCGCGGCTCCGTCGAGCATCGAGTACTCGCTGTGCACGTGCAGGTGTACGAAGGAGTCGGATGCCACGGATCGAGTCTACGGCGGGGCCACCGACACCGGCTTCTAGGCTGGACGCATGCCCACTCCCGACTTCATCCTGGAACTCCGCCGCCACGTCGGCACGATGCCGCTGTCCCTGTCCGGGGTGACCGCCGTCGTGCTGCGCGGCGATGAAGTGCTGCTCGGCCGGCGCAGCGACACCGGGGCGCTGACGCCGATCACCGGGATCGTCGACCCGCAGGAAGAGCCCGCAGACGCCGCGGTGCGCGAGACGCTCGAGGAGGCGGGAGTCGTCGCGCGGGCGACCCGGCTGACGTGGGTGCATCAGATTCCGCGGGTCATCTACGACAACGGCGACCAGAGCGACTACCTCGACCTCGTGTTCCGCTGCGAGTGGGTCTCGGGCGACCCGTACCCCGCCGACGGCGAGATGACCGAGGTGGGCTGGTTCCCGCTCGACCACCCGGACCTCACCGGCGACATGCGCCGGCGCGTCGAGTCCGCCCTGGACGAGGCGGGCGAGGCGCGTTTCGAAGGCGGGCGCTGACCGCCTCGGACCGTGCGCCGCGCCGTGCGCGGCCGCCGTGCGCGGCCGCCCCGCCCGCCCGCGACGGCCGTGACCGCGAGAGAACAACGGGGTGCCGAGAGCGTGGGTGATGCCCGTTCTCTCGGCGCGCAGTTGTTCTCTCGGCGAATGGGGCCGGGTGCCGGGCGCGGGGCGCGGGTCAGCCGCGCAGCACCTCGAGGGCGTGCGCGAGGTCGGCCGGGTACGCGCTCGTGAAGGTCACCCAGTCGGTCGTGACAGGGTGCGCGAACGACAGCTCATGGGCGTGCAGCCACTGCCGTGTCAGTCCGAGGTGGGCCGACAGCGTCGGGTCGGCCCCGTACAGCGGGTCGCCGACGCAGGGATGCCGGTGCGCGGCCATGTGCACGCGGATCTGATGCGTGCGCCCGGTCTCGAGGTGGATCTCCAGCAGCGATGCGCGCGGGAACGCCTCGAGCGTCTCGTAGTGGGTGATGGAGTCCTTGCCGTCGGGCGTGACGGCGGACTTCCAGGAGTGCGAGGGGTGGCGCCCGATCGGCGCGTCGATCGTGCCGGCGAGGGGGTCCGGGTGTCCCTGCACGACGGCGTGGTAGATCTTGTCGACCTCGCGCTCCTTGAACGCGCGTTTGAGCGCGGTGTAGGCCCGCTCGCTCTTGGCGACGACCATCAAGCCGCTCGTGCCGACGTCGAGCCGGTGCACGACGCCCTGCCTCTCCGGCGCACCGGTCGTCGCGATGCGGAAGCCGGCGGCGGCGAGGGCGCCGAGCACCGTCGGACCCTCCCAGCCGACGGACGGATGCGCCGCGACGCCAGCAGGCTTGTCGACCACGACGATGTCGTCGTCGTCGTGGACGATCCCGAGGTCGGGCACGGCGATCGGGACGATCTCGGGCTCGCGACGCTCGGACCACTCGACCTCGAGCCAGCCGTCGGCGCGCAGCTTGTCGGACTTGCCGACGGCACGGCCGTCCAGCCGCACCCCGCCGGCCTCGGCGACCTCGGCGGCGAAGGTGCGCGAGAAGCCGAGCATCTTCGCGAGGGCGGCGTCCACGCGGACGCCGTCGAGTCCGTCGGGGACGGGCATGCTGCGGGACGGCATGTCAGTCGTCGTCGCGGGACTCGCGCGCGGGCTCGGCAGACGCGCTCACGTCGGCATCCTCTGCCGGCGCGTCGTCTCCCTCACGGCTGCCGTCCAGGCGACGGCCGCGCAGCACCAGCAGCGCCACGCCGATCATCATGGTCACGATGAACATGTCGGCGACGTTGTAGATCGCCGGGTTCATGCCCAGCCACATCCATGGCGTGTTGATGAAGTCGACGACGTGCCCGACGAGGAATCCGGGATCACGCAGCAGTCGGTCGGTGAGATTGCCCAGGATGCCGCCGAGAAGCAGCCCCAGCACGATCGCCCATGTCCGGGACCGGACGCGCGTCACCGCCAGCACGACGATCGTCACCGCGGCGGCGGCGAGCACCAGCGTGAAGACCCAGGTGACCTCCTCGCCGAACGAGAACGCGGCGCCGGGGTTGCGGGTCAGATACAACTGCAGGAACTGGCCCCAGACCTCCACCGGCTCCTGATAGGGCAGGTTCGTCAGCGCGAGGTGCTTGGAGAACTGGTCGGCGGCCAGCACCAGCGCCGCGAGGATCGCGACGAGGGTGCCGGCCGCCGGCCGGGACAGCAGGGTGGTGCGCCGAGAGGTGCGGGGCTCCACCGGGTTCAGGATGCCGAGACGGGCGTCGCACCCGAGGTCGAGCCGGCGACGTCGAGGTCGCGAAGCTTCTCCTCGATGAAGCCGCGCAGCTGCGAGCGGTAATCACGCTCGAACTGACGCAGCTCGCTGATGCGGCCCTCGAGCGTCACGCGCTCGCTCTCCAGGCGCGCGATCTCCTCGCGGCCCTTGGCCTCGGCCTCGGCGAGGATCGCGGCGGCCTTGGCCTGCGCCTCGGAGATGAGCTTGTCGCGCTGCGTGACGCCGTCGGCGACGTGCTCGTCGTGCAGGCGCTGCGCGAGCTCGATGATGCCGGCGGAGGCGGCGGCGCCGCCGGTGGCGGCGGGAGCGGCCGCGACGGGCGCGGGAACCTCTTCGACGACCTCGTGCTCGGGCGCGGAGTGCTCGACCGCCGGCTCCTCTGCCGGGGCAGCGGCCTGCGCGGGCGCCTCGCCCGACTCGTAGGCGGCGAGCTTCGCCTTCAGCTCCTCGTTCTCGGCGATGGTCTTGCGCCACTCGACGACGATCTCGTCCAGGAAGTCGTCGACCTCATCCGGGTCGAAGCCCTCCTTGAAACGGACGTGCTGGAACTGCTTGGTGACGACGTCTTCGGGGGTCAAAGCCATGGTGTTTCCTCTTTCGGGGCTCACGACGCGGGCCGATTGGGGGTGACCCGCTTCGGCGAGTCGTACTGACACAGCATAGTCCGCACGCCGGGGCGGTGCGAGGAGCCCGTCACAGGCGCTCGAAGATGCGGACGACCGACAGCAGCACGAAGCAGGCGATCATCGTGACGGGGAAACCGAGGTCCAGCGCGACGGGTCCGAGCCGCAACGGAGGCAGCAGGCGACGGAAGAACCGCAGCGGAGGATCGGTGACGGTGAAGACGAGTTCGGCAAGCACGAGCCCGAATCCCCGAGGCCGCCACTCGCGGTTGAACATCGGGATGTACTCGAGGATGAGCCTCGCGAGCAGCAACAGGATGTAGACGAGAAGCAGGACGTCGACGACGGATGCCGCCAGGCGCACGAACTCCACGACTACTGCGAGAAGGGCGCGGCCTCGGGATCGGCCTGCGCGACCGAGCCGTCACCGGAGATCGCGACGTTCTCGGGCGAGAGCAGGAAGACCTTGCTCGTCACCCGCTCGATGCGTCCGTACAGACCGAGCGAGAGACCGCTGGCGAAGTCGATGAGGCGACGTGCGTCCGCGTCGCTCATCTGCGAGAGGTTGATGATGACGGGGATGCCGTCGCGGAAGTTCTCGGCGATCAGCTGCGCGTCGCGGTACTGCTTGGGGTGCACCGTGAGGATCTCGCTGACGGTGCCGGCGGTGGGCTGACGCACCACGGCCGGACGGTGCAGCGGGACCACGGGCGCGGCCTTCTCGACGGTGCGCTCCGCGCCCCGCTCGCTCGTGCGCTCGCGGCGGGCCGGGGTCTCGGCGACCGGCTCGTCGTAGACCTCTTCCTCATCGGCGAGGCCCAGGTACACCATGGTCTTCTTGAGCGGGTTCGACATCGCATTCCTCCGTTTGCTCGTCTGTGTTTGAGGCTAGCCGTCAGCGGGCCGCGGACCCGTGATTGCCGTGCCGATCCGCAGGTGTGTCGCGCCCGCGGCGATCGCTTCGGCGAAGTCGCCGGACATTCCGGCCGACATCCACGCGGCATCCGGCACGACACGCCGCACCGCGTCGGCGGCCGCCGCGAGGCGCTCGAAGGCCGCGGCCGGCGCCTGCGTGAGCGGGGCGACCGCCATGACTCCGCACACGCGCAGCGACGGACAGCGCGCCGCGACGTGCTCCGCGAGGGTCTCCACCTCGCCCGGCGAGATCCCGCCGCGGCCCGGGTCGTCGGTGAGGTTCACCTGCAGGAAGACATCCAGCACGCTGCCGTCGGGGTCGGCGGCGTGCAGCGCATCGGCCACGCGATCGCGGTCGACGGAGTGCACGCAGTCGGATGCCGCGCGCACCGCACGGGCCTTCTTGCTCTGCAGCTGCCCGATGAAGTGCCATCGGACATCCGCGGCCGGTCCCTCGACCTGCTGCAGCGCGGCGCGCTTGGCGGTCAGCTCCTGCTGGCGGTTCTCCCCCACGTCGCGCACGCCCAGGGCGGCGAGGTCGGCGACGACCTGCGCGGGGTGGAACTTCGTGACGACGATGCGCGTCAGGGCGCCGGGGTCGCGACCGACCGCCCTGGCCGCATCCGCGATGCGGGCGTCCAGGGCGGTCAGTCGTTCGGCCAGATCGGTCACTTCAGGAAATCGGGGATGTCCAGGTCGTCATCGCCGAACACCGAGTCGTACGAGTCGCTGGATGCCGTGACCGAGACGGTCTCCTTGGGGGCGCTGTGGTCGGCCTCGGCGATCTCGCGAGCGGCCTCGTCGGCCGGCACCGCGGGGACCAGCGGAGCGGACACGGGGCGCTGCGCCGTGATGGGCTCGATGCGCGCCTGCGGCTCACCGCCGTCGAAGCCGGCGGCGATGACCGTCACGCGCACCTCGTCTCCGAGGGTGTCGTCGATGACCGTGCCGAAGATGATGTTGGCCTCGGGGTGCGCGGCCTCCTTCACCAGCTGCGCGGCGTCATTGATCTCGAAGATGCCGAGGTTCGACCCACCCTGAATCGACAGCAGCACGCCGTGGGCGCCCTCGATCGAGGCTTCCAGAAGCGGCGACTCGACGGCCAGCTCGGCCGCCTTTATCGCCCGGTCGGCGCCGCGCGCCGAGCCGATTCCCATGAGCGCCGACCCCGCCCCCTGCATGACCGATTTGACGTCGGCGAAGTCGAGGTTGATGAGACCGGGCGTCGTGATGAGGTCGGTGATGCCCTGCACACCGGCCAGGAGCACCTGGTCGGCCGTGGCGAACGCCTCGATCATCGAGATGCCGCGGTCGCTGATCTCGAGCAGCCGGTCGTTGGGGACGACGATGAGGGTGTCGACCTCTTCCTTGAGCTTGGAGACACCCTGCTCGGCCTGCTGCTGGCGGCGGCGCCCTTCGAAGGAGAAGGGCTTGGTGACGACACCGATCGTCAGCGCGCCGATCGACTTCGCGATGCGCGCGACGACGGGAGCGCCGCCGGTGCCGGTGCCGCCGCCCTCGCCGGCGGTGACGAAGACCATGTCGGCCCCCGCGAGCGCCTCCTCGATCTCTTCGGCGTGGTCCTCGGCGGCGCGACGGCCGACCTCGGGGTCGGCGCCCGCACCGAGCCCGCGGGTGAGCTCGCGGCCCACGTCGAGCTTGACGTCGGCGTCGCTCATGAGCAGCGCCTGCGCGTCGGTGTTCACCGCGATGAACTCGACACCTCGCAGCCCGAGCTCGATCATCCGATTGACGGCGTTCACGCCACCGCCGCCCACACCCACGACCTTGATCACCGCGAGGTAGTTCTGGTTCTGGCTCATGCCGGCCTCCATTGTGTCCCGAACCCTGACTGCTAAACCTTGAACCTCAAGTTGAGGTTTAAAGAATTGCCGAGTATGCAATTCCTTGATTGAAGGTAAGCGGGAGACACCGGCGGCCGGTTCAGGCGCTGGGCGTGTCGCGCGATCGGAGTTCGCGTCTCGCGCGATCGGAGTTCGCGTCTCGGGCGATCGAAGCTCGCGCGGCGGTGTCAGCGGATGACGACGGCGTCGACAGAGGAGACGTCGTAGCTGGAGACATCGGCCGGAGGCCGGACCGCCATGGCCGAAGCCAGGCGCAGCGCCTTCTCGGCGGACTCGTCGGCGTTGCCCCAGACGACGTCGGTGTTCGTTCCGCCGAGCGTCAGCGTCACGTCGTTCGCCGTCGTCGCGCGCATGGTCGTCACCTGGGCGCGGATGTCATCGGGAAGCGAGCGGTACACCGTGCCGATCGCGGTGAACGCCGGCGATCCGATCCCGTCGGTCGCCTCGATCACGGGGTGACCCGCGGGGGGATCGGGGGTCGTCGCGAGCGCGACGCCGGCGGCATCCACCAGCGTGTACCCGGCCGCGGACTGCACCGCTCCGATGGGCGTGCGCTCCACGATGCGGACCACGAGCTCGTGCGGCGGCCGCGCCTCGAGGGTGTAGCTCTGGACCAGCGGGAACTGCACGAGCGCCGCCTTGATCTCGGACGAGTCGATGAGCGGGAGCGGAGTGCCCAGCTGGCCGTCCAGCGCGGCCTCGACGTCCCCGGGGTTGAGCGTCTCGGCGCCGACCACGCGGATCCGCTCGACGGCGAACAGCGGACTGTACGCGGCGCCGAGGGTGCCGAGGACCAGCAGCGCGAGCGCGCCCAGCACGCCGATCCACAGCATCCGACGCCGCCGCTGGCGCACCGTGAAGCGACGCACCTCGGCGCGCAGCGCCCGGCGCCGGGCGCGGGCGGCGGCCCACACATCGCGGACGCCGATGGGCGCGGCATCCGGAGCCTGCCCCTCGTCCGGCTTGACCCGATCCGCGTCGGAGGGATCGCGGTCGTCGATCGGGACGACGGGCGCGAGCGGCGCGGTGGTGGCCCACGCCGGCGCAGTGAGGTCGTCGTCCCGCGCGTCCGCCCCCGCCCCACCGGGCACGGCGCCGGTCGGCTCGGACGGCGTCTCGGGGGCGGTCTCGGTGCGGCGCGGCGGCAGGGGGATCGACACCTCGACCGGCGCGTCCGCGTCGCCGGCGGCACCGGTCGACGGCGGGGCCGGAAGCGGAGTCGGCCGGCGCATGGGCTAGTCCTGTGCCTTCGCGGCCAGGGCTTCGAGCACCTGCGGGATGATGAGGTGGACGTTGCCGCAGCCGAGCGTGATGACGTAGTCACCGGAGCGGGCGACGGATGCCGTGTAGTCGGCCGCCTGCTGCCAGTCGGCGACGAAGTGCACGCGGTCGGCGTCGCGGAAGGCGCCGCTGACGAGCTCGCCCGTGACGCCGGGCACCGGGTCTTCGCGGGCGCCGTAGACATCCAGGACGACGGTGTGGTCGGCGAGGGTCTCGAGGACGTCGGCGAACTCGCGGTACATCTCCTGCGTCCGCGAGTAGGTGTGCGGCTGGTGCAGGGCGATGATGCGGCCGTCGCCGACGACGCTGCGCGCGGCCGACAGGGCCGCGGCCACCTCGGTCGGGTGGTGGGCGTAGTCGTCGTAGACGCTGACGCCGCGCTCGACGCCGTGCAGCTCGAAGCGGCGGACCGTCCCCGCGAACCGCTCGACGGCGCGCAGGGCCGGCTCGAGCGGGTAGCCGAGCGTGAGCAGCACGGCCACGGCCCCGGCGGCGTTGATGGCGTTGTGCGCACCCGGGACCGACAGGCGTCCCGGCACGGTCTCGCCGTCGTGCGTCAGGGCGAAGGCGACGGGACCGGCCGTCACGATGTCGGTGACGCGGACGTCGGCGGCGGCACCCTCGCCGAACGTGATCACCCGCGGGTGTGTGAGCGCGGCGGCGACGCGGCGGGCGCCGGCGTCGTCGGCGGAGATGACGACGGCCTCGCGGGCGCCGTTCGCGAACCGGACGAAGCCGTCGTAGAACGCGTCGCGCGATTCCCAGTGGTCGAGATGATCGGGGTCGACGTTGGTGATGAGGGCGACCGAGGTGTCGTAGAGGAGGAAGGTGCCGTCGGACTCGTCGGCCTCGATGACGAACAGCTCGTCCGAGCCGGTGCCGCTGGAAACGCCGAGATCGGCGATCACTCCCCCGCTGACGAAGGTCGGCGCCTCACCGAGGCCGCGCAGTGCGGTGACGATCATGCCGGTCGACGTCGTCTTGCCGTGGGCGCCCGCGACGCTGACGAGGCGGCGGCTGCCGATCAGCCAGTGCAGCGCCTGCGAGCGGTGGATGACGTGCAGCCCTCGCTCCTTGGCGAGGAGGAACTCCGGGTTCTCGGGCCAGATCGCTCCGGTGTGGACCACAGTGTCGACGGCGTCGGGAAGATTCGCCGCGTCATGGCCGACGTGCACGATGGCACCCCGATCGGCGAGCGCCCGCAGCGCGGCGCTGTCCGCACGGTCCGACCCCGACACGCGGATGCCGCGGTCGAGGAACATGCCCGCGAGCCCCGACATCCCGGATCCGCCGATCCCGATGAAGTGGGCGGCGGTGATCTCGGCGGGGATAGGGAGGCTCAGGTCGGGTCGAATCATGGCCCGTCAAGTCTAGGTCGGCACGCGCAGGGCGGAGGCTGCGGCGCGCTGGGCCGGTGGACGACGCTGTACGCCGGCGTCGCTCGCTCGCCGTTCGCGGCCGCGTGGCTGTTTCTGGCGGCGGGGTCCGCGCTGCTGGGCGCGGCGGCGACCGCGATCCTCATCGGGACGATGCTCGCGGGACGACTGCGCGGCTGGGCGTACGCGATCGGAGGGGCGGCGGGGCTGGTGCTGGCACCGACGCTCATGGTCACGTTGCCGAGCCCGGCGACGGCCGGGCTGACGGCGATCGGCGCGCTCGTGCTCGCCGATCTCGGGACGCGCCCTCCGCGCGGCGGCACCCGGTCCCCCGCGAGATCCGTACCCGCCGCACGCGGAAGGACGCCGACTTCAGCCACACCCGCCGACACGCCCGCACCGCACGACCGGGCCGCCGAGGTCCGCTCGCGGTGGATCGCGGGCCTAGCGACGACGTCGTTCGTGCTCGGGATCCCGGCCGTCGCCTTCGCGTTCGCCGGGTCGCAATGGTCACCGCTGGACGCGAGCGAGGCGATGCGGGCGGGCATCGCAGCCGGAGCGCTCGCGGCGATTCCGCTCACCCTGTGCGTGGGCGTGGCGCGGACGGGCCACCGCACGCGAGACCGCTGGGGCCCCGCCGTGCTCCTCGTCGTCGCGGCGGCCGCGCTGGCGATCGTGAATGCGGCATCCGACGGCGATGGCAACGCGATCGTGTGGCAGCTTCTGCTGTGCGCGCTGCCGATCGCCGGAGCCGTCGCGTGGCTGCTCCTCACGTCCCGGCGAGCGGCGGACTCGGGCGGGATCCTGGCGATCGGCGCCGCCCTGCCCGTCCTCGTGCTCGCCCTGGGACTGCAGCTGCTTCCCTTCCTCACCCCGGTCGCCGCGCTCGTCGTCGCGGTCTCTGCGTCGGTGCGCCGGCGCCGCCGCGCCCTCTCGGCGGGCTGACGCTCGGCGCCACCCCGTCGGCGCGGCCGGGACGGCGCGCGGTCAGCGCCCGAGGGCCTCGTCGATCATCGCGATGACGTTCGCCGTGCCGGCGCGCGCGCCCGACCCCTCGGCCGCCTGCCGCATCTCGGCGAGAGCTTCGGCATCGGTCAGCAGCGGCACGATCTGTTCGCGGACACGGGCGGCCGTGAACTCGGCGTCGGGGATCATCAACGCGGCACCGGAGGCGACGGCGGATGCCGCGTTCAGCGCCTGCTCGCCGTTGCCGACGGCGTAAGGGACGTAGACGGCGGGGATGCCGAGCGCCGACAGCTCGCTCACGGTCGCGGCCCCGGCGCGCGAGACCACGAGGTCGGCCAGCGCGAGCGCCAGGTCCATCCGGTCGAGGTACGGCACGACACGGTAGTCCGGCGCGCCCGGGTCGACGAGCTCATCGCGCTCCCCCGCGGCGTGCAGTAGCTGCCACCCGGCCGCCGTCACCGACGACCACGCCTCAGCGAACGCTTCGTTCAGCCGGCGCGCCCCGAGGGATCCGCCGAAGACCAGTAGCACCGGACGCGCGGGGTCGAGACCGAACGATGCCGCCGCCTCGGCGCGCAGCTCGGCGCGGTCGAGCTCGACCAGCTCGCGCCGCAGCGGCATGCCGACGACACGGGAGCCGGGCAGCGGCGTCCCCTCGAACGCGACACCGATGCCTGCCGCCCCGCGGGCGCCGAGCCGGTTCGCCAGTCCCGGGCGTGCGTTGGCTTCGTGCACGACGTAGGGCACCCCTTCTCGGCGCGCCGCGACGTACGCGGGAGCCGAGGCGTAGCCGCCGAAGCCGACCACCACGTCGACGCCGTGCGCGCGGATGTGCGCGCGCACCTGCCGGACGGCGCGGCGCCACGCGAACGGAAACCGCAGGGCCGCGGCGTTCGGTCGGCGCGGGAACGGGACCTTGTCCACCACCAGCAGCTCGTACCCGCGCTCGGGCACGAGGCGAGACTCGAGCCCCTCGCGGGTGCCGAGCACGAGAACGGATGCCGCGGCATCCCGCGCCCGCAGTCCGTCGGCGACGGCGAGCAGCGGGTTGACGTGGCCGGCGGTCCCACCGCCGGCGAGCAGATACGTCGGGGATGCTGAGGCGCTCGTCACCGGATCGAGCCTACCGTCGCGCGACGCCGCGGCTTCCGCCTCGGCCTCGGCGGCCCGAGGCGAGGTGACTACAAGGCCGTGCGGGAGACACGCCGGGGCGGCGCGCCGATCGTGCGGCGTGTCGCCCGGCATCCCTTGCAGTGAGGTCAGCCGGGCCCGCTGGGCACAGTGGATCTGTTCCGTCAGCGCCTCGCGCGGGCAGGATGCCGCCGTCAGCGGCTCGCGCGGGCAGGCCGCCCGGACGCGGCACGCCCGGACGCGGGCGGCGGCGCGAGGGCCGGCTGCGGCAGCGTCCGCGCGAAGGACAGCAGCACGCCGCACGCGATCAGGACCGACAGAAGGGACGTCCCGCCCTGCGACATGAACGGCAGCGGCACGCCCAGCACGGGGGCCAGCCGCAGGACGACGGCGATGTTCAGCAGCGCCTGGCCGACGATCCAGACCGTGATGCCGCCCGCGACGATGCGGATGAACGGGTCGTGGGTCTTGCGGACGATGTGGAAGGCGCCCACCGCGAACAGCGTGAACAGCGCGAGCACCACGAGGCAGCCGATGAGGCCGAGCTCTTCCCCCAGGATCGCGAAGATGTAGTCGTTCGACTGCGCCGGCAGCCACCCGTACTTCTCCCGCGAATTGCCGAGCCCCAGCCCGAAGATGCCGCCGTTGGCGAGCCCCCACACCCCGTGCAGCGACTGGTAGCAGTCGTCGAAGTAACAGGCGGTGGAGTCGACGTTCAAGAAGCTCATGATGCGCCCCATGCGGTTGGGGCTCGTCACCGCGAACACCGCGGCGGCGCCGACGACGAGGATGAGCGGGATGAGGAACAGCCGCAGGCGCACGCCGGAGAAGAACAGGCAGCCGAGCAGGATCGCCATGAGGATCATCGCGGTGCCGAGGTCATGACCGGCCATGACCGTCCCGATGACGAGCGCGCCGACCGGCACCACCGGGATGAACACGTGCCGCCACAGGCCGAGCAGCGTCTGCTTGCGGTACAGGACGTAGCCGAGCCACAGCGCGAGCGTGACCTTGAGGAACTCCGAGGGCTGCATCTGGAGGCCGGCGATGCGCACCCAGTTGCGGTTGCCGTCGTTCTCGATGCCGATACCCGGGACGAAGACGAGCAGCTGGAACACGGTCGTGAGGATGAGCGCCGGCCAGGCGATCTTCTTCCAGAACGACACCGGCAGCCGACTCGCCACGAACATCAGCGGGATGCCGATGACCGCGAACACGGCCTGCTTGAGCACGACTTCGAACGGGCTCTGCCCGTCGGCCAGCGCGGTCGCCATCGTCGCCGACAGCACCATCGTCAGGCCGAACCCGGTCAGCAGCAGCGCCGTCGAGGCGATGAGCAGGAACTCGCTCGGCACCGGCGCGAAGACGCGACCCAGCGAGACGCGCGCGGCGAAACCACGCCCCGAGGCGGCGTCCGAGGCGGATGCGGTCGGCTCAGCCGGCGGCGCCGCGCGGCGGGTCCGCGGCGGGATCGTCGTCGTCACCGGCTCCCCCTCCGTGGCTTCGGTCCTGCTGGTTCTCGTCCCGGTCGACCCGGTCCTTCACGGCCCTGGCGAAACGATGACCGCGGTCGGCGTAGGAATCGAATTGATCGAAGGATGCCGCGGCCGGAGCGAGGAGGACCACGTCTCCGTCACGGGCGATCTCCGCCGCCAGTTCGACGACCTGCGCCATGACGTCTTCAGTCTGAGCGTGGTCGACCTCGAACAGCGGGATGCCGGGGGCGTGTCGTGCGAACGCCTCCGTGATCGGGTCGCGGTCCACGCCGATGACGATCGCGGCTTTCACTCCCCCACCGCGCGCGGCGACGAGCTCGGCGATGTCGACGCCCTTCAGCTGACCGCCGACGACCCAGACCGCTCCGGGGAACGCGGCCAGCGACGACGCGGCGGCGTGCGGGTTGGTGGCCTTGGAGTCGTCCACCCACGTGATGCCCGCCGTCACCGCGACGACCTCGATGCGGTGCGCGTCGAGGCGGAAGGTGTCCAGCGCCGCCGCGATCGCCGCCGGCGGCACATCGAGCGAGCGGGCGAGGGCCGCGGCGGCGAGGATGTTCGCCACGACGTGGGGCGCCGCAAGGCCCCGCGCCGCCAGGTCGGCCACGGTGGTCAGCTCCAGCGCGCGGGTGCGGCGATCGTCGAGGAAGGCGCGGTCGACGAGGATGCCGTCGACGACGCCCAGGTCGCCCGGCCCCGGCACCCCGAGGTCGAAGCCGATGGCGCGGCATCCGTCCACGACGTCGGCTTCTTCCACCATGACGCGGGTCGCGGCATCCGCCTTGTTGTAGACGCACGCGACACGCGTGTTCTCGTAGACGACCGCCTTCGCATCGCGATAGGCGGCGAACGAGCCGTGCCACTGCAGGTGGTCGTCGGCGAGGTTCAGGCACACGCTCGCGTGGGGCGAAAGCGGATCGGGACCGTCCTGCAGCGACAGGTACCAGAGCTGGTGGCTGGACAGCTCCACGACGAGCACGTCGAAGCCGGCGGGGTCGCGCACGGCGTCGAGGACCGGTACGCCGATGTTCCCCACGGGCGCTGCCCGCAGTCCCCCGGCGACGAGCATCGCGGCTGTCAGCTGCGTGGTCGTGGTCTTGCCGTTCGTCCCCGTGATGAGCACCCAGTCCGCGGGCGTGCCGTCGGCGCGCACGACCTTGTCGCGGACGCGCCACGCCAGCTCGATGTCGCCCCACAGCGCGATGCCCGAGGCGCGCACCCACGCGATGACGGGGTGGTGCGGGGCGAAGCCGGGCGAAGCGACGACGACCTCGGGCGCGAACGCCTCGAGCTCGGCGGGCACGGTGTCGAGCGGCCCCGTCCACAGGGTCGCGCCGATCACCGGCAGCAGCCGCGCGTATTCCGCGTCGGCATCCTGCGTCACGACGAGCACCTCGGCGCCGAGCTCGGCGAGCGTGTCGGCGACGGAGAAGCCCGTCATCGACAGGCCGAGCACCGCGACGCGCAGGCCCTTCCAGTCGGCGTGCCAGCTCGTCAGCTCGTCGAGGCGCCCCGTCACAGCGCCGCCAGCCACGCGACGTAGAACAGGCCCACGCCGGTGACCGCGAGCATGCCGGCGATGATCCACATCCGCACGACGATCGTGATCTCCGGCCATCCGCGCATCTCGAGATGGTGATGGAAGGGGCTCATGAGGAACAGACGTTTCCCGCCCGTGGCCTTGAAGTAGTAGCGCTGCAGGATCACCGAACCGGGGCCGATGATGAAGACGCCCGCGATGATGACGGTCAGAAGCTCGGTGCGCGAGAGGATGCCCATCGCGGCGATGACGCCGCCGATCGCCATCGACCCGACATCGCCCATGAAGATCTTCGCCTTCGGCGCGTTCCACCACAGGAACCCGACGAGGGCGCCGACGAAGGAAGCCGCCACGATCGTGAGGTCCATGGGGTCGCGCGTCGGGTAGCAGGCGTTGACGTAGCTGTCCACGAGCGCGTTGCTCATGCAGCGCTGCTGGAACTGCCAGAAGGTCACGAGACTCAGCGCCGAGATGGTGAAGATGCCCGCGCCGGTGGCCAGTCCGTCCAGTCCGTCGGTGAGGTTGGTGGCGTTGGACCAGGCGACGGAGATGAACGACACCCACACCAGGTAGACGATCCAGCCGACGATCACCCCGAGCGCCATGAACGACAGCACCGGAATGTCGCGGAAGAACGACACGTACGGCGAGGCGGGCGTCTGACCGTAGGTGTTCGGGAAGTTCAGTGCCAGGATGCCGAAGGGCACCGCCACCAGCACCTGGCCGACGATCTTGCGCCAGCCCGAGAGGCCGAGGCTGCGCTGCTGACGCACCTTCATGAAGTCGTCGATGAAGCCGACGACGCCGAAGCCGACCATCATCCAGATGACGAGCAGCCCCGAGATCGTGGGCGGCGCGCCGCCGGTCAGGGTGCCGACGACGTAGCCGACGATCGAGCCGAGGATGAAGACCACCCCGCCCATCGTGGGCGTGCCGCGCTTGGCGTGGTGGCTGGGGTTGTGGGCGTCCTCCGGCGTGCGGATGACCTGTCCCCAGCCGAGCTTCTCGAACAGCCGGATGAACAGCGGCGTGAGGAAGAGGGTGAAGGCGAGGGAGATCGTCGCGGCCGTCAGCAGGGATCTCACGAGAACGATTCTCCCAGACGATCGCCCAGATGCCGCAGACCCGCCGAGTTGGAGGACTTCACGAGCACGCGGTCGCCGTCGCGGAGCTCGCCCGACAGGTAGTCGAACGCCTCGTCGGCGGTCTCGAAGAAGACCGCCTCGCCGTCCCACGAGCCCTCGCCGACGGCGGCGAGGTACAGCCGGCGCGCGTCGCGGCCGACGACGACGATGCGCTCGATCCGCAGCCGCACCGCGAGGAGCCCCACCCGGTCGTGCTCCTCCCCGGCATACTCGCCCAGTTCGCTCATCGCCCCGAGGACGGCGACCTTGCGCTGTCCGGGCTCGGCGATCTGCGCGAGGGTGCGCAACGCCGCCGCCATGGAGTCGGGGCTGGCGTTGTAGGCGTCGTTGATGATGCGGACCCGGTCCGACCCGAGCGGCTGCATGCGCCAGCGCTCGGCGATCTCGACGGTCTCCAGGCGCGCGATGCCGTCGCGCAGCGCGACGCCCAGCTCGCGGGCCGCGGCGAGGGCGGCGAGGGCGTTCATGACGTGGTGCTCGCCGAGCACCCGCAGGCGCAGCGGCAGGCGCTCGTCGCCGGCGACGACGACGCAGGTGGTGCCGGATGCCGTGACCTCGACGTCTTCGGCGCGGAGCTCGGCCGCGGTGCTGCGCCCGAACCAGCGCACCGCGACGCCGCGGGCCGCCGCGACGGCGGCCATCGTCACGACGCGCGGATCGTCGGCGTTGAGCACGGCCACACCGCCCGGGCGGACCGCCTCGACCAGCTCGGTCTTGGCCTTCAGGGTCTCCTCCACGCCGCCGAAGCCTCCGGCGTGGGCGAGTCCCACCATGAGGACCACGCCGATGTCGGGGGTCACGAGCCCGGCGAGGCGGGCGATCTGGCCGCCGGCCGCGGCGCCGAACTCACTCACCAGGAACCGGGTGTCGGCGGTGACGCGCAGCATCGTCAGTGGCGCGCCGACCTCGTTGTTGAACGAGGCGCGCGGTGCGACCGTCTCCCCCTCGTCCTGCAGGATGCGGGCGAGGAGGTTCTTCGTCGTCGTCTTGCCGTTGGATCCGGTGATGCCGACCACGCGCAGGTCGCCGCCGGCGCGGACCTGCGCGACGACCGTGCGGGCGAGATCGGCGAGGGCCTGCACCGCGTCGGCCACGACGATCTGGCTGATCGGCGCGTCGACGGGGTGCTCGACGATCGCGAGCGCCGCGCCGGCCTGGGCTGCGGCCGCGACGAAGCGGTGGCCGTCGGTGGTCTCGCCGGGCTTGGCGACGAAGATGTCACCGGGCCCGATGAGGCGCGAGTCGGTGTCGACGGTGCCGTCGACCGTGGTGTCGGGGGTATCGGCATCCGTCGCCTGGAGGCGCCCCGCGACGGCGGCGGCGACCTCGGCGAGTGTCATCCGGATCATAGGGAGTGCTTCCTCACGCGCAGTGCGTCACTGGGTGACCGGCAGCAGCGGGGTGGGCTGGTTCGACGGCATGACGCGGTAGTGCGTCAGCACCTGCGTCATCGCCTTCTTGAAGACGGAGCGGTTCGCCGAGGACATCGTGTTGGTCTTCGGCTCGTTGAACAGCGTCAGAACAACGTACTGCGGATCCTCCGCCGGGGCGTAACCGGCCAGCGACGTCATGTAGAGGTTGTCCTTGTAACCGCCGTGCCCGTCGGGGACCTGCGCCGTACCGGTCTTGACGCCCAGACGGTAGCCGGGGATGTTGATGTCCGCGGCGAGCGTGCCCTGCGCGTAGACGTTCTCCAGCATCTGCGACACCTCGGCCGCGGTCTCCGGCTTGATGACCTGCACCGGGTCGGGAAGGTCGGGGGTGACGACCGTGCCGTCGGCCTTCGTGCACGACTCGACGAGCTGCGCGGGCATGCGCACCCCGCCGTTGGCGATCGTCTGGAAGACGCTCGTGACCTGGGTCGGGGTGACGGTGAAGGCCTGGCCGAACGTCGTGGTGTAGTAGGTCTGGTTGTCCCAGTCCTTCGCGTCGGCGGAGAATCCGGTCCGCGGTGCACCCGACCAGTCGAGGGCGTCGCCGCCGCCGACGCCGAAGCGCTGGAGGTAGTCCTGACGCACCTCGGGCGCCACCGTCGTACCGAACTGGCTCATGGCGACGTTCGATGACTGCACGAGACCGCCGGTGAGGGTCAGGTTCTCGGTGGGGTGACTCTCGGAGTCGTTGATGACCGCGCCGTTGGGGAACTCGATGCGGTCGGGCGTGACGACGGTGGAGGTCGGGGTGAGCCCGGCCTGCTCGATCGCCGTCGCCGCGGTGACCGGCTTGAACGTCGATCCCGGCTCGTACGCGACCCGCAGCAGGCGCGAGCCCCGGTCGTCGGGAGATGAGGCCCCGGGATCGTTGGGGTCGACGGAGTTCGTCTCGGCGAGCGCCCGGATCTTGCCGGTCTTGGCCTCCATGACGATGATGCCGCCCCAGTCCGCCTGGTAGCGGGCGGTCTCCTCGCTGATCAGCTGCTGCATGAACCACTGCAGGTCGCTGTCGATCGTGAGCTTCAGCGTCCCGCCGTCCACGGCCGGCTTCTCCACCTCGGTGCCGGGGATGATGACCCCGTCGGCGCCGCGCTGGTAGGTCAGCGATCCGTCCTCGGCGGCCAGGCACGAGTTCTGCAGGCCCTCCAGTCCCTCCAGCGGCGTGCCGTCCGAGCCGACGAACCCGATGAGGTTGCCGGCGACGGCGCCGTCGGGATAGATCCGAGACGGATGCGGCGGGAACGACAGGAACGGCAGCTTCAGCCCCGCCAGCGTCCGGTACTCCTCCGTGGACACCGACTTCTTCACGACGGCGTACTGGCTGTCCGCGTCGGCGGCGAGGGCGTCGGCGACGATCTTCTCCACGTCGGCCGCCGACTGCCCGGTGACGCCCGCGATGTCGGCGGCGAGCTCGGTCCAGGGCACCATCACGGTCTCGCCCTTGTCGTCCTTGACGGCTCGGCCGTCGTCATCCTTCTTCGCGATCCCCTTCACGGCCAGGGACGGGTCGATCTGCACGTCGTAGCGCAGCGTGCTCGAGGCGAGGACCGTGCCGTCGGTGTCGACGATCTCGCCCCGCGCGCCGTACAGCGGCTGCTTGGCGCCGGTCGCGAAGCTCTGCGAGTCGTTGATGTGGTCGTTGGCGTTGACGACCTGGATGTCGACCAGCCGCACGACGAAGGCGGCGAGGACCGCCAGGACGACGGCGAGGGCGACGACGGTGCGCCGACGCGGGCTTCGAGTGGCTCGGGTCGTCATACAGATCAGTGTGTGGCGGGGGTGGGAAGACCGTCGGCGATGGCAGGGGGTGTCGTCGTATTGACGATGGCGTCGTCGACGACGCTGGCGCCGCCGCCGAGGCTCGCGGCGGGGTCACCGGCTAGCGGAACCCCGCTGACGAGAGCGTTTCCGACGGCCGCCTGCGTCAGCGCGTTGATGGCGCTGGCGCCGCTGAGGCCGGCCGCGGTGCCGATGACGGCGTTGTCGCTCAAGCGCAGGTACGTCGGCGCCTGCCCGGTCAGCATCCCCATCGCCTGCGCGTTCGCCGCGAGGTACTGCGGCGAGCTCAGCCCGGCGACGTCGTCCTGCAGCATCTGCTTCTGCCAGTCCAGGTCACGCTGCTGCGAGGTCAGTGCGGAGAGCTCGTACGAGGTCTGGGTCGTGAGGATCGACAGCCCCATCTGCGCCGCGGCGATGAGCACCGCACCGGCGACGGCGACGATGCCGTACAGCATGCGCGGACGCCGCCGCGGCAGGGGCTGCTCGAGGGCGCGCAGTCGCTCGCCGCGGGCGGGACCACCCGGGCGGGTGCGGGACGGCAGCTCGGGAAGACCCGCCAGCAGGTCGACGGAACTCTCGGCCGGAATGCTCATGCCGCCTCCCTCACACGCTCGGCCGCGCGCAGGCGCACGGGGGTGGCGCGGGGGTTCTGCGCCTTCTCCTCATCGGTCGCGAGTTCCGCACCCTTCACCACGAGACGGAACCGCGGTGCGTGCTCGGGAAGCTCGACCGGCAGCCCCGCCGGTGCCGTGGATGCCGCGGCATCCGCGAACACCCGCTTGACGAGGCGGTCTTCCAGCGACTGGTAGCTCATGACGACGATGCGCCCGCCCACGCGGAGGGCGTCCATCGCCGCCGGCAGTGCCCGCTCGAGCACGGCGAGTTCGGCGTTGACCTCGATGCGCAGCGCCTGGAACACCCGCTTGGCGGGGTGGCCGCGGCCCTCGCGCTGGACGGCGGCGGGCGTCGCGGCGATGAGGATGTCGACGAGCTGACCGGAGCGCGTGATCGGCGCCGTCGCGCGGGCGGCGATGATGGCGCGCGCGTAGCGGCCGGCGAGCTTCTCTTCGCCGTACCGCTCGAAGATGCGGCGCAGGTCGCCCTCGCCGTAGGTCGCGACGATGTCGGCGGCCGTCGTGCCGGCGGTCTGGTCCATGCGCATGTCCAGCGGGGCGTCCTGCGCGTACGCGAACCCGCGGTCCGCCTCGTCGAGCTGAAGCGAGGAGACGCCCAGGTCGAACAGGATGCCGTCGACGCGCTCGACGCCGGCACCGGCCAGAGCCGCGGCGATGCCGTCGTAGACGGTGTGGACGAGCGTGACGCGGTCGCCGAAGCGGGCCAGGCGCTCCCCCGCGATGCGGAGGGCGTCGGTGTCGCGGTCCAGGCCGATGAGGCGGATGCCGTCGAACCGCTCGAGCAGCGCCTCGGAGTGTCCGCCCATGCCTTCTGTGGCATCCACGAGCACGGCACCGGGCCGGGCGAGGGCGGGCGCCAGCAGCTCGACGCAGCGCTCGAGCAGGACGGGGGTGTGGATGTCGGAGAAGGTCATGGTCTTCGCGGGATCCGATCCGGAGTCGTGATCCCCATCCGCCGCGACCTGGCACCGGGGAAGTGTGTCAGGGCGTGCGGCTGGGAGTCACGGCCACGGTCAGAACAGGCCCGGGATCACCTCCTGCTCCATGTCGGAATAGCTGTCTTCGTTGCCTTCGGCGTAGGCGTTCCACGCCTCGGCATCCCAGATCTCGGCGTGCGCGCCGACACCGGTGACGACGAGTTCGCGGCCCAGGTTCGCGTAGGTGCGCAGGTGCGGCGGGATCGTGATGCGGCTCTGGCTGTCGGGCTTCTCGTCGCTCGCTCCGGAGAGGAACATGCGCTGGAAGTCGCGCGCCTGCTTGTTCGTCAGCGGCGCCTCGCGGATCTTCTCGTAAACCCGCTCGAACTCCTTCGTGCTGAACACGTACAGGCAGCGCTCCTGACCGCGGGTGACGACGACGCCGTCACCGAGGTCGGTGCGGAACTTGGCCGGGAGGATGACGCGCCCCTTGTCGTCGAGCTTGGGGGTGTAGGTGCCCAACAGCATCGGCCACTCCCCCTTCCTCCGGCCCGATCCAGGTGCGCACCACTTTACTCCACTTCCCTCCACTTCACTATCGATTTCTCGGCGGATTCCTCCCCCACTCCCCCACAGACGCGAAAAAACCGCCCACACGCAAGAAAGCACCGACCCGAAGGTCGGTGCTTGGTCGTGCGTGTGGCGGGGGGCGCTCCGCCGGGCGGAGTCAGTCGGCGGCGATCAGCGGTCGCCCTGGCGGCGATCCCACCGGTCGTTCATGCGATCCATGAAGGATGCCGACGACGACCCCGGCTTCGGCTTCTTCTCACCGGAGCGGGGCGTGGCGGCGGCGAACCCGCGCGCGGGCGTGACGGCGAGGACGACGCCGGCGACCATCACGAGGAAGGCGATGACACCGATGACGATGATCCCCGAGGAGACGCCGGCGATGAGGCCGCCGATGCCGAGCAGCACGAGGATCGTGCCGTAGACGATATTGCGGTAGCTGAGGGTCTGCCCATCACGAGGCGCACTGACGACATCGGCGTCCTTGTTCATGAGATGGCGTTCCATCTCATCGAGCAGACGCTGCTCCTGCTCTGACAGAGGCATTGCCTCCCCCTCCTCGCCGTACGGGTGTCGGCCTCGTGTGCGCTCGATTCTACGCGTGCACTCGAGAACTAGGCTAGGCCCGTGACCGCGTCTCCCGTGCCGATCGAGGCTGTTTCCCAGCGACTGGAGAGGTTCGTGGCCGACCAGCGCGCGCAGTGGCGCGACGGGGGCGCCGAAACCGCGGCCTTCTTCGACGCCGCGGCCGCCGCTCTCACCGGCGGCAAGCGCCTGCGCGCGCGGTTCTGCCTCACCGGCTGGCAGGCCGTCGCGGAGCACCGGGGCGGCGCCCCGCGCTCCCCGCAGGCGCCGGACGAGGTGCTCGCGGCCGCCGCGGCCCTGGAGATCTTCCACGCCGCCGCGCTCGTGCACGACGACCTCATCGACAACTCCGACACCCGTCGTGGCCACCCCGCCGCCCACCGGGCGCTGGAGAGCGCGCACCGGACCTCGCGCTGGGCGGGGGATGCCGCGGCGTTCGGCCGCTCCGCCGCGATCCTTCTCGGCGACCTCCTCGTCGCCTGGAGCGACGACCTGCTGGAGGAGGGACTGCAGGGCGCGGTGCACGCGGCATCCGCCCGCGCCGTCTACGCCCTGATGCGGCGCGAAGTGACGGTCGGGCAGTTCCTCGACATCGCGGAGGAGGCCGCGTTCGTCACGGCCCCCGACGACGAGCACGCCGACCGCGCGCTGCGCGTCGCGTCGCTGAAGTCGGCGCGGTACAGCATCCAGCATCCGCTCCTGCTCGGCGCCGCACTGGCGGGCGCCGACGAGCGCCAGAGCGCCGCACTCGCCGCGTTCGGGCACCCCCTGGGGCTCGCCTTCCAGTTGCGCGACGACGTGCTGGGGGTCTTCGGCGACGCCGCGGTGACCGGCAAGCCCTCGGGAGACGACCTGCGCGAGGGCAAGCGCACGCTGCTCATCGCCTACACGCGCGAACGGCTCGCCCCCGGGGCGCGGCAGGTCTTCGACGAGCTGATCGGAGATCCGTCGCTGGATGCCGGGCAGATCGCCGCCCTGCAGCAGACCATCGCCGACACCGGCGCGCTGGAGCGGGTCGAGCAGGCGATCACGCGGTTCGCCGACGAGGCCGACCGCGCGCTGCGCGGTGCGCCGCTGGGGACACCGGCGGTCGGGGCGCTGCGCGATCTCGCGCGCGACGCGACGGCGCGCACAGCCTGACGCCGCGGCGGCTCAGGCCAGCGTCTGTGCGACGCGGCGGACCTCGCTCTTGCGCCCCTCGCGCAGGGCGTCGATCGGCGGACGCCCGATGGACTCCTCCGGTGCGAGCAGCCAGTCGATGACCTCGTCGTCGCTGAACCCGGCATCCTGCAGCACGATCACCGTGCCCCGCAGCGACGCCAGCGGGCGGCCGTCGAGGATGAACAGCGACGGCACCGCGAACGCGCCCTGGCGGCGCGAGCCGACCAGGTGCTTCTCGTCGAGCAGCCGGCGGATGCGGCCGAGCGGTTCGCCGAGCGTCTCGACGAGTTCGGGGAGGGTGAGCCAGTCGGTGGCGGCGGATGCGGCGGTGTCGTCGGTCACGGTTCCACTATTCCACTCTCGGGCTCGTCGTGCGCCGCGCGTGCGCCGCTCGTGCGGTGCCGGAGCGCGCTGAAATCACATCCGTCACAGCAGTCACTTCTTATAACACTCGTTGACAGCAATTGACATCCGTGACACGGTAGCGGGGTCGAAGAAGGGGGTCCGCCTTGCGACTCGCACACCTCTCCGCCCGCCTCACCACCCCCGCCGCCATCGTCGGCTCGGTGGCGCTCACGCTGACCGCCGCGCCCGCGGCGGTCGCGACGGCCGCCGCGGGTGCGGACGCGCACGCGACGCAGCGACAACCGGCTGACCGCGCACTGCCACGCTCTGCCGCCGCGGCGTCCTTCCACGCCACTGGCGCCCGCGCCGTCGGCGCCGTCGGCGATGCCGCGACCTACACCGTGCAGTCCGGCGACACGCTGTGGGCGATCGCCCGCGCCCACGGCACGTCGGTCGCGGCGCTCCAGGAGGCGAACGGTCTCGGGGCGGCGACGCTGATTCGCCCGGGCCAGGTTCTCGCGCTTCCGGGAGCCGTCGCCGCAGCATCCCCCGCCGCACCCGCGCCCGCGCCGGCACCGGCACCGGCGACGACGCACACCATCGCCGCGGGCGACACCCTCTGGGCGATCGCGCGGGCCCACGACACGACCGTCGCGGCGCTCCTCGCCGCGAACGGACTCGCCGACGGCGCCATCATCTACCCGGGCCAGACTCTCACGATCCCCACCGCGGCGCCGGCCGCGGCATCCGCCCCGGCCGCAGCCACCCCCGCGGACCCCGCGGCGGCGCCGACCGTCGTGCTCGACGCGGAGCAGCAGGAGAGCGCGCGGCTCATCATCCGGGTCGGTCGCAGCCTCGGCGTCTCCGACCGGGGCATCGCCATCGCGCTGGCGACCGCGATGGTGGAGTCGTGGCTGCGCAACCTCGACTGGGGTGACCGCGATTCGCTGGGCCTGTTCCAGCAGCGTCCCAGCACCGGATGGGGAACGGAGGCCGAGGTCAGCGACCCCGCGCGTGCCGCGGCGGCCTTCTTCGGCGGCCCCGCCGACCCCAACGGAACACGCACGCGGGGCCTCCTCGACATCGCCGGGTGGGAGTCCATGGAGTTCGGCGCAGCCGCCCAGGCCGTGCAGATCTCGGCCTACCCGGAGCGGTACGCGCCCTGGGAGCCGCAGGCCTACGCCTGGCTCGCGGCGCTCGGTTGATGCACGGCCGGGGTGAGGCGCTCCCGGCCGCGGCGACATCCGCTCCCTAGAATCACAGGGTGAGCACGAGCCAGCAGACCGACCCGCTGATCGGCCGTCTGGTCGACGGCCGGTACCGGGTGCGTGCTCGCATCGCCCGCGGCGGCATGGCGACGGTGTACGTCGCGACCGATCTGCGGCTGGAGCGCCGCGTCGCCCTGAAGGTGATGCACAGCCACCTCTCCGACGACACCGTGTTCCAGAGCCGGTTCATCCAGGAGGCGCGCGCCGCCGCGCGGCTCGCCGACCCGCACGTCGTGAACGTGTTCGACCAGGGCCAGGACGGCGAGATGGCGTACCTCGTCATGGAGTACCTCCCCGGCATCACGATGCGCGAGCTGCTGCGCGAGCAGAAGCGGCTGTCGATCCCGCAGACGATCACGATCATGGATGCCGTGCTGTCAGGCCTCGCCGCCGCGCACCGAGCCGGCATCGTGCACCGCGACGTCAAGCCTGAGAACGTGCTGCTCGCGGAGGACGGCCGCATCAAGATCGGCGACTTCGGCCTGGCCCGCGCGACGAGCGCGAACACCGCGACCGGGCAGATGCTGCTCGGCACGATCGCCTACCTCGCCCCCGAGCTCGTCACCCGCGGCACCGCCGACGCCCGCAGCGACATCTACGCGCTCGGCATCATGCTCTACGAGATGCTCGTGGGCGAGCAGCCGTACAAGGGCGAGCAGCCCATGCAGATCGCCTACCAGCACGCGACCGACTCGGTCCCCCGCCCGAGCGCCCGCAACCCCGCCATCCCAGAGCAGCTCGACGAGCTCGTCATGTGGGCGACCGAGCGCAACCCCGACGACCGCCCGACCGATGCCCGGGTCATGCTCGACCGGCTGCGCGAGATCGAGAAGGACCTCGGAGTGTTCCCGCACGTCGTACGGGCGCCCGCTCCCGGTGTCATCGCGGTCGACGACGGGGTGGACTCGGGCGAGCTGACCAAGGTCATGCCCGGCACGTTCACCGCCCCGACCGTGACCGACCACGTTGACAACGCCACCCGCCTGCGGCGCCGCGCCCGCCGCAACACCCGCAAGGGCGCGTGGCTGGTCGCCTTGGTGCTGCTGCTGACCGGGCTCGCAGGAGGCGCGGGCTGGTGGTTCGGCTCGGGGCCGGGGTCGCTCGTCATGGTGCCCGACGTCACCGGGAGCACGATCGAGGAGGCCACCGGCATCCTCGCCGAGCACGCGCTCGTCGCCGTGCCGGGCCAGGACTACAGCCGCGACGTCCCGCTCGGGCAGGCGATCCGCACCGATCCTGAAGCCGGCGCCCGCGTGGCCAAGGACGCGCAGGTGACGGTGGTCATCTCGCTCGGGCCCCAGTCGCACGACATCCCGGCGCTGGCCGGGCAGACGCTGGATGCCGCGACGCAGACCCTGTCGGAGTTCTACATCACGGCATCCGGAGATCCCGCGCGGTTCTTCACCGATGCGGCCGAGGGCACCGTCATCCGGGCGCTCGTGACGCCGCCCGGCGGCGGCGACGCCGTCGACTGCACGAATGGATGCACGGCGCTGGAGGGCTCGACCGTCACGTTCGACGTCTCGGCGGGACCCGTCCCGGACGTCGTCGGCGACACGCAGGATGCCGCCATCGCGGCGCTGGAGGCCGTCGGCTTGAAGGCGTCGGTGACGGAGGACTTCAGCGACGACGTCGAGGAGGGCCGGGTCATCAGCGTCGGGACGCGCGAGGACGGGGGGCCGTTCCAGCCGAACGACGCCGTCCCGCTCGTGGTGTCGAAGGGACCGCAGCTGTTCGACGTGCCGAACGTCGTCGGCATGACCCGCGACAAGGCCAAGAGCACGCTCGAGGCGGCGGGGTTCAAGGTCAGCGGCATCGTGTTCCCGTGGAACATCGCCGTCAACGACCTCACCGAGGTGGTGTCGCAGAACCCTGCCTCCGGCTCCTACCGTAAGGGCACGACCGTCGAGATCTCCCTCGACGTCCGCCAGTAGGCCCGCCCCTGCCCGCGTGGGCTGACCGGTGGCTGACGCGCGCCGGCCACCCCGACGGCGCGGGTCAGCGCTTCTCGAGCTCCTCGGCGACGAGGAACGCGAGCTCGAGTGACTGCATGTGGTTCAGACGCGGGTCGCACAGGCTCTCGTAGCGCGTCGCGAGGGTGGCCTCGTCGATCTGCTCGCTGCCGCCCAGGCACTCCGTGACGTCGTCGCCGGTGAGCTCGACGTGGATGCCGCCGGGGAACGTCCCCACGGCGCGATGCGCCTCGAAGAAGCCGCGCACCTCGTCCACGACGTCGTCGAAGCGACGGGTCTTGTAGCCCGTCGGCGTCGTGATGCCGTTGCCGTGCATGGGGTCGGTGACCCAGAGCGGCGTCGCCCCGGCATCCTTCACGGCCTCCAGCAGCGGCGGCAGCGCGTCGCGGATCTTGCCGGCCCCCATGCGCGTGATGAAGGTCAGGCGGCCGGGCTCGCGCTCGGGGTCGAGCTTGTCGATCAGCGCGAGCGCGGTGTCGGTTGACGTGGACGGGCCGAGCTTGACGCCGATCGGGTTCCGGATCTTGGAGAAGTAGTCCACGTGCGCGCCGTCGAGCTCGCGCGTGCGCTCCCCGATCCACAGGAAGTGGGCCGAGGTGTTGTACGGCGTGAGCGTGCGGGAGTCGATCCGGGTCATCGGCCGCTCGTAGTCCATCAGCAGGCCCTCGTGGCCGGTGTAGAACTCGACGCGCTTGAGCTCATCGAAGTCCGCTCCGGCGGCCTCCATGAACTTGATGGCGCGGTCGATCTCGGTCGCGAGGCGCTCGTACTGCTGGTTGGCGGGGTTCTGCGCGAAGCCCTTGTTCCAGGAGTGCACCTCGCGGAGGTCCGCGAATCCGCCCTGTGTGAAGGCGCGGATGAGATTGATGGTGGATGCCGCGGTGTGGTACCCCTTCAGCAGCCGCTGCGGGTCGGCGGTACGCGACGCCTCGGTGAAGTCGTAGCCGTTGACGATGTCCCCGCGGTAGGCGGGCAGGGTCACATCGCCGCGGGTCTCGGTGTCGCTCGAGCGGGGCTTGGCGAACTGCCCGGCCATGCGGCCCATCTTCACGACCGGCATCGACGCGCCGTAGGTGAGGACGACGGCCATCTGCAGCACGGTCTTGATGCGGTTGCGGATCTGCTCGGCGGTGGCGCCGGCGAACGTCTCGGCGCAGTCGCCGCCCTGCAGCAGGAACGCCTGCCCGGCCGCGGCGCGCGCGAGCCGCTCGCGCAGGTTGTCCACCTCGCCGGCGAACACCAGCGGCGGCAGGGTCGCGAGCTCGTCCGAAACGGCGGCGACGGCATCCGCGTCGGGCCAGGACGGCTGCTGCTTGATCGGGAGCGAGCGCCAGTGATCCAGGTCGGCGTGCAGGGAGGGCATCCGCTCAGTCTAGTGGCGCGCGGTAACCCCCGATCGCCGGGTTGCGGTGACCCCGATCGCCGGGTCGGGTGCCGGGTCGGACGCGCGTCTCGTGCGCATCCGATGCCGCGGATCAGGCCTTCGCGCGGTCCTTCACGGTCGAGGCGTAGACGTCGTCGTACTGCTGCTCGCCGAGGCGCTGCAGCGCGACCATGATCTCGTCGGTGACCGACCGCAGCACGTAGCGGTCGGACTCCATCCCCTGAAAGCGCGAGAAGTCCAGCGGCTCGCCGATGATCATGCCGACGCGGCCGATCCGCGGGATCGACCGGCCGATCGGCATGATGTCGTCGGTGCCGACCATGACGACCGGGATCACCGGCACACGGGCTTCCAGCGCCATGCGCGCGAGGCCCGTGCGGCCGCGGTAGAGCTTGCCGTCGGGGCTGCGCGTGCCCTCCGGGTAGATGCCGAGCAGGTCGCCGCGGCCGAGCACCTGCAGCCCGGTGTTGAGCGAGTCCTCCGAGGCTTTGCCGCCGGTGCGGTCGATGGGGATCTGTCCCGTCGCCTTCATGAACATGCGCGTCGCCCAGCCCTTCACCCCCTTGCCGGTGAAGTAATCGCTCTTGGCGAGGAAGCTCATCGGCCGGTCGATCATCAGCGGCAGGAAGATCGAGTCGCTGACCGAGAGGTGGTTCGAGGCGAGGATCGCCGCTCCGGATGCCGGGACGTTGCCGCGTCCGACGATCCATGGGCGGAAGATGGCCTTCACGATCGGACCGATCACGATGTACTTCATGAACCAGTAGAACATCAGACGCTCCCCCGCATCCCCCGCCGTCCGCTCACGCGCTGCGCAGTCCCGCCAGATCCGCGACGCCCACGAGACCGGCGTCGTTGCCGAGGCTGGCGGTGACGAAGCGCGCCGTGGGGCGGTCGCCGAAGCCGGGCAACGAGGTCTCGTAAGCGAGGCGGGTCGGCTCCAGCAGCACCTCGCCGAGGTCGGCGACGCCGCCGCCGATGACGTACAGCTCGGGGTCGAGCACGGCCTGGAACGCGCCGCAGGCCTCGCCGAGCGCCGTCGCGACGCGACGCACGGCCTCGAGCGCACCGGCATCCTCTTCGGCCAGCAGCATCGCGAGATCCGCCCCACGCACGACGCCGTCGGGCGCGCGGTGGGCGGCCAGACGCTCGCCGATGCCGCCAGCGTCGGCGATGTCGCTGAGCTCGCGCTGCAGGGCGCGGCCGGACGCATACTGCTCGAGGCATCCGTTCTGACCGCAGCCGCAGGGGCGGCCGCCGCGCACGAAGCGCAGGTGGCCGAGTTCGGCGGCGCTGCCGTTCGCGCCGATGAGCAGGGAGCCATCGGTGATGACCGCGCCGCCCACACCGGTGCCGAGGGTGACCATGACCATGTCGACCGAGCCGCGCCCGGCGCCGAAGCGGTACTCGCCCCAGCCGGCGGCGTTGGCGTCGTTCTCGAGGGTGACGGGGCGCCCGATGCGCTGCTCGAACTGCGCACGCAGCGGCACGTTGTTCCAGTCGATGTTGGGCGCGTGCAGCATGACCGAGCGCGTGCGGTCGATGAAGCCGGCCGCGGCGACGCCGACGGCGTGGACGTCGTGACGCGAGGCCAGCTCACGCACCATGTCGGCGACGGCATCCGCGAGCGCGCCGGTGTCGGTCGGGGTGGGAACGCGGAGCCGCTCGACGATGGTCCCGTCGGTGCCGACGACGCCTCCGGCGATCTTGGTTCCGCCGATGTCGATGCCGACGTTCAGCACGGCACTCCCTCCCGCCGTCCCGCACGGAACGGCATCCGAGAGTCTAGTGTGGAGGGCACAGTCCCACCGGGCGCGTGGACCGTGCATAGCCGTCCTCGCGCGCAGCAGGACTGAGTGTCATCAACAGTTAGACTCGATGTCAGCCGTCATGCCCGACGCCACCCGGTACCGAAGGAGTTGCCGCCCATGAGCGCCGTCCAGTTCGAAGTCCCCGCCGTGATCCCCGCAGACCCGCAGGCGAACATCGCCGACCTGCTCGTCGAGCGCGTCAAGGCGACCCCGTCGCTGCCGCTGTTCGCGGTGCCCGACACCGCCGCGGGGGGCACCGGATGGCGGGACATCACCGCCGCGGAGTTCCAGCGCGAGGTCATCGCGCTGGCCAAGGGCTTCGCCGCCGCGGGCATCGCCCCCGGGGACAAGGTCGCGTTCATCGCGCGCACGACCTACGAGTGGACGCTGGTCGACTTCGCCCTCTTCTTCGCCGGGGCCGTCATGGTGCCGGTCTACGAGACGAGCTCCGCGTCGCAGATCAGCTGGATCCTGTCGGACTCCGGCGCGATCGCGATCATCGCGGAGTCCGCCGAGCACGCCGCCCGCATCGCCGAGATCCGCTCCGAGGTGCCGCTGATCCGCGAGGTGTGGACGATGGCGTCCGGCGACCTCGACACCCTGCGCGCCGCCGGTGCCGAGATCGGCGACGACGAGATCGAACGCCGTCGCAGCCTCGCCGTCGCGGCCGACATCGCCACGCTGATCTACACCTCCGGCTCGACCGGCCGACCCAAGGGCTGCGTCCTCACGCACCGCAACTTCGTGGAGCTGTCCCGCAACTCGGCCAAGGCGCTCGAGGAGGTCGTGCAGACCCCCGGCGCGTCGACGCTGCTGTTCATCACGACGGCCCACGTGTTCGCACGGTTCATCTCCATCCTGAACGTCCACGCCGGCGTCAAGACCGGGCACCAGCCCGACACCAAGCAGCTGCTGCCCGCGCTGGGCTCGTTCAAGCCGACGTTCCTGCTGGCCGTGCCGCGTGTGTTCGAGAAGGTCTACAACTCCGCCGAGCAGAAGGCCGAGGCCGGCGGCAAGGGCAAGATCTTCCGCGCCGCCGCCCACACCGCCATCGAGCACTCCCGCCTGCTGCAGGAGGGCAAGAAGGTGCCGCTGGGCACCCGCATCAAGTTCGCCCTGTTCGACAAGCTCGTCTACGGCAAGCTGCGCGAGGCCATGGGCGGCCACGTGACGTACGCCGTGTCGGGTTCGGCGCCACTGGGCCCGCGCCTCGGCCACTTCTTCCACAGCCTCGGCGTCACGATCCTGGAGGGCTACGGCCTCACCGAGACGACGGCGCCGGCGACGGTGAACCTCGCGAAGAAGTCGAAGATCGGCACGGTGGGCCCGGTGCTTCCGGGTGTCGGCGTGCGCCTGGCCGAGGACGACGAGATCGAGGTCCGCGGCATCAACGTGTTCAAGGAGTACTGGCGCAACCCCGAGGCGACCGCCGCGGCGTTCGACGGCGACTGGTTCCGCACCGGCGACATCGGCTCGTTCGACGACGAGGGCTTCCTGACGATCACCGGACGCAAGAAGGAGATCATCGTCACCGCGGCAGGCAAGAACGTGGCCCCGGCGGTGCTCGAGGACCCGATCCGGGCGAACCCGATCGTCGGCCAGGTCGTGGTCGTCGGCGACCAGAAGCCGTTCATCGCGGCGCTGATCACCCTCGACCCGGAGATGCTGCCGACGTGGCTCGCCAACAACGGCCTGCCCGGTGACATGTCGCTGAAGGATGCCGCCGCGAACCCGAAGGTGCGCGAAGAGGTGCAGCGGGCCATCGACATCGCGAACAAGAGCGTGTCGCGGGCGGAGTCGATCCGCAAGTTCACGATCCTCGACACCGAGTGGACCGAGGCCTCCGGCCACCTCACGCCGAAGCTCAGCATCAAGCGCAACGTCATCATGCAGGACTTCGCGGATGCCGTTGACGAGCTCTACAACGTGCCCGTCAACACCACGAACGTCGCGCTCGGCGGCTGACCCCGCCCGCGGTGCCTGCCGCTGCGGCGCCGGCGCGACGTCGTCGGCGCCGGTGCGGCCGGGCGGCGGATCCACGCCGCCGCGAGTCAGAACCAGGAGCTCTCGCGGATGCGGCGCATCGCGATCTTGCGCTCGTCGGGGCTCAGCCGCGACAGGTACAGCATGCCGTCGAGGTGATCCGTCTCGTGCTGCAGCGCCTGCGCCAGCAGCCCGTCGCCCTCCAGGACCACCTCGCGGCCCTCGAGATCCATGCCGACGACCTTCGCCCACGGGTGGCGGAGGGTCTCGTGCCACAGATCCGGAACCGACAGGCATCCCTCCCCCATCGGCACCGGGTCGCCCGCGACCTCCACCAGCACCGGGTTGAGGACGTAGCCGATGTCGCCGTCGATGTTGTAGCTGAACGCGCGCAGGCCCACGCCGATCTGCGGCGCCGCGACGCCGGCACGTCCCGGCAGCTCCACCGTGTCCAGGAGGTCCTGCACGAGGGCGCGGATGCCGTCGTCCACCACCTCGATGGGCGCGCACGGCTCCCGCAGCACAGGGTCGCCGAAGATCCGGATCGGACGGACCGCCATCAGGCCGCAGCCTGCTGACGGAGGCCCTCCACGAGCGTCGCGGCGAGCTGGCGCGCCGCCTCGCGCGTCTCGGGCTGCAGATCGCGGAACGTGATCGCGCTGCCGGAGGCGATGTGCGGGTCGTACGGCACGCGGACGACGGTGCGCACGCGGCTGGCGAAGTGCGCCTCGAGCTCCTCGGCGCGCACCAGCGCGGCCCCGGGCCGTGCGGTGTTGAGCACGACGACGGCGCGGCGGACCAGGTCGGCGAAGCCGTTGGTCTCCAGCCACGTCAGCGTCTCGGACGCCAGCCGCGCCTCGTCGACGCTGAGGCCCGCCACCACGACGATGTCGTCGGCCCGCTCGAGCGTCGCGCCCATGACCGAGTGGACGATCCCCGTGCCGGTGTCGGTGAGGACGACGGAGTAAAAGTGCGCGGCGACCTCGGCGACGCTGCGGTAATCGTCGTCGCTGAAGGCCTCCGACACGTGCGGATCGGTGTCGGATGCCAGGATGTCCAGCCGCGTGTGGTCGCGCGCGACGATGTCGGAGATGTCGTTGAAGCCGCGGACGTCCGCCTGAGCGCGCACGAGATCGCGCACCGTCTTGCCGCTGGTGCGGCCGATGCGGTCGGCGAGCGTGCCGCGGTCGGGGTTCGCATCGACGGCGATCACCCGGTCCTCACGGGCGTCGGCCAGAGCCATGCCGAGCAGGGTCGTCACGGTCGTCTTGCCGACGCCGCCCTTGCGCGAGAGCACCGGCACGAACTTCGCGCCGCCGTGCAGCGGCGCGGCGATCCGCCGGTCGAGCTCCTTGCGGGCGCGCGCCCGCTTGCTGTCGCCGAGGTTCAGACGCCGTCCCGACAGCGTGTAGACGAGGTGGCGCCACGCACCCTCCGGCTCGGGCCGCACCGCGTGGGCGGGGTCGAGCAGCCGGTCGGCGGTGAGCAGGTCGCTGCTCTCGCGCCCCGCCTCGAAGTCGCCCAGCCGGCGCGACTGCAGCGTGATCTCGGACGTGCGCGGCCGCAGGCGCTCATGCGCCTCGGCGTGCAGAGCCGACCCCGCGGATGCCGCGGCCACGGCCGTCGCGGATGCGGGTGCCGCGGTCTCCGTCACGGTGGCCAGGTCGGCATCCACCACGGCATCCGCCGCGAACGTCGCATCGTCGTCCAGCACGACGTCGTCGTCGAGGTCGTCCTCGTCCGTCGCCGTCGGCAGCGTCACATCGACCTGCGCGGTGGCGCCGTCGACGATGCCGATGCGCGTCGTGTCGATGCCGCCGGTGGTCTCCAGCACTCCGAGATCGACGTCGTCAGACCCGTTCTCGCTGCCGCTTGTCGCAGGTGGCGTCACAATTGCACACTCCAGATCACGGCCGGATCATCGGCCGATAAGCTCACGGACGCTCCGCGCCCCGTCCTCAGGCTAGTCGGCGGGCCGGACGACGAGCAAAAGGTCGCCCGCCTCGACGGACGCCGTCGCGGCCAGGACCACCCGCTCCACGACACCGCCGACGGGCGACGTGATGGCCGCTTCCATCTTCATCGCCTCGATCGAGGCGACGGGCTGGCCGGCCGTGACGGTGTCACCGGCGGCCACCTTGACGGTGACGACACCGGCGAAGGGCGCCGCGACCTGTCCCGGCCGCGAGGTGTCGGCCTTCTCGGCAGCGGGCTTGTCGACGGCGATGGAGCGGTCACGCACCCACACCGGCCGCAACTGGCCGTTGAGCGTCGTCATGACGGTGCGCATGCCGGCCGCGTCGGGCTCGCCGATCGCCTCCAGCCCCACATACAGCTGCACGCCGGGGTCGATCTCGGCGACGTGCTCCTCGCCGGGCTTCAGCCCGTAGAAGTAGTCGGGCGTGCCGAGGGTCGACAGGTCGCCATAGGCCTCCCGCGTCGCCTCGAACTCCTTGGCGGGGCCGGGGAACAGCAGCCGGTTGAGCGTGCGGCGACGCGCGGCGGCCTCGCGGGCGAGCCCCTCCTCCTCGTCGGCGGTGAGCGGCGGGATCTCGACGTTCGGCTCGCGCCCCGCCAGCACCTTGCTGCGGAAGGGCTCGGGCCACCCGCCCGGCAGGTCGCCGAGCTCGCCCGCCATGAACCCGACCACCGAGTCGGGGATGTCGTAGTTCTGCGGGTTCTCCTCGAAATCGGCCGGGTCGGCGTCGGCCGCGACGAGCGCGAGCGCCAGGTCGCCGACGACCTTCGAGGACGGCGTGACCTTCGGGATGCGGCCGAGGATCCGGTCGGCGGCCGCGTACATGTCCTCGATGCGCTCGAACCGGTCGGCGAGACCCAGCGCGATCGCCTGCTGGCGCAGGTTCGACAGCTGACCGCCGGGGATCTCGTGGTGGTAGACGCGGCCGGTGGGGCTCGGCAGGCCCGACTCGAACGGACGGTACAGGTGGCGTACCGCCTCCCAGTAGGGCTCGAGGTCGCTGACGGCCTGGAGGTCGAGGCCGGTGTCGCGGTCGGTGTGCGCGAGGGCGGCGACGAGCGCCGACAGCGACGGCTGGCTGGTCGTGCCGGCGAGCGGTGCGGCCGCGGCATCCACCGCGTCAGCGCCGGCCGCACTGGCGGCCAGCAGTGTCGCCAGCTGACCGCCCGCGGTGTCGTGGGTGTGCACCGCGACCGGAAGGTCGAACCGCTCGCGCAGCGCCGAGACGAGCTTGGCCGCCGCGGCGGGCCGCAGCAGGCCCGCCATGTCCTTGATCGCGAGGATGTGCGCGCCGGATGCCGCGACGCGGTCGGCCAGTCGCAGGTAGTAGTCCGGCGTGTACAGCTTCTCGGCGGGGTCGAGGAGGTCGGCCGTGTAGCAGAGGGCGACCTCGGCGACGGCGGTGCCGGTCTCGAGCACGGCGGAGATCGCCGGCAGCATCTGGTCGACGTCGTTGAGCGCGTCGAAGATGCGGAAGATGTCGACGCCGCTGGATGCCGCCTCGGCCACGAAGGCGTCGGTGACGGCCGTGGGACGCGGCGTGTAGCCGACGGTGTTGCGCCCGCGCAGCAGCATCTGGATCGGGATGTTCGGCATCGCGTCGCGGATCGCCTCGAGCCGTTCCCACGGGTCCTCGGCGAGGAAGCGCAGCGCGACGTCGTAGGTCGCCCCGCCCCACGCCTCGACCGACAGCAGCTGCGGCGTCATGCGCGCCACGTGCGGTCCGACGCGGACGAGGTCGCGGGTGCGCACGCGCGTCGCGAGCAGCGACTGGTGCGCGTCGCGGTAGGTCGTCTCGGTGACGGCGAGGGCCGTCTGGGCGCGTAGCGCCGCGGCGAAGCCGGCGGGGCCGAGCTCGCGCAGCCGGTCACGGTTGCCGGCGGGCGGCGGAACCGTGAGGTCGATCTCGGGCAGCTTGCTTCCGGGCGACACCGACAGCGGCTTCTCACCGTACGGGCGGTTCACCGTGACGTCGGCCAGCCAGTTCAGCAGCTTCGTGGCGCGGTCGCGCGACGGGTTGCTGGTCAGCAGCTCGGGGCGCTCGTCGATGAACGACGTCGACAGGTCGCCGGCGGCGAACGCCGGGTCGGCGAGCACCGCGCGCAGGAACGGCACGTTGGTCGCGACGCCGCGGATCCGGTACTCGGCGAGGGCCCGCTTGGCGCGCGTGACGGCCGACGGGAAGTCGCGGGCACGACACGTGAGCTTGGCGAGCATGGAGTCGAAGTGAGGGCTGATCTGCGACCCCGCGGCGGTCGTGCCGCCGTCGAGGCGGATGCCGGCGCCGCCGGGCGACCGGTACGTCGTGATGCGGCCGGTGTCGGGCCGGAACCCCTGCGCCGGATCCTCCGTCGTGATGCGGCACTGCAGCGCCGCGCCGCGGAGCTGGATCGCGTCCTGCAGGAGGCCGAGCTCGGCGAGGGTCTCGCCCGCGGCGATGCGCATCTGCGACTGCACGAGGTCGACGTCGGTGACCTCCTCGGTCACGGTGTGCTCGACCTGGATGCGCGGGTTCATCTCGATGAAGACGGCTTCGCCGGTGCGCGGGCCGGCCGTCTCGAGCAGGAACTCCACGGTGCCGGCGTTGACGTAGCCGATCGAACGGGCGAACGCGACCGCGTGGGAGGTGAGCGCATCGCGGATCGCGGGCTCGAGGTTCGGCGCGGGCGCGATCTCGATGACTTTCTGGTGGCGGCGCTGCACCGAGCAGTCGCGCTCGTAGAGGTGGACGGTCTCGCCCGCGGCATCCGCGAGGATCTGCACCTCGATGTGCCGCGGCCGGATGACGGCCTGCTCGAGGAAGACGCGGCCGTCGCCGAACGCGGCGGCGGCTTCACGCGAGGCCTCCGCGATGGCGGGCGGCAGCTCGCCGGCGGTCTCGACGCGCCGCATGCCGCGGCCGCCGCCGCCGGCGACGGCCTTCACGAAGATCGGGAAGCCGATCTCGTCCGCCTGTGCGACGAGCGCGTCGACGTCGTCGGATGCCGGTGTGGAGCGCAGCACGGGGACGCCCGCCGCGATGGCGTGCTCCTTGGCGGTGACCTTGTTGCCCGCCATCTCGAGCACCCGCGCGGGCGGGCCGATGAAGGTGATGCCGTTCTCCGCGGCGCGCGCGGCGAGCTCCGGATTCTCGGAGAGGAAGCCGTAGCCCGGGTAGATGGCGTCGGCGCCGGCGGCCAGCGCGACGCGGATGATCTCGTCGACGTCGAGGTAGGCGCGGACCGGGTGGCCCTGCTCGCCGATCTCGTACGATTCGTCCGCCTTCTGCCGGTGGAGCGATCCCCGGTCCTCCCAGGGGTACACCGCGACGGTGCGCGCTCCCAGCTCGAAGGCCGCCCGGAATGCGCGAATGGCGATCTCACCGCGGTTCGCGACCAGGATCTTGCGGAACATCTGCACCTCTTCCCCGAGTGCCTGAGTGTGATCACAGCCTAGGGGACGGTAACGTAGAGCCTCGTGCACGTACTCTCCGTCTCCTCACTCAAGGGGGGTGTCGGCAAGACGACCGTGACTCTGGGTCTCGCCTCCGCGGCGTTCGCCCGGGGCGTGCGGACTCTCGTCGTCGACCTCGACCCCCAGTCCGACGTGTCGACGGGGATGGACATCCAGGTCGCCGGGCGTCTGAACGTCGCCGACGTGCTCGCCAACCCGAAGGAGAAGGTGGTCCGTCAGGCCATCACCCCCAGCGGCTGGGCGAAGGTGCACCCGGGCACGATCGATGTCATGATCGGCAGCCCCTCGGCCATCAACTTCGACGGCCCGCACCCGAGCGTGCGCGACGTGTGGAAGCTCGAGGAGGCCCTCGCCACGATCGAGGCCGACTACGACCTCGTCCTCATCGACTGCGCGCCCTCGCTGAACGCCCTCACCCGCACGGCGTGGGCGGCATCCGACCGCGTCATCGTCGTCACCGAGCCGGGACTGTTCTCGGTCGCCGCCGCCGACCGCGCGCTGCGTGCGATCGAGGAGATCCGCCGCGGCCTCTCGCCGCGCCTGCAGCCGCTGGGAATTGTCGTCAATCGGGTGCGCCCGCAGTCGATCGAGCACCAGTTCCGCATCAAGGAGCTGCGCGACATGTTCGGTCCGCTCGTGCTTTCGCCCCAGCTTCCGGAGCGCACGTCGCTGCAGCAGGCGCAGGGCGCTGCCAAGCCGTTGCACATCTGGCCGGGCGACTCCGCCCAGGAGCTGGCGGGCGACTTCGACGCCCTGCTCGATCGCGTCATGCGCACCGGCCGCATCGCCGCCGGCGAACAGCGCGCCTGACCCTTCCCGCACGCTGAAGACGGCGTCGTCGAGACGACGGCCTCGCGGAGACGCGGTTCAGGCCTCGCGGAGACGCGGATCAGGCGGAGCGGACGGCGCGGCGCGCGGCGAGCTCGTCGACGGGGTCCGGCGCCTGCGGGTCGAAGTCGAGCAGGGTCGACTCCACCTCGTGCAGCACCTTGCCCACGGCGATGCCGAACACGCCCTGACCGCGGCTGACGAGGTCGATGACCTCGTCGTTCGAGGTGCACAGGTACACCGATGCACCGTCGCTCATAAGGGTGGTCCCGGCGAGGTCCCGGATGCCGGCGGCGCGCAGCTGGTCGACGGCGGTGCGGATCTGCTGCAGCGAGATGCCGGTGTCGAGCAGGCGCTTGACGAGCTTCAGCACGAGGATGTCGCGGAAGCCGTAGAGGCGCTGCGAGCCGGAGCCTTTGGCGCCGCGCACGGTCGGCTCGACGAGTTCGGTGCGGGCCCAGTAGTCCAGCTGGCGGTACGTGATGCCGGCGGCCCGGGCGGCGACGGCGCCGCGGTAGCCGACCTCGTCATCCATCTGCGGCAGGCCGTCGGTGAACAGGAGTTCGGTGGCGAACGGCGCTTCGCCGGGAAGGTCTCCCGCGGTCATACTCGCCTCCCGACGAACTCCGGTGTGTGCTTCCACGGTAGATGAGCACCTGCCCTCCGGCAACGACATCCGCATCCGGGGCTGCGGCGTGTCGCGGTTCGACTCACGGAGTGAGACGATCCAGCGCAGTGTGGACGACGGCCGCCCGCACCTCTTCGAGCCGCCGCACGAGCTCGGGGGCGAGCTCGCCCGCACGTGCACGTGAAGCGGCATCCGTCCGGCGCAGCAGCGGCGCCAGCGCGCTCTCAACGAGCGCGACCTCGCGCTCCGCCGCCTGACGGAGCCCACGGATGTGGCGCGGCTGGATGCCGTGGCCATCGAGCGCGACCAGCGCGCGCAACAGACCCAGGGCACGGTCGTCGAAGCTGTCGGATGCCGGGATCAGCCCGGTCGAGACGGCGTCGTTGAGCAGGCCCGCCGGCGCGCCCGCCGCCTGCAGCAGCTCGTCGCGACGGTAGCGGCGCGGTGCCGTCACGATCGAGGCCGGCGGCGTGCCGCCGGCACCGGCGCCGTGCTCGTCGAGGTACTCGCGGATCCGCGCCAGCGGCATGTAGTGGTCGCGCTGCAGCGTGAGCGCGGTGCGCAGGCGCTCGAGGTCCACCGGCGAGAACTTGCGGTAGCCCGAGTCGGTGCGCAGGGGCGTGACGATGCCCTGCACCTCGAGGTAGCGCAGCTTGCTGGCGCTGAGGTCGGAGAACTCCGGGGTCAGTCGGGCGAGCACCTGACCGATGCTGAGATACCCCGCCGACGAGGAACGAGGGCGGGAGGAGGATGCGGCCGTCACCCTCGAATCGCCTGGTCCGGGGTCACCTGATCGCGGTCGACGGGCGACGCGAAGAAGTTCAGGCGGAACTTGCCGATGCGCACCTCGGCGCCGTCGACGAGGATCGAGCGGTCCACCCGCTCCCCGTTGACGTAGCTGCCGTTGAGAGAGCGCTGGTCGACGAGTTCGAACACATTGCCGGTCCGGGTGATCTCGGCGTGGCGACGCGAGACGGTCACGTCGTCGAAGAAGATGTCGGCCTCGGGGTGACGCCCGACGGTCGTGACGTCGGCGTCGAGCAGGTAGCGCGCGCCCGCCGTCGGGCCCGAGCGCACCAGGAGCAGCGCCGAGCGGGCGGGCAGGGCGCCGATGGCCTCGAGCTCGACGTCGGTGAGGTCGCTGCCGAACGGCACGAAGGAGAGGTCGGAATCGTGCCCGAAGGTCTGCGTGGTGTCGGCCGACCGGCCGTCGCCCACGCCGCGGCGGATCTCGTCGCCGCTGCCGGCGTCTCGGCTGTTGTCTTCCACGATGGGCCTCCTCCCCCTTCACCCTAACGGATCGACCCCGACCCGGAAGCCCCGGATCCGGGCCGGTGGGCCGGTCGCGAATGTTGCACCGTGTGTCGGCCGGAAGGCGCCGGATCGGCCGTCGACCTAGCCTGAGAGAGCCGGGAGACCCCGGCATCCGTCACCGCCCTCGCAAGGAGCCCCACGTGTCCCCGTCGCAGAACCGCCTCACGCCCGCCCCGGTGCGTCAGGACGCGATCTGCATGTGCGCGCGCGGCGGTGCCTGCACCTCGTTCGCCCCCGGGCACGCGGTGCATCTCATTCAGGCGCGACTGGTCGCGGCGACGCCCGGCGAGTGGGTCGACGCGATCGTTACGACGGCGGATGCCGGCGAAGGCAGCATCCTGCTGCACACGCTCGACGGCGCGCCGATCGCCGTGTGGAACGGCGCCGGTGCGGCGCAGCACGTCGCGGTGGGGACGCCGGTGGCGTACCACCCGCGCTATCACGTGCTGAGCGTGGGCGCCGAGCGGTTCAACGCGCTCGCGCTCTGACCTCGCGCTCGCCCTCTGACCTGGCGCTCGCGCTGCGCGTCGGCGGCCGCTGCTCAGCCGGCGGCGAGCGCTTCGCGCATCGCCATGCACGCATCCATGCAGGCCTGGCAGGAGTCCGCGCACATCTTGCACACGGGGCTGGAGTCGGCGTGCATCATGCACATGTCCATGCAGGTCTGACACATCGCGATGCAGGCGTCGAGCATCGCCATCATCGACGCCGGGGTCATCCCCTGCATCCGCATCATGGCGCGCATCATCGTGTTGCACATGTCTGCGCAGTTCATGCACGACGGCGCGCAGTCCATCATCTGCGTCGAGCACACCGTGCAGGCCTGCTCGCATGCGGCGCACGCGTCCATGCACGCCTGCGCGGCGGCCATCATCGCGGACATGTCCGTCGACATGCCCTCCATCGACATCATGTCCGCGGACATGGCGTCCATCATCATGGCGTCCATCTCGCACCTCTTCCGTGTCACGGCGGACGTGGAGTCCCCGAGCCCTTCGAGGCGGCCCGCCTGCCGCCATGGTAGGCCTCGGGGCGCGGTCGCAACAGGCGCGGATAGGCTCGTGAGTGTGATGTCACACAGAATTCACAACTCCCCCCGCACCCCCTTCGCCGCCGCTCTCGCGGTGCTGCTCGGCCTCGCCCTGGCGCTCGTGGCCACACCCGCGTCGGCGCACGACGAGCTCATCGGATCGACCCCCGCCGCCGATGCGCAGATCGACGCGCTTCCGGCCGAACTGCAGCTGACCTTCAGCGGGGTGCTGATGGACGAGCCCGGTGCGACGCAGCTCGTGGTGACGGATGCCGCGGGCACCGCGCTCGCGGCCGGCGACCCGGTGCTGGACGGCACGCGGCTGACGCAGCCGCTGGCCGGCTCGGCATCCGGCACCGTCACGGTCCTCTGGCGGGTCGTCTCCAGCGACGGCCACCCCGTCTCGGGCGAGTTCTCGTTCACCGTCGGCGACGGGTCCGTCGCACCGACCGGGACCCAGACGCCGCTGCCGGGCCCGCCCATGGAAGCCGTCGACATGACGTGGATCTGGTGGGTGCTCGGCGCCGTCGGGGTGGCCGGCGGCATCCTTCTGGTCATCCTTCTGACACGGAAGCGCCCCTCGCGCGAGGACTAGGCTGGGAGCATGCCTCATTACAACGTCGTCGTCCTCGGTGCCGGCCCTGGTGGCTATGTCGCGGCGGTCCGCGCCGCGCAGCTCGGCCAGTCCGTCGCCATCATCGAAGAGAAGTACTGGGGCGGTGTGTGCCTCAACGTCGGCTGCATCCCCTCCAAGGCGCTGCTGAAGAACGCCGAGGTCGTGCACACCCTGAAGCACAAGGCCGACTTCTTCGGCATCTCGGGTGAGTTCACGGCCGACTTCGGCGCGGCCTTCGACCGCTCGCGCGTCGTCGCCGACGGGCGCGTCAAGGGCATCCACTACCTGATGAAGAAGAACAAGGTCACCGAGTACGAGGGTCGCGGGTCGTTCACCGGCCCGAAGGCGATCACGGTGACGAAGAGCGACGGGTCGACCGAGGAGGTCACGTTCGACAACGTGATCATCGCGACCGGCTCGACCGTGCGCCTGCTGCCCGGCGTCTCGCTGAGCAAGAACGTCGTGACGTACGAGGAGCAGATCCTCACGCGCGACCTGCCCGGCTCGATTGTCATCGTCGGCGCGGGCGCGATCGGCATGGAGTTCGCGTACGTCCTGACGAACTACGGCGTGAAGGTCACGATCATCGAGTTCCTCGACCGCGCCCTGCCGAACGAGGACGCGGATGTCTCCAAGGAGATCGCCAAGCAGTACAAGAACCTCGGCGTCGACATCCTCGTCGCGACCAAGGTCGAGACGGTCGTCGACTCGGGCTCGTCGGTGACGGTCACGTACAGCGACAACAAGACCGGCGAGAAGGGTCAGATCGAGGCCGACAAGGTGCTCATGTCGATCGGCTTCGCCCCGCGCGTCGAGGGTTTCGGTCTGGAGAACACCGGCGTGAAGCTCACCGACCGCGGCGCGATCGAGATCGACGACTTCATGCGCACGAACGTAGAGGGCATCTACGCGATCGGCGACGTGACGGCGAAGCTGCAGCTCGCGCACGTCGCGGAGGCACAGGGTGTTGTCGCGGCCGAGACCATCGGCGGTGCCGAGACCATGACGCTCGGCGACTACCGCATGATGCCGCGCGCGACCTTCTGCTCGCCGCAGGTGGCGTCGTTCGGGTACACCGAGGCGCAGTACAAGGAGACCGGCCGCGAGTACAAGGTCGCGACGTTCCCCTTCATGGCCAACGGCAAGGCGCACGGACTCGGCGAGCCGGTCGGCTTCGTCAAGCTCATCGCGGATGCCGAGCACCTCGAGCTCGTCGGCGGACACCTCATCGGCCCCGACGTGTCGGAGCTGCTGCCCGAGCTCACCCTCGCGCAGAAGTGGGACCTGACGGCCCTCGAGCTCGCGCGGAACGTGCACACGCACCCGACGCTGTCCGAGGCGCTGCAGGAGGCGTTCCACGGCCTCGCGGGCCACATGATCAACCTCTGATCCATTCCGGATCCACGTGCATAGGGTTTCGGAGTACCCTGGCATCCACTGCTGACGCCGCCCCGAACGAAGCCGGGGGCGGCGTCAGTGGTTTCCGGCGACGCGGCTACTCGCGCTCGTACTCGGCGAGGACGACGCCCGACTCGAACGACGTCACCGCGCTCGGTCGCAGCCGCCGCGGAAGGTAGGGACGATCGCCGAAGAGCCGGATGCCGCTGCCGAACAGCACGGGGTTGACCTTGAGCACGAGCCGGTCGATCTCGTCCGCGAGCGTCGCGGCGAGAGCGCCGCCACCGCACAGCCAGATGTCCTTGCCCTCCTGCCTCTTCAGTTCCCGCACCACCTCGACGGGGTCGTCGCCCGTGAACTCGACGTCGTCCGCGCCGGGCACCGGCTCATGCCCGCGGGTGAAGACGACCTGCCGCAGATGCCGGTATGGACTCGGCATGTGCGGAAGCCCGACCGCGTACGTGTTCCACCCCATGAGCACGGTGTCGAATGGACCGTCCTCCATCGGCAGGCCGGCCGCCTCGACGTGCGCCGTGGCGCCCGTGCCCTCGTACTTCGCCCAGATCGCAGCCGCGTGGTCGCCTTCGAACGAGAAGTGATCGAACTCACCGTCGGGGCCGGCGATGAAGCCATCGACCGTGACGGCGACGAAGTAGGTGAGATTTCGCATGTGCTCTCCAATCACAACAGCTGCAGTGGTTAGTAATATACGGCGTCTGTAGTGGTTGCGCTACCCTGTGAGCGTGGCCAGAAACCCCGCCCGCCGCCGCGCGATCGCCGATGCGGGCATCGTCGTGCTCGCACACGAGGGCGCGCGCGGCCTGACGCACCGCGCGATCGACGCCGAGGCCGGCTTGCCGGCGGGGACGACCTCGAACTACTTCCGAAGTCGTGAGGCGCTGATCGTCGGTCTCTTCGATCGCATCGAAGAGCGGCTGGCGCCCGCGCCCGAGGTTCTGGAGCTGCGTGCATCGGAGCCGCCGAGTCGTGCCCTCTTCGCCGAGTACGTGCGCGACATCGTCCGCCGCCTGCTGGGAGACCGCGAGGTGACGCTGGCGCTCTTCGAGTTGCGGCTCGAGGCCGCACGCCGCCCCGAGCTGGCCGCTGAGCTCGCCCGGTGGCAGCGCGCGGGGTTCGACCGTGATGTCGAGTTCAACTCAGCGATGGGGCTCCCGGGCGGCCGCCGCGAGATCGCACTCTTCCACTACGCGGTCGACGGGCTCGTCCTCGACAGGCTCGTCTCCCCCATCGACATGGAGACCTCGATCGATGAGATCGTCGACGCGCTCGTGGCGGCCATTCTTCCGAACTGAGTGCGCGGCCGTGCGGCGCGTCTGGGGTTCTCGGGCCGGTCAGACGCCGAGCGCGCGGCCGAGTTTCGACTCGGATGCCGCGACGCGCCCGCCGGCCGCGGTGACCAGTGCGTCCGCCGCCGCGAACAGCGCGGCGCGCTGCGGGGCCTCCGCCGGTGCGGCAGGGCCGAGCTCGAGCTCCCATTCGCGCCAGGACGACGAGATGCCGCGGCGCACGTCGAGCGCCGTCACGTGGTCGTCGACGAACTCCGCGACGACTCCCCCGGCGGCGTTATAGAGGGCGTACGCGACGCGTGCGTTGCGGATGCGCGCGAGCACCACGAAGGGCGGGTCGGCGAGACCCGCGACGCCCTCGATGACGGCCGCGGGGAGCGTCGGGGCGTCGGCGTCGGCGGTGGTGCTCGTGGTGCTGACGTCGCCCGCGTCGCCGTCGCCCTCACCGAGGGGCCAGTGAGTCTCGAGCTTGCCTTCGGGCGTCGCCTGCTTGAGGTGCCAGCCCTCGTCGGGGCCGCCCGTGCGGCGGCGCAGCGCCGAGCGCGCCGCGGCGAGGCGGCCGTCGGCGGTGTCGAGGTAGCGCGCGTCGAGGTCGCGCGGCTCGGGCTCGCCTACCCGCGCAACGCCCGGGAGAGCCGCCCAGTCGGGCAGCGGCGCCCCGGCATCCACGTCGTACTTGCGCTCGATCTCGAGCGACGGGGACGGCTCCGTCGTCACTCGTTGCGACGGTCGTCGTCGTCAGCGTCGGGGTCGATGTCGTCCTGCGCCTCGACGAAGTGGAACTCGGCCTGGGTCGGGCCGTCGCCCTCGCCGGTGTTCTCGTCGGCACCGGCGCGCTCGTAGACGACCTGCGTCTCGCTGTAGGGCAGGATCAGCGTGTCCTGCGACTCGTCGTCGAGTGGAATGACCTGTCCGTCGAGCGGTCCGCCCTGAAGTCGTGCGAGTGCCATGGGAACCTCCTGTGGTCGATGCTCTCAGCCTAGTCGCGACGCCGGCGGCCGGCCGGGTCTCCGAGCGGGGGTTGACATCGGGCCGCGCGCGCGCCACGCGTCGCGCCGCCCCGCCCGCAGCACCACCGCCCGGGCGCCGCGCGCCGGGTCAGTGCGTCGGGAATCCGAGGCTGATCTGGCTCTCGCTCGGCTCGGGCCACCGGGTCGTGACGACCTTGCGCCGCGTGTAGAAGTTGAATGCCTCCGACCCGTACATGTGCGTGTCGCCGAACAGCGAGTCCCTCCAGCCGCCGAACGAGAACGCGCCGATGGGCACCGGGATCGGCACGTTGATCCCCACCATCCCCACCTCGATGTCGTACTCGAACTGGCGGGCCGTCTTGCCGTCGCGGGTGAACACCGCCGTGCCGTTGGCGTAGCGGTTCGCGTTGATGAGCGCCACCGCCTCGTCGTAGCTCGCGACGCGGACGACCGACAGCACGGGGCCGAAGATCTCCTCGTCGTAGACGCGCATGCCGGGGGTCACGCCGTCCACGAGCGACGGGCCGATGAAGAATCCCTCGCCCGGCACGGCGACCTCGCGCCCGTCGACGACGACGCGCGCACCCTCCCCGGCGGCACCCGCGACGAAACCGCTGACCCGATCCAGCGCGTCGCGCGTGATGAGCGGCCCCATGTCGCTGTCGGGGTCGGTGCCGTCGCCGACGCGCAGCCCTGCGATGCGCTCGGACACCTTCGCGATGAGCGGGTCGGCGACCTCGCCCACGGCGACGACGACCGAGACGGCCATGCAGCGCTCCCCCGCCGACCCGTAGGCAGCGGAGACGGCGGCGTCGGCTGCGGCGTCGAGGTCGGCATCCGGCATGACGATCATGTGGTTCTTCGCTCCGCCGAGCGCCTGCACGCGCTTGCCGTTCTCGGCCGCGCGCGCGTAGATGTACTTCGCGATCGGGGTGGATCCCACGAACGAGACCGCGCGGATGATGGGGTCGTCGAGGATCGCGTCGACGGCCTCCTTGTCACCGTGGACGACGTTCAGGATGCCGGCGGGCAGCCCCGCCTCCTCGAACGCCTCGGCGAGCCAGACCGCCGCCGAGGGGTCGCGCTCGCTGGGCTTGAGGATCACGGCGTTGCCGGCGGCGATCGCCGTCGTCACCATCCACAGTGGCACCATCGCCGGGAAGTTGAACGGCGTGATGCACGCGACCACGCCGATCGGCTGACGCACCTGGTGCACGTCGACGCCACCGGCGACCTGCTCGGAGTACTCGCCCTTGAGATGATGCATGAGCGAGGTGCAGAACTCGACGTTCTCCAGTCCCCGGGCGACCTCGCCGAGCGCGTCGTCGACCGTCTTGCCGTGCTCGGCCGTGATGATGCGGGCGAGCTCCTCAGCCCGCGTGGAGATGATCTCCCGCAGGCGGAACATCACCTGCTGGCGCTTGCCGAGGCCGGTGTCGCGCCACGCGCGCTGCGCGGCCTGCGCCGTGCGGGCGGCCTCGTGCACGAAGTCGGCGGATGCCAGGGCCACCTCGCCCGTCTGCGCACCGGTCGCGGGGTTGAAGACGGGCCCGGTGCGGCCGTCGCCGGCGACGCGCTCACCGCCGACGACGTGCGGGATGGCGGTGCGGGTGGGGGCGTCGATCGTGGTGCTCATCAGGTGTCCTTCGGGATGTGGATCAGGCGTGGGTGGGAACGGGAGCGTCGGATGCCGCGGCATCCGCCGCCGGGTCGAAGCCCCGCAGCGTGCCGTCGGGCGAGGCGAGCTTGGCGACGAGGGTGCAGTCCTTGCCGCCGTAGCCCTCGGCGATGAGCTCGTCGAGCTGCGCGAGGGCGAGGCGTGCGGCGGGCAGATGCACGCCGGTGACGTCGCCGGCCTGGACCGCCAGGCCGCAGTCCTTGCGCGCGAGGTCGACGGAGAACGTGGGCTCGAAGTTGTTGTTCGCCGCGGCGCGCTCGACGACGTCGGGGACCGGATACCACGTGCGCAGCGCCCAGGAGTCGCCCGACGAGACGCGCGCGACCTCCCAGAAGACGCGCGGGTCCAGGCCCAGCCGCTCGGCGAGCTGCGAGCCCTCCGACATCGCCATCACCGAGATGAACAGCATCATGTTGTTCGCGAGCTTCGCGGCGATGCCGGCGCCCGCGTCGCCGCAGGCGATGACGTTGCCGGCCATCGGGGCGACGATCTCCCGCGCGCGTTCGACGTCGTCAGGCCGTCCGCCCAGCATGAAGGTCAGGCTGTGCGCCTCGGCGCCGGCGGTGCCGCCGGAGATCGGCGCGTCGACGAACGTGAGACCGCGCTCGGTCGCCGCGTCGTGGCACCACCGTGAGGTCTCGACGTCGACGGTGGAGGTGTCCATGAGAACGGCGGATGCCGGGGCGTGCGCGAAGATGCCGTCGTCGCCGCCGTAGACGGCGCGCACGTGCTCCGGCTTCGGCAGCGAGGTCAGGCAGGCGTCAGCACCGGCCAGCGCCTCGGCGACCGAGCCGACGATCTCGACGCCCCGCGCGGCGGCGGCCGCAGCGGCGGCCGGGTTGAGGTCGACGCCGCGCACCGTGTGCCCGGCGGCGACGAGATGCCCCGCCATCGGCTCCCCCATGTGTCCGAGTCCGATGAAGGCGATGGTGGCCATGAGCGTTCTCCCTGCGTCGTCGAAGGTGTGCGGCAGTGCGGCGGACGCTCCGCGGCGAGCGCCTCGGTGTCACTGTAGGCACGCGGCATCCTGCAGTTCAATGCACAGCCGTGCGGCAAGTTTGCACCCGGGATGTGCACTGGTGCACAATGACGGCGTGACCGCCGCATCCGCCGATCCGCCGCTCGAGGCGCTGATGACCTTCCTCTCGGTGGCACGGCTCGGCCGCTACACCGCCGCCGCGGAGGTCCTCGGCGTCAACCACTCGACGGTGTCGCGCCGGATCGCGGCGCTGGAGTCGGCGATGGGCGGGCGCGTGCTCGTGCGCACGACCGGCGGCTGGGAGGTCACCGACCTCGGCCGGCGTGCGGTGGCGATCGCCGAGCGCATCGAGGCGTCGCTGCGCGAACTCGTCGAGGGTGAGGGCGCCGATGCCGTGCACGGCATGGTCCGCATCTCGGCGCCCGACGCGTTCACGTCGGTGTTCCTCGCGCCGGCGATGACGGCGCTGCGACGCGAGCATCCCGCGCTCGCGGTGGAACTGCTGTCGGCGACGCAGCGCGTGCGGCAGAACCGCTCCGGCGTCGACCTCGAGATCGTCGTGGGGCGCCCGCAGGTGCTGCGCGCCTACGCGACGCCGGTGTGCGCGTACTCGCTGCGGCTGTACGCGACGCCCGACTACCTCGCGGCGCACGGCGAGCCCGCGGCAATCGCTGACCTGTCGACCCACCCGCTCGTGTACTACGTGGAGAGTTCGCTGCAGGTCGACGAGCTCGACCGCGCCCTGCAGGAGCTCCCCGATTCGCCGCCGTCGGTACGGTCCACGAGCGTGTTCGCGCATGTCGAAGCCACGGCGGCCGGGGCGGGCATCGGCATCCTGCCCGACTTCCTCGGCGACCACGACCCACGCCTGGTGCGGGTGCTCGACGGCAGTTACGCGCACCCGCTCGCCTACTGGGCCGTCGCGCGCGACGAGGGTCCCCGCAATCCCGCCGTGGCGGCGACGCTGCAGGCGATCACCGCCTACATCGGCACGGTGCAGGATGCCGCGGCTCAGGGTTCCGACGCGGAGGGTTCCGGTGCGGAGGGTTCCGGCGCGGCGGGTTCCGGCGCGGCGGGTTCCGGCGCGGCGGTCGCGACGGCGGTGATGGCGCGATGAAGCCGTTCCTGCTGCTGGCGACGCGGGCCGAGGACGTGCCCGCCGACGAGGAGTACGCCCTGTTCCTGCGGTTCACCGGGCTCAGCGAGGGCGAGCTTGTGCGGCGGCGGCTGGAGGCCGAGCCGCTCGGGGCGATCGATCTGGACGACTATTCCGGCATCTTCGTCGGCGGCGGCCCCTTCAACGCATCGGATCCGCCGGAGAAGAAGTCCGCGGTGCAGCGTCGGGTCGAGGCGGAGATCTCCGGACTGCTCGACGAGGTGATCGCCCGGGACTTCCCGTTCTTCGGCGCCTGCTACGGCATCGGCACGGTCGGCGCGCACCAGGGCGCGGTCATCGACGGCACCTACCGCGAACCCATCAGCGTCGTCGAGGTGCACCGGACGGATGCCGGGGCCGCCGACCCGCTCCTGGCGGACATGCCGGACACGTTCGCCGCGTTCGTCGGACACAAGGAGGCGGTCAGCGCGCTCCCGGCATCCGCCACCCTGCTCGTGCGCGGCGACACGTGCCCGGTGCAGATGTTCCGGGTCGGGCAGAACGTGTACGCGACGCAGTTCCACCCGGAATGCGACGTCGAGGGGATCTCGACCCGGATCCGCGCCTACGCCGACCACGGCTACTTCGCCGCCGGCGAGCTCGACCTCACGCTCGCCGCGGTCAGGCGCCTGCCTGTGGTGCACACCGGCGGCATCCTGCGCCGGTTCGTCGTCCGCTACGCCCGCTGACCGCCCGCGGCCCCGGCCGCTCGCACCGGCCGATCACCGCCCGCTGACCGCCCGCGGCACCAGCCGGTCACCCGCTACGCCCGCTGACCGCCCGCGGACCAGCCGGTCACCGGCCGCGGACCAGCGAGGCACCGGCCGCGGACCAGCCGGTCACCGGCCGCGGACGTCGCGAAAGCAGGCTGAATCGGCTCCCGGCGGGCGCCAGCGCCCGAAAGAGGTCGATCCAGCCTGCTTTTCGAACGCGAACGTCCGACCGACCGCCCGAACCCGACCGCGAACGTCCGCCAGCCGACCGGCCCACCCCGCCCGCGCGTCAGCGGGTGGGCGGGGTGTGCCAGATGCGGTCGATGTAGTCGCGAATCGCGCGGTCCGACGAGAAGAATCCGCAGCGGGCGACGTTGAGGATGGCGGCGTGCGTCCAGGCATCCTGGTCCGCGTATGCGGCGTCGACGCGCTCCTGCGCGGCGACGTACGACGAGTAGTCGGCCAGCACCATGAACCGGTCGTCGTACAGCAGGTTCGACACGATGGGCTCGAAGACGCTGCGGTCCCCGCCGGAGAAGGCGCCCGAGGCGATGAGGTCGATCGCGTGGCGGAGGTTGTCGTCGTTCTGGTAGAACTCCGCCGGCTTGTAGCCCCGCGCCCACAGGTCCTCGACCTCGGGCTCGCTCATCCCGAACAGGAAGAAGTTGTCGTCGCCGACGAGCTGGCGGATCTCGACGTTCGCGCCGTCGTCGGTGCCGATCGTGAGGGCGCCGTTGAGGGCGAACTTCATGTTGCCGGTGCCCGAGGCCTCCTTGCCGGCGAGCGAGATCTGCTCCGACAGGTCGGCCGCGGGGATCAGCCGCTCGGCGAGGGTGACGTTGTAGTTCGGCGGGAACAGGACCTTCAGGCGCCCCTCCACCCGCGGGTCGGCGTTGACGACCGAGCCGACCGCGTTGATGAGGTGGATGATCCGCTTCGCCATGACGTAGCCCGGGGCCGCCTTCGCCCCGAAGATGACGGTGCGAGGCTGCACGTCGGATGCCGCGACGCGCCCCGACACGATGGACTCGTACTGGGTGACCACGTGCAGCAGCTTGAGCATCTGGCGCTTGTACTCGTGCAGGCGCTTGACCATGACGTCGAGCATGTGGCCGTCGCTGATCTCCATCCCGTCGCGCACGCGCAACACGTCGCCCAGGCGACGCTTGTTGGATGCCTTGACCTCGGCGAATGCGGCCCGGAACACCGGGTCCTCGGCGTACGTCTCAAGTTCGCGCAGGCGGTCGAGGTCGGTGACCCAGCCCGTGCCGATCGCCGCGGAGATGAGCGCCGACAGCCCCGGGTTCGCGAGCCGCAGGAACCGGCGCGGCGTGACGCCGTTCGTGACGTTCGTGAACTTGCCCGGGTAGAACTCGTTGAAGTCGGGCAGCACCTTGTCGCGCAGCAGCTGGGAGTGCAGCTCGGCGACGCCGTTGACCTTGGATCCGGCGACGGTGGCGAGGTAGGCCATGCGCACGCTCCGCTCGGGGAACTCGGCGATGATCGACATGTTGCGGATGCGCATCTCGTCGTCGCCGAATCGCTCGCGCACCGCGGCGAGGAACTCGTCGTTGATGCGGTAGATGATCTCCAGGTGGCGCGGCAGCAGGCGGCCGAGCAGGTCGACCGACCACACCTCGAGGGCTTCGGGCAGCAGCGTGTGGCACGTGTAGGCGAAGCACTTCTGGGTGATCTGCCACGCGGCATCCCATTCGAGCCCTCGCTCGTCGACGAGCACGCGCATGAGCTCGGGGACGCCGATCACGGGGTGGGTGTCGTTGAGCTGGAAGATGACGCGGTCGGGCAGGGCGCTGAGGTCGAAGCCGTCCGACAGCATGTTGTCGAGGAAGTCACCGATGGATGCCGCGACGAAGAAGTACTGCTGCTGCAGGCGCAGCTCTTTGCCCTGCGGCGTGGAGTCCTCGGGGTAGAGCACTTTCGAGATGTTCTCGGCGAAAGTCTGCGCGCGCACGGCCTCTTCGTAGTCGCCCGAGTTGAACACGCGCAGGTCGAACGAGTTCGTGGCCTTGGCGCTCCACAGGCGCAGCGTGTTGACGCGGCCGTTGAGGTAGCCGGGGACCATGTAGTTGAAGGGCACCGCCTGCACGTTCCACGCTGGCACCCAGCGCGTACGCTCTGCGCCGTCGTCGTCGATGTACTTCTCGGTGTGGCCGCCGAAGGGGATCGTGCGGGATGCCTCGGGGTGCGGGAACTCCCACGGCGAGCCGAGCTCGAGCCACGAGTCGGGCTGCTCGACCTGCTGGCCGTCGACGAAGGTCTGGCGGAAGATGCCGTACTCGTAGCGGATGCCGTAGCCGGTGTTGGGGACGCTCATCGTCGCGAGCGAGTCGATGAAGCACGCCGCGAGGCGACCGAGACCGCCGTTGCCCAGGCCAGGCTCGATCTCCTGCGTGCGCAGGTCGTTGATGTCGATGCCGCACGCGGCCATCGCCTCGGTGGCGATGTCGGTGAGGCCCGATGCGAGCAGGTTGTTGTCGAGCTGAGGCCCGAGCAGGTACTCGGCGGAGAGGTACACGACGCTCTTGGCCTGCAACTCGTACTGGCGCCGCTGGTCTTCGAGCCACCGCGCCATGAGGTAGTCGCGCACGGTCATCGCGAACGCGAAGTAGCGATCGTTGTCGCTCGAGCCCGACAGGGGCACACCGCGCTCATAGTTGAGATTCCGCAGGAATTGGCGGACGAACCCGTCGACCGAGCTCGCCGGTCCGGTGACGGGAGCGAGGGCGAGCGGGTGGGTCGCGCCGAGCGGATGATGCGCGGAAGTGGGACCGGTCACAGTTTCGGATTCTGACACTCTTCACACGCTAATGCGACACCGGGTTTCACGCACATCGCGGAGGCTTTTTTCACGAGAGCCTTACCTGGTCGTTACACACCGGGGCGCCGCCCCGGTCGTTGCGGAGCGTCGTCGCCGTCTCCGGTCGCCCCGCGAGGGAGCGCCAGCGACCGAGACGAAACGCCTCACCCCACCGCCGGTCACCCCGCTGCCGCGCGCTCCTTCGCCTCCGCCGCCCGTGCGGCGGCGAGTTCGTCGGAGGCGAGGGCGACGGCATCCTCCGCCTGGTGCACGCGTCGCTGCGCGAAGGTCGTCGCACCGTGGCGCGCGCGGATGCGGTCGGCATCCTCCTGCACGAGGGTCATGATGTACGACGACGCGATGAGGATGACCTGCGCCGACAGGTTGATCCACGTCAGCAGCGCGATCAGCGAGGCGAACGAGGCGAGCAGCAGGTTCGACGATGCGCCGCCGACGAACAGCCCCGACATCTGCTGCAGCACGCTCAGGCCGATCGCGCCGAGGACGGCGCCTGTCCACAGGGCTTTCGCCGGTGCGCGGACACCGGAGAGCACGCGGAACAAGACGGCGATGACGGCGGCATCCAGCACGAACGTGACGAGGATCGCGAGCCACCTGCTCCCCCACGACACGAGCGGGTCGTCGGAGGCGACGCCGAGCCAGCCGGCGACGGTGCCGAGGCCCGCCGTGCCGAGCACCGTGACCACCGCCGAGGCGGCGAGGGCGCCGCCGACGCCGATCGCGAGCGCGAGGTTGCGCAGCATGACGAGCCAGAACGGCACGTCATCGGTGAGTCGGTCGCAGATCGCGCGGATGGCCGTCCGCAGCGAGCCGATGGCGCCGATCGCGGCGCCGACGAGACCGACGAGGGAGAGGATGCCGGCGATGGAGAGCCCGGCCGGCGGGGCGATCTGGTCGGTCTTGATGAGTCCGCCCTCGCCGACGAGCCCCGGGACGGCGCGGTCGACGGCGTCGACGAGGGCATCCCACGCCTCTTTGTTGCCCGCCAGCCAGAGGGCGGCGATCGAGAACAGGAGGAGGACCCCGGCGAACAGGCTGAACAGCGTGCGGTAGGTGACACTGTCGGCGAGCATGGGGCCGCGGCGCTCGCTATAGCGCAGGAACGCGCGGACGGGGGTGAGCGAGAGGGCCCAGGCGATCACGCGGGAGAAGTCCATGCCGCCCAGAATAGAGACCCGGGCGGACAGGGAGGCGGGGGTTGACAGGTCCACGCCCGTGCGCGGATGCGACGGGGACCTGCGTCGGCGCCTGCACTAGCTACGCGCGAACACGTCCTCCGCGAACAAACCTATCCATGCACCGACAATCATCCACGGCCCGAAGGCGATGCGGCCCCGGGGGCCGATCCGACCAGCGACCATGAGGGCGACGCTGACCAGCCCCGCCATGAGGAATGCCGCGAGGGCTCCGATGACCAGCGCACCCCACCCTGCGAACCCAAGAGCAGCTCCCAACACGCCGGCAAGTTTTACATCTCCTCCTCCCACGCTTCCCGGACCCACCGCACGGAGGAAGGCGTAGAACACGAAGAGCGCAAGGGCCCCGACGACACCACGAAGCAGTGACTCCCACTGCGCCCCGAGAACGCTGGCAAGAGCCAGGAGTGCACCGATGACGAGGTAGCTCGGCAGCACGATGGAGTTAGGCAGTCGGTGGGTGAGAAGGTCGATGGTCGTCAGCGCGATGCTGACGGCCGCGAGATACAGATAGGCGATCAACACGGGCACGACCGACCACGTTTCCCACGGCTGGTCCAAGGGTCCATGCTCGCTGAAGATCCAGACCGCGACCGCGACGGATGCTGCGGAGGTGACGACCACCACGATGAGAGCGCGAGTTGGCATCCGTTGCCCGCACACCGCGCACTTCCCACGCCGCCGGACCCACGAAACCGCGAGAACCGAAGGAATGGACCCGGCCCGTGCACTGCGGCGCTGACACCCGCATTCGGACGCGGGAACTCGGCCGGCGGAAGCGCGCGCAATCAGATCGTTAAGCAACGCCCCTGCCACAAGCCCGGCCACGGCAAGCGCGATCAGGATTGCGAGCATACGACGCCTTCAGACAACTCTCCGCGCACGAGTGTCCACAGTAGCGAGGACGCGGCTGATCCGACACGCCTATCCACAGGCCTCGCGGCACCGGCATCCGCTCGCTACGGGTGGATGATCACGGGCCTTCACCCCGTGTGTGTCGTGCACGATCACGGGCTCGACCGTCCCGCAATACGGGGCCTCCCGCGGCAGATACCCGATCGGCTCGCCCTCCGGGTCGACGAAGATCGGCGCCGCCGCCAACGGCTGGGCCGTTCGCCCGTCAGCGCCCCGGCCTCGACGGGTACGACGGATGCCGACGGCGACGCCAGCGGTGACGCCAGCCCCCATCGGCCGCGCTCGGCCGCGAGCCGGACGCGTCGGCATCCAGACCCGCTACCGCGACCGCGACCAGCGCCAACGCGTCGTCCGCGCTGACCTCGCCCGGCCGGTGCGGCCGAGAGCGCAGGAGTCCATGCGCTCGAGCGTACGCGCGCCACCGTCACCCACCCACCCGTCGTTGAGCGAGCTCGGGAAGGCTTGCGACGTTTCGTCTCGGTCGCCGGCGCTCCCTCGCGGGGCGACCATGGGGCACCCCCGCCCACCGGTCGTTGAGCGAGCGAGGAACGAGCGAGACGAAACGGGGTGACAGGTTCCGGGAAGGCTTGCGACGTTTCGTCTCGGTCGCTGGCGCTCCCTCGCTCAACGACCGTGACGGGGCGACCACGACGGAGGGGCCGGGTATGCTCCCCCGACCCCTCCGCGGCCCGTCGCCCGGGCGCGACCGATTACGCGTTCGTCTTAGCGCGGCGCCCACCCTTCGCGGGGGCGACGGTCGTCACGGTGCCGGTCACGGCGTCGCTCTCGACCTCGGCACCACGCCGGGCGGCGCGCACCTCGTCGAACGACGTGCCGTAATAGGCGGCCTCCATGATCGTCTCCATGTCGGCGATCATCGGCATCCGCGGGTTCGCCGGCGCGCACTGGTCGCCGTACGCCGCCATCGCCAGGTCATGCAGACCCGCGATGAACGCGGTCTCATCGACACCCTGCGCCTGGAACGACGGCTGGATGCCGACCTTCGCGCGCAGCTCCTCGACGGCGCGGGCGTAGCTCTCCACGCCCTCCTCGGGTGTCGAAGCCGGCAGACCGAGGTGCTGCGCGATCTCCTGGAACCGCTCCGGAGCGACGTAGCGCTCATACTTCGGCCAGCTCGTCAGCTTCGTCGGGATGCGCCCGTTGTAGCGGATGACGTGCGGAAGGTACGTCGCGTTCGTCCGGCCGTGCGCCAGGTGATAGGTCGCACCCGTGACGTGGCTCATCGCGTGGACGATCCCGAGGAACGCGTTGCCGAAGGCCATGCCCGAGATGGATGCCGCATTGTGCATCTTCTCGCGGGCCTTGATGTCCTCGGCATCCGTCGAGTTCGGCTGCGCCTTGGCGCTGCGCTCGATGTTCTCGAAGATGAGCTTGATCGCGTGCAGGCACAGGCCATCGGTGTAGTCGTTCGCGTACACCGACACGTACGCCTCCGTCGCGTGCGTCAGCGCGTCGAACCCAGCGTCGGCGACCAGGAAGCCCGGCAGCTGCGTCGTCAGCAGCGGGTCGACGATGGCCACCGAGGCAGTCAGCGCGTAGTCGGCCAGCGGATACTTCATGCCCGTCTCGTCATCGGTGATCACCGCGAACGGCGTCATCTCCGAACCCGTCCCCGACGTCGTCGGAATGCAGACCAGCTTGGCGAGCGTTCCGAGCTCGGGGAACTTGAACGCGCGCTTGCGCACGTCGAAGAACTTCTCGCGCATGTCGGAGAACTCGACCTCGGGGTGCTCGTACAGCAGCCACATGACCTTGGAGGCATCCATCGGCGATCCGCCGCCGAGGGCGATGATCGTGTCGGGCCGGAACTGGCGCATCAGCTCGGCGCCGGCCTTCACCTCGGAGACCTTCGGCTCGGGGCGCACCGTGTTGATGAGCTGCACCTGCACGCGGTTCTCGCGGCGGTTCAGCACGTCGACGATGCGGTCGACGTAGCCGAGCTTGGTCATCGTCTCGTCCGTGACGATCGTGACGCGCTCGACGCCGCGCATGTCGGCGAGGTAGCGGATCGCGTTCGGCTCGAAGTAGGTCTTGGCCGGAACCTTGAACCACTGCAGGTTGTTGTTCCGACGCCCGATGCGCTTGACGTTCAAGAGGTTCACCGCCGAGACGTTGTTGGAGACCGAGTTGTGACCGTACGAGCCGCAGCCGAGCGTGAGCGAGGGCATGAAGGCGTTGTAGATGTCGCCGATGCCGCCGAGCGCCGACGGGCTGTTCGTGATGATGCGGACGGCGCGGACGACCTCGCCGAAGCGGGCGATGACTTCCTGGTCGTTCGAGTGGATCGCGCCGGAGTGCCCGAGGCCGTCGAACTCCACCATCTGGCGCGCCAGCTCGATGCCCTCATCGGGCGTCGCGGCGCGCAGCACGGCAAGCACCGGGGCGAGCTTCTCGCGCGTCAGCGGCTCCTGCGGACCGACCGACCCCACCTCGGCGAGGATGATCGAGGTGTCCTCGGGAACCGTGAATCCGGCGTTCTCGGCGATCCACTGCGGCGACTGGCCGACCACCTTCGGGTTGAGCTTTGCGCCGGCGCAGTTCTCGCTGTCGGCGGTGACGCCGAAGATGAACTCCTCCAGCATCCGCTTCTCGGCGGGTGTGGCGGTGTAGGCGTGCAGCCGGGCGAACTCGGCGAGCGCCTCCTCGGCGATCGGCTCGTCGAGGATGACGGCCTGCTCCGATGCGCAGACCATGCCCATGTCGAACGACTTCGACAGCACGACGTCGTTGACGGCGCGACCCACCTTGGCGGTGCGCTCGATGAAGGCGGGCACGTTGCCGGCGCCGACGCCGAGGGCCGGCTTGCCGCACGAGTACGCGGCACGGACCATGGCGTTGCCGCCGGTGGCGAGGATGAGCGCGACGCCGGGGTGGTTCATGAGGGCGCCGGAGGCCTCCATCGACGGCTCTTCGATCCACTGGATGCAGTTCTCGGGGGCGCCGGCCGCGATCGCGGCATCGCGCACGACGCGCGCGGCCTCGGCCGAGCTCTTCTGCGCCGACGGGTGGAACCCGAAGATGATGGGGTTGCGGGTCTTCAGCGCGAGCAGCGACTTGAAGATCGCCGTCGAGGTCGGGTTCGTGACCGGCGTGAGCGCACAGATGACGCCGACGGGGTCGGCGATCTCGGTGATGCCGGTGAGCTCGTCGTGCGAGATGACGCCGACCGTCTTCTGATTGATGATCGAGTTCGTCACGTGCTCGCACGCGAACATGTTCTTCACGGCCTTGTCTTCGAACAGGCCCCGGCCGGTCTCTTCGACGGCCATGGTGGCCAGTTCGCCGTGCACGTGCAGCGCCGCGACACTCGCCTTGCGGACGATGTGGTCGACCTGCTCCTGCGTGAAGGATGCGTACTCTGCGAGCGCCGCTTGCGCGCCATCGACCAGAGCATCGATCGAGGTGGACATTGTGGGTTCTCCTACCCGGCGCGGACACGTCGTCCGCGTCATCGCTTTCCGGGTCCGAGGGCTCTCGGGCCTTGTTGGAACCCAGTATGACACATGTGGTCTGACCACACAAGAGGATGCCGGGAGGCCTCGCCCACTCCCCACCTCCCGGCCGCGGCCACCGTGCCGTAGGCTCCGAGCATGCCGCCGAGCGACCGACCCCCGCGTCGGCGCGGGCGCCGGCATCCGCACTGGATCGCGTTCTTCGCCGCGCTCCTGGCCGGCGTCGCCGGTTTCGTCGCGGTGGGCGAGGCTCGGCTCATCGGGGATGCCGTGGAGCAGCGGAACCTGGCCGCCTTCTACGACCAGCCCGCGGGCGCCCTCGACGGCGCGCCGGGGTCGCTCGTGCGCAGCGAGGAGCTGACAGGAGTGCCGTTCGAGGCGCGCGCCTGGCGCGTGATGTACCGGACGACCGATGTGCACGGGGCGGCGCGCCCGGTCAGTTCGCCGAGCTGACCAGGATCTTCGCGCCGGCGCCGCCGCGCAGCTTCTCGATCGCGCCGACGACGCCGTCGAGCGGCACCGTCTCGACCCAGCCGGTCGTCTCGTAGACGCCACGCGACATGGCCTCGATGACGGCGTCGAAGTCGGCGGGCAGGTACGCCAGCGCACCGGCGATCTCGGTCTCCGCCATCACGAGCTGGGTCGGCAGGAACTCCATCGGCCGCTCGTGGATCGCGACGACGACGAGGCGTCCGCCGGGCGTCAGCGAGGCGATCCCCGACGTGATGGCGGGGCCGGCGCCGGCCGCGTCGAACGCGACGTCGACGCCGTCGCCACCGGTGAGCTCAGCGACCGCGGCGGCGAGGTCTTCGCCGACCGGGTCGACGACCTTCGCGCCGACGGCTGCGATCGTCTCGCGCCGGGCGGCGCTCGGCTCGGAGACGAGCACGCGATCGATGCCGCGCGCCTTCAAGGCGAACCACACGCCGATGCCGATCGGGCCGGCGCCGGCGATGAGGGCGGTCTTTCCGGCCTGCACGTTCGAGCGCTCGACGGCGTGCCACGCGACCGACATGGGCTCGACGAGGGCGCCGAGCGTGAGGTCGACGTTCTCGGGCAGCAGGTGGATCTTGCTCGCCGGGACGGTCGTGAACTCCGCCATGCCGCCGCCGTGCGAGCTCAGGCCGTGGAAGCCGATCTTCTGGCACGCGTTGTACTTGCCCTTGCGGCACGCCGGGCATTCACCGCAGTAGTAGACCGGCCAGACGGCGGCGCGGTCGCCGACCGCGATGCCCTCGACACCCTCGCCGACGTCGACGACGGTGCCGGCGAACTCGTGCCCGAGGATCTGCGGCAGCGTCGCGCCGGTGACCGGGTGCGGCTTGTCGAGGTCGAGACCCGCGGCCTCCGGGGCGTAGTACACGTGCAGGTCCGACCCGCAGATGCCCGCGAAGGCGTTCCGCAGCTTCACCTCGCCGGGGCCGGCGGTGGGCTCGTCGACGTCCTCGACGCGCAGGTCTTCCTTCCCGTGGAACACGGCAGCCTTCATGGCTCTCTCCTCTCGTCACGGCCGCGCGTACGCAGCCACCATTCCGGTGAAGCGACGAGGATCGCCCTCGTCGCGCTCTCGATGTCGTCGCCGGGGTGGACGGCGGCGCCGGCATCGTCCCCCCGGCGCAGCCACGCCTCGAGCGCGGCGACGGTGCCCCCGGCGGCGTAGGCGACGGCGATGTCGCGGGCCGCGGCATCCGTCCGCACCGGCTCGGGGGCAAGATCCGGATGCTCGTCGAGCCACGCGTGCAGCCCCTCGGCCAGCACGCGCTCGAGCTGTGCGCGCACGGGGGCGGCGAGCGTCGGCGACATGGCGTGGCGGTACACCTCACGGCGCGCGTGGATGTGGACGATGAGGTCGCGCTCGGCGTCGCCGAGGCGATCGCGCTCGGGGAGCGCCTCGATCTCGGCGGCGAGCGCCGCGGCGAGCAGTTCGGTGGGCCCGCTCGCGTGGCGGTAGAAGGTGTCACGCGTGACGCCGGCGTGACGGCAGACCTCCGCGACGGTGAGGCTCGCGACCGGCGTCTGCTCGGCGAGGGCCAGCACGGCGCCGCGCAAGGCGGTGCGGCTGCGGAGCGCTCGCGGATCCATGCCTCCCATTCTATCTGACACTCGCCAGATAGGGGCGGGATGCCAGCAAGTCACCCCACCGCCGGAGCGGCCGGCGAGAGGGATTTGTCACGCCGGTGGGGCCTCGCGCCGTCTCGTCGCGCGGACGACACTGGGAGCATGCGGAAGATCCCCGTGTACTACTACTCCTCGTCATCGAATCTGACGGGGCGTTTCGCGGAGGCTCTGGCGCGCATCGACGGACGGCGCGTGCTGAACCTCGCGCGCAGCGAGGTGCGCCGCAGCGAGCCCACGGGGCCGTGGGTGCTGCTGACGCCCTCGTACAAGGCCGGCAACGCCGCCGAGGTGACGCTGCCGGCGGGAGTGCGCGCGTTTCTGCGCTCGCCGATGACCCGGCGGCGGATGGTGGGGATCATCGGCTCGGGCAACCGCAACTTCGGCGAGTACTACCAGGCCGCCGCACGAGACCTGTCGCAGCGGTCGGGCCGGCCCGTGCTGTTCGAGTTCGAGCTGTCGGGCACGCGTGAGGACGTCGAGCGGTGCGCCGCGATCCTCGCGAGCCTCGACGAAGCGCTCGCCGAGGTCCGCAGCACGGGCTGAGCCCGGGACTCTTCTCCCGCCGCGGCCTGCCGCGATATGTTCGGCAGCGGGAGGACATCATGTCCGAATTCGACACCGTCGTCGTGGGGGCCGGCGTGGCCGGGGTGACCGCGGCAAGACTGCTGACGAAGGCCGGGCACCGCGTCGTCGTGCTGGAGGCACGCGACCGCGTCGGCGGGCGCGTGTGGACCGACCGCTCCGACGGGTACGTCACCGATCGCGGCGCGTCGTGGATCCACGGGATCGACGACAGCCCGGTGGCCGCGGCCGCCACCGCGTTCGGCATGCGCATGATCGAGTTCACGGTGGGCGGGTATCAGCCCGACAGCCGCCCGATCGCGCACTACGGCCCCGACGGCCGACGCCTCACCGACGCGGAGGCGGCGGCGTACGTCGCCGATATCCACGCGGTGGATGCCGAGTTGGATGCGGTGATCGCGGCATCCGACGTCACGGCGTCGTATCGCGACGTCACCGACGAGGCGATCGCGCGGCAGGGCTGGCCCGCCGAGCGCGCGCAACGGGTGCGCGAGTACCTCGAGCACCGGTCGGAGGAGCAGTACGGCGCGTGGATCGAGGACATGGGCGCGCGTGGGCTCGAAGACGACCACGTGTACGGGGACGAGGTGGTCTTCCCCGACGGTTACGACCGGCTGCCGACGGCGATCGCGGAGGGCCTCGACGTGCGCCTCGGTCACGTCGTCGCGTCGGTGCGGTGGTCATCGGGCGGGGTCACGGTGTGCACGAGCGTCGGTGCGGAGTTCACGGCGGACAGCGCGGTCGTGACGGTGCCGGTCGGCGTGCTGCAGTCCGCGGACTTCGCCATCGTGCCGGCGCTGCCGGAGCGGCACGCCGCGGCGCTGTCAGGGCTGCGGATGAACGCGTTCGAGAAGGTGTTCCTCCGCTTCTCGCACCGGTTCTGGGACGAGGGCGTCTACGCGATCCGCCAGCAGGGTCCCGACGGGGTGTGGTGGCACTCCTGGTACGACCTGACAGCGCTCCACGACTCCCCCACGCTGCTGACCTTCGCCGCCGGGCCGGCCGCCGTCGCGACACGGGAGTGGACCGACGCGCAGGTCGCCGACTCGGTGCTGGCGCAGCTGCGACGGCTGTACGGCGACGCGGTGCCGGAGCCCGTCGCGATGCAGCGGACGGCGTGGCAGGACGACCCGTTCAGTCACGGGGCGTACGCGTACATGGCGGTCGGGTCGGTGCCGGCCGACCACGACGATCTCGCCGAGCCGATCGGCGGCGTGCTGCACCTGGCGGGCGAGGCGACGTGGACCGACGACCCCGCCACGGTGCCGGGCGCGCTGCTGTCGGGGCACCGTGCCGCCGAGCGCGTGCTCGGACGCGAGATCCCGATCGCCGACGTCTGGAGCTGATGCCGGTTCGTAGCGTTGATGAATCTATTGTTTTACGATCGATTTCCATCGACTCACGGGAGGCAATGCCATGCACGGAGTGACCATCGCGGTGCTCAAGGTGGTGATCGCGCTGTCACTGGCGGGGTCGCTGTTCGTCCAGCTCGTCATGCTGCCGTTGGTGTGGAACGACCTGGCAGATGCCGGGACGCCCGTCCCCGGCCGGATCGTGTTCATCGTCATCTTCGCGGCGGTCATCCTCACCCTGCAGGTCTTCGCGGTGTGCGTGTGGCGCCTGCTGACGCTCGTGCGCCGCGGCGCGGTGTTCTCGGTGCGCTCGTTCCGGTACATCGACATCATCATCGGGGCGATCGCCGCGGCATCCGTCCTCACCTTCGCGCTCGCGGTCGCACTTGCGCCGGGGGGTGTCGCGCCGGGACTCGTGGCGCTCATCAGCGGCGGCGCGTTCACGATCGCCGGGGTCGCGTTGCTGGTGGTCGTCATGCGGCGCCTGCTCGCGCAGGCGATCGAGCGGGATGCCGAGGCGCAGACGCTCCGCGCCGAGCTCGACGAGGTGGTGTGATGGCGATCGTCGTCGACATCGACGTGATGCTCGCACGCCGCAAGATGGCCGTCGGCACGCTCGCCGAGCTCGTCGGCATCACTCCGGCGAACCTCGCCGTGCTGAAGAACGGGCGCGCCAAGGCGGTGCGCTTCACGACCCTCGACGCGCTGTGCACGGCGCTGGAGTGCCAGCCGGGCGACCTCCTGCGCTGGGTGCCGGACGACGGGGACTGAGCTCGGCGCGACGGGGCACGTGGTGGAATCGCTGCACCACGGCGACCGCGTCCTGCTGCTGCTGCTGCGGGGCGAGACCAGTAGTCGCACCCGCACTCCGGAGAGTCTCACCCCGCATCGCGGTCTGCCATCACGCCCGCGACGACCGGCGCGAGTGCGACACCCAAGGCGTGGTGCTGGTCGGCGTCGAGATGCACGCCGTCGTGCGTGCTGCTGGTGATGATCGTGTTCGAGTCGAAGAAGACGCCGCCGGCGTCTTCACAGACATGTCGAATCGCCTGCGCGAGACCGCGGGCGGCGATATCCCCGCCCACGAACTTCGGACCGATCGGCCCTCGAGGGTTGTCCAGTTGCGGGGGCGCGACGACGAGAATCGGTGGGATCGGCATCCCGGGCTCGATCGGCGCCCTCCTGATCGCGTCGATGAGCGCTGCGATGCCCATCGCGGAGTGCCAGGGCGTGTGCTGGTGCATTGATTGAAAGTCGTTCGTGCCGAGCAGGAGAATCACGAGGTCGAGCGGGGATCGCGCTTCTATGACCTGTTGGATGCCGCTGAGGGCGTTCCGACCAGGCTTGTATGGGTCGTCGAAGGCGGTTCGACGCCCGTTGAGACAGTCCTCCGTGAGCCGGATGCGATCATCCCCTCCCGCGTTGAGCACGGCGTGCAGGACTCCGGGCCAGCGCTCCTCGAAAGGGAGTCGCTGCCGAGTCGTCGGGACGATGCCCCAGGTCAGCGAGTCCGAGTACACAAGGATGTGCTTCGTCGTTGGCATCTTGGCTCCTTTGCGTTGCCGTTGTTCTGTGTCTGCGTTCACGGGTCGGGAAGGAGGATCGTGGCGAGGGTGACGCGATGCCGACCGTCCTCCCGTTCCGTCAGGTACGGGGTCAGCAGCTCGGCGAGGCCTGCCTGGATCGTGGCGAGGTCTTCGCTGTTCACATACAAGGGCGTTCGGGCGAATCCGACCAGTTCGCGGGCTTCGAGAGAATCCGCGCTGAGGAAGCGATCGAAATCGCCCGTGACGTCTCCCAGGAAAGTAAGGAAGGCCGTGCGCAGCTGCGCGCCGCTCATCGCAGAAAGCTCGGCGTGGTCGATGGCGGCCATTCGGTCCCCCAGCGCCAGGGTTCGCTCGATCGCGCCTCGAGACCGACGCTCGTCGACCACGGCGACAACCCCGGCATCGACGAGGGCAGCCACATGTCGATAGAGCGTGGCCTGCGGGATATCCGGGAGTGCTTCGCGCAACTGCGCCGTCGTGCGGTTGCGACCGCCCAGTTGCTGGATGATCCGCAAGCGCACCGGATGCAGCACGACGTCCGCCAGAGCAGTGTTGTCCGGCACCTTGACCTCCATTGTTATCACGCTGATAATGTTCTCAAGACGATTCCATCCTAATGATCAAGGAGTGCGCGATGACGGACATCACATGCGACCGAACGGGAGTGCACGTGCAGTTTCCCGGCTGGGAGGCGACCATGGCCGGCCTGTCACATCTGGTCGTACCGAGGTGGGCCATCCGCGACGTATCGACCGAACAGGGATGGACCTCCGAGAGCCTCGGAATGAAGTCCGGTCTCGTCATCTCCGGCTACCGCAAACTGGGCACGTTCAGGCACCCTTCCGGAGTGCGGCGCATGGTCTCGATGACGCGCGGGTACCCGTTGCTGCGGATCTCCGTCGACCGGACCGCCGTCGGGTTCGACGAGATCCTCCTGAGCACCGATGCTGCAGAGTCGATCGCGGCACACCTCCGATCGGACGTGCACTCTTGAACGCTGCGATCGAGGTGAGGACACTCTCCAAGAGGTTCGGAGCGATCGTTGCGCTCGAAGATGCGACCTTGAGCGTCGAGTACGGGCGCGTCGTCGGATTCCTCGGACCCAATGGCGCAGGGAAATCGACGCTCATGCGCGCACTGCTCGGTCTGGTCCGCGCAGACAGCGGTGACGCACACATCGCCGGTCTGCCCTACACGCATCTGCCTGCGCCCGCGAAGACGGTGGGCGCGGTCCTGGACATCGCGTCGGCGCATCCGCGCGTGACGGCACGCGCCCACCTTCACATGTACGCGGCACTCGGCGGAATGGATCGTTCACGGGTCGACACCGCGTTGTCGCTCGTGGGGGCGCAGCCGTACGCCGATCGTCGGGTCGGCACCTTCTCCACCGGGATGCGCCAGCGCCTCGCGCTGGCCACCGCGATGCTCGGTGACCCAGACATCCTCGTGCTCGACGAGCCCTCGAATGGCCTCGACCCGGGCGGAATCGCCTGGCTTCGCACATTCCTGCGCGCATTCGCCGATGCTGGCGGCGCAGTACTGCTCTCCAGCCATGTGCTCCATGAGATCGAGCACACGATCGACGACGTCGTCCTCATCGACCGGGGCCGCATCATCTGGACGGGCGCACTCGAACAGCTCGTGGCGCAAGATGCTCCCCTCGAGGAAGCTTTCCTGCGCCTCACGCAGAAAGGACCCCTCTCGTGAATGTCGTCTACGGCGAAGCCGCGCGGCTGCGAGCCACTGGAGTTGCACTGTGGTCGACACTGGTTGCGCTCGCATGTGGTGGCGGCTTGACGCTCCTCCTAGCGCTCACCGGACCACAGAACGCCCAGCCGCCCATGCCGGACATCGACACCCCCGAAGGCGTGGGAATCGTGCTCGGCATCGGAACCGTGCTTCTGTTCGTTCCCGCGCTGATCGGGACTACTGCGATCACAAGCGAGTACCGGCACGGCACGATCGGCACGACGTTCCTCCTCGCCCCTCGACGGGGTCGAGTTCTCACGGCCAAGCTCGCCGTGTATACGGTGCTCGGCCTCACCTACGGGACGATCGCATCCCTGTCGGCCTTGCTCGCCCTGATGGTCGCAACATGGATCCGCGGCATACCGCTGGGCGTCGACGTGGTGGATCTGGCGCCGGCACTCATACAGCTCAGCCTCGCCGCTGCCGCCTACATGCTGCTCGGAGTGGGGATCGGCGCGTTGGCGCGTTCCCCGTTCGTCGCGATCGGAGTCGTGCTCGGCTACTTCCTGTTCGTCGAGTACGTCCTGATGATGGTTCCCGGCGTCAACGCAATCTACTCGTTCCTGCCGGGCGGGGCAACGGCATCGCTGACGAGTTTCGACTTCCTCACCGGCGCGATCGCGAGCCAGACAGCGCTGACACCCGCAGCGATGGTCTCACCCATGATCGGCGCCGCGATCCTCGTGGCCTACGCGCTCGTTGCGGCGATTCTCGCCGTCTTCGTTCCCCTTCGGCGAGACCCGAGGTGAACGGAATCAGGGTCTCGCTGAACGCGAGCCATCATGGCTGCACATACGCGCTCGCGTAGTCCTCGCTGGGGGTCACGGGCTGGATGATGTCGAGGAGCACGCCGTCGGGGGCGGCAACGATGAAGTGCCGCTGACCGAAGTCCTCGTCGCGAACCGGTAACACCACGTTCACCTCTGTTCTGCTGCACAGCCGCGTGTGGACGGCATCGACGTCGCGGACTTCGAGGTTCACGATCACTCCGCGCGGAAGCTCACGATATCCCGCCGGCACCGTGGAGTGATCATGAGCCACGATCGCCAGCTCGAACTCTCCCAAGCGCAAGCTGACATACCAGTCGGATTCAAAGGTCGTCTCGAAACCGATGAGGTCGCGGTAGAAGGATGCCGCGGCGCCGACATCGCCAGACATGAGCACGGGATAGAGGCTGGTGACGAACATTGCGATCCTTTACGTACGATGTGAATGTAACGAAGCCAGCATACATACACGCTGTATGTAAAGGAAGAAGACCATGCCCCGCGCCTCCGCAGCCGACGCCGCCCAGACGGCCCAACGCATCCTCGATTCGGCGAAAGAGCTCTTCTCCGTACGAGGCTTCAGCGACGTGTCGGTCGATGACGTCGCACGGGACGCCGGGGTCACGCGAGGAGCGGTCTACCACCACTACCGAAACAAGGTCGCACTGTTCGACGAGGTCGTCGCCCAGCTCCAAGCCGACGTCGCACGAGCTGTCGTGGCGGCCGCGCAGAGGGCGGACGCACATCCTCACGAACAGCTCAGGGCCGGGTCACACGCGTTCCTCGATGCGATCACGGACGGAGCCGCCATGCGCATTCTGCTCGTCGATGCACCAGCGGTGACCGGCTGGCAAGAGTGGCGCCGACTCGACGCGGAGAACTCGGCGACGCATCTGCGGGAGGCCCTACGTGCGGCAGGGATTCCAGAAGAGACCCTCGATGCGTCCACTGCGCAGCTCTCCGGGGCGATGAACGAGGCCGCCCTGTGGACGGCCCAACACGATGACACCGATCTGGCTCGTCAGCAGTCCCACGAGGTCCTCGACAGACTGCTCACGGCCTACGTGTCATAGATCCGACTCGGGGGCCTGGGCGAGCTTTCCAGAGACTCGCACGATGTCGTCGAGGTCACGCGAATCGAGCCGATCGGCGAAGCGGCGGCGCACGGATTCCAAGTGCATGGCCGTCGCTCCACGCAGAGCCTCGAGACCGAGGGGGGCGAGGACGAGCAGGCAACCCCGACCATCTGCCGGGTCAGGGTCACGGCGAATCAACTCGCGCGCTTCCATCCTGCCAGCGTGACGCGAGAGCCTACTCCGTGACCACCCCATCTTCTGCGCCTGGGCATGCAGTGTGCTCGTCATCTCTGGCGCTTCGACCAGGGTGCTGAGCACGTCGTAGTCGGGCTCCGAAAGGCCCGACGGGGCGAGGTCGTGCACCACACCGGCCTGCACGGCGATCGCCATGCGACGGAAAGCACGCCAGGCGACTTCCTCATCCTCACTCAACCACGGCGCCGCCGACCCCATTCGTTTCGTTGACATGTAATCATTCTACGATCTAGGCTCGTTTACATGTCAACGAAGCCTCTGAGAGTTGTGGTCCTCACGTGCAGCACCAGGCCCGGAGCGATCGGCCCGGCGGTCGCCAATTGGCTCGTGCGAACTGTCGCCCCTCACGCTGAGTCACTCCACGTGGAGCTTCAGCACGTGTCGTTGCGCGACCTCGACCTCCCGTTCTTCGACGAGGAAGACCACCCCGCTCTCGGCGCCTATCGCAACGCGCATACCAAAGCGTGGAGCAAGATCGTCGACGAGGCGGATGGCTTCATCGCGGTCACGCCTGAATACAACTACGGCATGCCCGCAACGCTAAAGAACGCCCTCGACTACCTGAGCCATGAGTGGGCGTGGAAGCCCATGGGGTTCGTGAGTTACGGCAATACGTCGGCAGGCACCCGATCCGTCCAGCACGCGAAACAGGTGATCACGACGCTTCGTCTCGTCCCGCTCGGCTCGACCATCGCCCTGCGCCTGAAAGACACGATCGATTCGGCTGCGGTGCGGCCGAGCGCACACCTGACCGCGTCCGCGAACGGCTTGCTGGAGGAACTGGTCGGACTGGCTCACGCACTTAAGCCCATGCGGGAGGCCGCACGACCCGGTATCGACGCCGGGCCGCTGCCCGGCAGCTACACCCGTCCGTTGACTCTCGACGACGCGCCGCATGTACTGGTTCTGCAGCGATGCTGCTGGGTTGACGAGGCGTTGAGCAACGAAACGCTGGACCTCGCTCCGTTCACCGAGACCCTGGAAGACGTGCGGACCTGGCTCACCGAGTGGGAGACCATCGGACTCTGGCTCCACGGCCGCCTCATCGGAATGGTTCGCGCTCGACGCACATCGCAAACGGGGCACATCGGCAGACTCGCCGTCGTTCCAGATCTCTCTGGCCGTGGAATCGGACGCTGGCTGCTCCGGCACGCGGCGAATTCTCTCGCCAGCTCCTGCGACCGGATAGAGCTCAGCACCGGATCGCGGAGCACAAAGAACCTCCACCTATACACGAGCGAAGGATTCGTCCAGCGAACCGAGGACCGCGAAGGAACAGTAGAACTCGTCAAGCGTTCGTGAAGCGAGGCAATGCGAGGTGGCCGCCTCGGAGCTTGATCCGCACCGCAGGGTGGGCGCGATGGAACCGCCCGAGCACAGCCCGTGCAGCTGCATCAAGGCATTCTCGTGCTCGCGCCAGGAGAAGGGGTTTCCGACGTTGGCCTTGCCGGGTGGCAACTCACCGCGGCCGGTCTCGTCCTTCTGCTGCCGGCTCTTCTCATTGACGGCGTTCCGCACGTGCCGCCGCGCTCATCGCGATGGTCGCCGGCCAGCTCCCACCCCCGAGAAAGGAAGACGACATCCAATCATGAGAGCCGCCGTATGGAGTGCGAACGGGAGGACCCCAGGAGCGCTATCGACACCGAAGAAAATCACTGTCCGTTCGCGAGGGCGTGTCCGATGACTCGCGCGGCTTCAGGGAACGCGGTGGGGTTGGGGCCAGAGCATTTGAGGCGAAGATAGCGGCCGGTCGGTTCGGCGGGGAACCAGTCGTCGCCTGCAGCGATGATGACGCCGTGGGCTTCGCATTCTTGGGCGAGCTGAAGCAGGTTCGTGTGTTCTGGTAGGCGCAGCCAGAGGTTCAGACCGCCGCGCGGTACGGCATCCAGGTGCGCAGCCGGGGCGTGCTCGCGGAGCGCGCCTGTCAACGGCCAGTAGGAATTGCCCATAGGCGGCCAGCGGAAGTGCCCGCTGGTGGCCAGTGGAACTGCCCATTCGCGGCCAGGAGTTCTGCCCACCGGGTTGTGGTGGCCCTGGCCGCGTGAGGCAGTCCCGCCGGGTCAGGTCATGGGGGTCACCCCCGTGCCGGCGAGGGGCCTGCGCGAGGCGGATGGACTCGCCGGTGGTCTGCGCGAGGTGGGCATGGTGGAGGAGCCGGTCGACGGTCGCGGTCGCGAGGGTCTTGGGCATGAGCTCGTCGAACCCGGAGGGGTGCAGGTTCGAGCTGATCGCGATCGATCGTTTCTCGTAGGCGGCGTCGACGAGCCGGTAGAGGCCTTCCGCGGCGTCGTCGCCGACGCCGAGTAGACCGATGTCGTCAACGACGACGAGGTCGGCGCGGAGGATCCGGGCGACGGTGCGGGTGACGGTGTCGTCGACGCGGTGCGCGCGGATCAGCGCGCCGAGGTCCTCGAGCCGGAACCACGCGACGCGGAGGCCTTGTTCGACGGCGTGCTGGCCGAGCGCTTCGAGGAAGAACGTCTTCCCTGTCCCGGCGGGCCCGCAGATCACGAGGTTCTCCCGCCGGTGCACCCATTCCAGGGTCCGCAACGCCTGCTGGGTCGGCGCCGGGATCGTCGACAGGGACTGGTCCCAGGAGTCGAAGGTCTTCCCGGTGGGGAACCCGGCGGCCTTGCGGCGGGCGGCGAGCATGGACCGGGACCGGCCGGCGATCTCGGCGTCGAGGAGTGCTTTGACAACCTCCGCGGGTTCCCAGCGTTGTGCCCTTGCGGTCGCGAACACGTCGGGTGCGATGCCGCGGGCGTAGGGCATCTTCAGCTGCCGCATGGTCTGCTCCAACTCGGCCGGGATCGGCGGGGCGGCAGGGGTCGCGACGCTCACAGCTCGTCCTCCTCGTCCGTCGCGATGATCTCGACGACGGGGACGATCACACCCCGCGGCTGGCCGATCGCGGCCCACCCGGACGTGCCCTGCGCGAGCGACCGGGTCTCCGACGCCGCTCTCGCCGGCGTCGCGGTGATCCGGCTGCCGAGGATCGACGTGAGATCACCGGTATCGAACCGGCCATACGCGGCTGCGGTGCCGAGGGTTTCGTCGACGACCTCGATCCCGTGGATCCGGGCGAGCTGGACGGCTTCCCGCATCTTCTGGTTCATCCGCTGCGTCCCGGCCGCTGCGGCCTCGAGCAGCCAGGCCGCGGCGCCGTGACCGATACCGAGGAACTCCGCCTCCTCGGTGCTGCGGGCCTTGATCGTGTAGTCGCCGGGAACCTTCACCCCCGGCTGGGCGGGGAAGTGGGCGTCGTCGATCCTGGGGGTCCCGGGGCGGGCGCGGTCGTGTCGGGCGACCTCGACGGGCCCGTCGATGCCGTGGTGGACGATCACGACCCGCTCGGAGTCAGCGGCGCCCTGGACACGGACGAACACCTCCGCGCCCATCAGCAGGTGCGGGACGGAATACTGCCCGTTCTCGAACGCGACCATCGGCGTGTTCTCCCCGACCCGCCGGGACACTCCGAACGCGATGGTGTGAGCACGACCCGGGACCGGGTGCAGCCGCTGCTGCTCCTCAGCGAGCACCTCGACCGGGCGCCGCTTGGTCACCCGGTGCTCCCGCCCGTTGACGTCGTCCATGAACGCGTCGCAGGCCGCCTCGAGTTCGCCGAATGAGGCGTACTGGTCGCGGAGGTTCGCATCGGTGGGCACCAGGTCCGCTTTCGCGAGCTTCACCGACGCTTCCGCGCCACCCTTCGAGGCCGGGTCCGCGGGCTGACAGGTCAGCACCGTGACCCCGTAATGCGCGGCGAACGACACCGTCTGCGCGTTGCGGACCGGGACCCCCGCGATATGCATCGTGGTGACCGTCTTCTCGTTGTCGGTGAGGACATACGTCGGCGCGCCCCCGACCGCCCGGAACGTCCGATCCAACGCGGCGAACACGCTCGGGAGGGTCTTGTCGCGGATCGGGATCACCACCCGGAACCGACTGAACGCGAGCCAGGCGACGAACAGCACCGTCTTCACCCCGCCGACCACGGGCCCGTCGCCGAAGTCGTACTGCAACCACAGCCCCGGCTCGGTGACCCACGGCCGATGCACCCGACGGTTCCCCGCCCGCCACGACGCCTTCACCGCAGCGACCGCCCGCCTGGTCGACCGCTCCGACCCTTCGAACCCGATCGAGGTCAGCACCTCGTGGACCTTGTCGGCCCGAACCTTGCCCTTCGTCTTCTCGACCAACTCCTCGACCTTCGGCAGGAACTCGTCGATGACGCGCGGCCTGCGCGCCGCAGCGCCGACAGGCCGGCCCGCGTCCCGCGCCGCGACATACGCGGCGACCGTGTGATGAGAGCAACCCGCGAGCTGCCCCGCAGCCCGATACGACCCCGTCGCATCGAACGCTTCCAGAATCTCCATGACTTCTCCGTCAGACTTCAACACAGCCCCTTCCCGGGCGACGACGACCTAAGCACCCGTCATCGAACCGGGAAGGGGCCCCACCATCGCGACGACGCGCGGGGCGGAACCATCAGACGTGGGCAGAACTCATGGCCACCAACGGGCAGTTCTCCTGGCCACCTACGGGCAGGTCTCGTGACCGCCTACGGGCAGTTTTCCATGGCCACCGACACGCGCCGATGAGGAGATCGCGACGTCCAGTGAGCTGCTGCCTGAGCGAGCGCAGGTGCGTGCGCCAGGCCGGTTGGGTGACGACATCGACAGCAACGGCCTGCAGGGCGGAACTGACGTACATTTCCTGAGCCTGCGTTCATTCGTGCGCGGGATCCGTGCGGTCCGCCCGAACGACTACGGCTGGCAGACGGCAGCGCTCGGCTCCCCGCGGCATCGCATCCCGGGCTGGTCGGCGGCGCTCCGCACGACGCCGAACGATGTGATCGCGCTGCACTCCGGCTACCCCGATAGGGAGCTACTGCCCGAGCGTCTCGTGCGGGCCGCGTTCGCTCGCGCTGCACGAAGCGAGGTGGTGGTGAGCCGGCCGCCTGGTGCGGGCCTGCCCGAGCTGCAATCCTGGTTCGCAGGTGAACTCGGCGCGCTCACTCCCGCGGGTCTCACCGCCCCGTCCGCACGGGATGTGGTGATCCTGCCGGGGAGCCAGAGTGGCCTCGGCATCCTTGTCAACGCGCTCGCCGCCGAGTTGGTCGCTCAACCGCCATACGACTTGCTGGTGCGCTTCGCCGCGCTGACCGGCCTACGTGCTGGAGAGGTCGCCGCGCTGCGCATCCGCGACATCGACCTGCGCCGCGGCGAGGTCCAGGTGAAGCTCAACAAGACGCACACCAGCAAGGGGTACATCACCGGCGCTCCGAAGACCGCCCGCGCCGTTCGCGCCGTGCCGATCCTGGACGAAGGTCTGTTCCGCGACATCGGAGTGTATTTGCGGAATCACCCTCATCGCGACGACCTCGAAGCTGACCTGTGGCCGGGGAAGGTTCCAGGGCACCGGAAGGTCAGCTACGAGTACGCCTTCGATCCGAAGGGCTTCTACCGCTACACCTTCAAGCCCGCATGCGACCGCGCAGGCCTGAGGGGGCTGCACTTCCACGAGCTGCGACACACCTTCGCCACGCTGGCACTGGAGAGCGGCGCGCTCGACATGCACGAGCTGTCCCGCGCGATGGGGCACGCAAGCTACGCCATCACCGACAAGGTCTACGCCCACCTGCGCCCGCGCGACTACAGTCGCCACCGTGCCGCGTTCTCGGCGCACATCGCAGCCGGGACGGTCGCTCCCGCGCCCATCGTGGCGATCGGGGTCTAGAGAGGATCGACTGACGCCACTCCATCATTCGCGACATGCTCGGTCCACCGCGCGCCGTCCCAGTATCGATGTTGGTGCCGCCCATGCGGGTCCGCGGCCCACTGAGCTGGAACCGGTGGTGGCGGGGGCGGTGGGGGTGATGCCGCTTCGACCTGGGCGGCTCTTTCAGCCGTGGCCGCTGGCCGGGCAGCGGGCGTCTTGCCACTCTCTCGCAGCCGTGCAACCTCGTTCGTGACGTCAGCTTTGGCTCGGTCGATGGTGGCGATGGCTCGGTCGACATTCATCTTCGCCTGAGCATATGGCTGCAACGCAGCGGACTGATTGGCGGCGAGCTTTCTACCCTTGGGCTGCTCGACCGCGCGCCATGGCGGCGCGCGTCTTGCTCCCGACGAACATGCCGACAGTCTGTCCGGAAGCCCGGTTGCTGAGCTTTGCATCCTGAAACTGTTCGCGAATCGAACGCTCGGCCTCGGTCAGTTCTCGCTTGTAGTCGCGCAGGTCACGGATGCCATTCGACAGCACACGCTTAGCCTCGGCCAGATCGCCTGAATCGGCGGCCTTCTGAGCTTCAGCTTCCGTTGCGGCAGCGATATCGAGGATGCGCTGGTTGAGGTCGTTCTTCGCCACAGCCACATCATCGCGGACTCCGGGTCAGTCGCCCGCGATCTGACGCCCTATCAGCTTGAAGTCGTAACCCCACCCCTTGCCGCGATCCCCAAGCACACCCTGAACCCCGGCCATCGCGACCAGGTCCCAATACCGCTGCAGACTGTCGGCCATGCGCGAGTTGAGCTTGCTGTAGAACTCCTCCGAAAGAGAGAAGTCATCGACCATCTTGCGGAAGAGGTCATTGAGCTCAGGCTCGTTCTCGAGCGCTACACGTTCGGCCGCATCCCAGAACACCTGTGGGCTCTCCTCCCTCTGCGGGTTCTCGGCGAGCGCATCGAGATAGTAGAACCGACCCTCCTGTCCATATCGGTTCAGTGCGGCGACAAGCGGCATCCAAACGGGATCACTCTCCACCGCCGCGAGGGCCTGGTCGATGTAATAGCGATGCGTGGCTCGACCGACGTTGTCTCGAATAGCGTCACGCAACAGCGCCTCCATCTTGACGAGATTGTGCCGGTAGTCGTTCTTGAGTACCGCTAAGGGCAGCCACACGCGGTTGGTCGCCAGGTAGTCCAGTCCAAGACCGATCTTCAACATCTTCTCGACGCCGATCGACAACATCGTCATGATCGGGTCTCGCGTCGTCTCGATGAACGCCGCGGTTCGCAATGCCCGGATGCCATACGCGAGCAGATGCTTCGCCGAGTCAGACTCCTGGAGGAAGTTCAGGCCCTGGAGCACAGACAGGTCGTCGTCATAGGGGTTCGGCACAGGCACAGCATGGCACTCGATTCCGACACCGCGTGCCCCAAACGTGCCCTCGGGCTATCGCGGACATGCAGAAGGCCCGGAACCTCTTGCGAGATTCCGGGCCTCTTCCGGTCGGGATGACAGGATTTGAACCTGCGACCCCTTGACCCCCAGAGAGCGCCCCGCCGTGACACGTAGTGACATCGCGTGCCGGGGAGTAGTCGAGAGTTGGCTCTCCCCGGTGCCGATGCCCTCCCCCATGACAACCCGTGACAGGCAGTGATCGGCAGTGTGCACACACAGGTGCACACACAAAAGGGCCGTTGCCCTCCCTAACGTTGCCGCCCCGAATGCTTCCGAGAGGACACATGATGCTGACGTTCGACGCCGCGCTGCGGATCGCTGCCGGGCACTTCGGCGAGCCGTTCGTTCGTGACGGCTGGGAGGACGACGGCGTCTTCCTCGTGACGCCGCAGCGCGTGCTCGACGACGAGAGCCGCGGGCTCGTCATGGCGGGCGGCGCGTGGATCACCGTCGACCGTGCGACGGGCGAGATCGAGACATGGCCGCATCTCGACTACCTCGATCGCGTGCAGCGGATGCGAGCAGTCGCCCGGATCAGCCCGCTTGTTCCCACTCGATCGTCGTGATGCCAGCGTTCCGAAGAATGTTCGCGAGCAACGTGCGTCCGATATCGCTCTTCTGGCTGTGCTTGTTCGGCAGCCGCACCGTCTGAGCGCCGCGCTGCATGAACTCGGGATGCTTACCCGTCCCGGCGAACGGCCCATCGAAGCCCATCGCCCGTAGTCGAGCGATCAACTCTTTCCGGGTCGTCTGAGCCGGTAGGGGACTCACCCTGCCAGCGGAAGGTTGAGATCGTAGCCGTCGATTACCGGCACGTCTCCGCCCGCGCTGAGTCGCAACTCGACCCATCCGGGGATCGCCGAGAGCAGGTCGGCCTCGGCCATTTCGCGGCTGCTGCCGTCTGCCCACAGCCCCTCGAAGCCGACGATCTCCGAGAACCACTCACCGGGCTCGATCTCGTGTGTCCGCGCGTGGCGCACCGCCGCCTCGGCGTAGTCGTGCAGCAGTCGCTCGGGAATACCTGCGATCATCTCGACGCTCACTCGCGGCTGGCTCTCCTGGATACGAATCCACTGTGTCGTGCGCTTCGACGCCGTTCCCGAAGCCGAAGACGCCTCGTCGCTGCGGAAGGACGTCTGTTCCTGCCACTGATTACTGATCGTCAGCATCGGGTTCTCTCCTGAGATCATCGGGCGCAGAGACGCCCATGACATTCTGGCTGTTGACGAAGTAGACCGGCTCACCCTCCGAGTCGTACATCCCGTCGATACGCACAACGCTGGTCAGCACCAGTTTGATCCGAACGACGGTTCCGTCGTCGAGTAGGTACTCGTTCCAGTGCTCCCCAGAGGGCCGGAACCCGATCTCCGTACCTTCGACCATCGTGCCGCCGAGGTTGATCTTCTTCTTCCTCGCCACATTGGGGAGTCTAGTCAGGTGCGTCTTTGAATCGGGTGATTGTCGCACAGATACTTCGCTCGCCTGACGAGAACAATGTCGGCGCCCCCGGCGATCGCGCGCGACATGGAATGGATCGCACCCATCGTTGCTGTCGTCGCCGCGCTGATCGCAGGGTGGCAGGCGTGGGAAGCCCGACGCTCTCGCCTCGACGCCCGCTCGTCGGCGAGCGAAGCACAGCAGCACGAAGAACGCGCCGCCGCCGCATCCGAGCGCATCGCATCCGCGATCGAAGAACGGAACGCCGTCGAACGGGCCGAGCGCGAGCGCTACAAGAACCGGTGGACTCGCGTACCCGAGTACGTGCAGAGCGGTCGCGCGTGGAAGTTCCATCTCGGCGGCGACGGGCCGGTGACCGACGTCAGCGTGAAGATCGACGACAAGCACACGAACGAGCGACTGAGCGTGACGATGCCCGACACCAAGAACATGCGCCCGGGCCAGTCGTTCCGGCTCGATTGGTGGCGCAGCATGGCGTCACCGCCGCAGATCACAGCTGAACTTCACTGGGTGCGCGCGAACGGTGAGCCGCACCACTGCGCGATGACGCTCGACTGATCGACCGGGCTGCTACGCACCCGTCTGCGGCGTGCCGCCGTTCCGATGCTCGCGCTCGGCGTCGGCGATCATCTGCTCGCCGCGTTGCAGTTGCTCGATCGCGAACGCTTCGGCGCGTTTCATCTCCCGGCGCAGGCGCCGTGTCTGCACGAGCCGCATCATCGTGACCTCGCGTTCGAGCGCCACGACCTGAAGGCGGCGATAGACCTGACGCGACTCGTACTCGCGCAACCGATCTACCGCGGACTTCGCGTCGCCGAAGCGATGCTTGTTCAGATGTCCGACCACGACGGCTCGCTGCTCGTCGACCGCGGCCAGGGCGTCGTGCACGCCGTTGCCAGCGAAGGCATGCCCTCGCGCGAGGATGAGCCGCCATGCGTCCGTTGCGCGCGTGACGCGCGCCTGCCATTCGGGATCGAGACTCACATCGAACTTGATCTGGTCGGGCGCCGGTTCCGGGGCTGCCTTGATTGCGTCGGCTGCCCCCCGCTTCACTGCATCTTGAGCCTGCTCGATATAGCGCGCCATCGATAGGCCGAGTTCGTTGATCGCTGCGACGGCGTCTTGTTGATACGCGGCGAACCGATCCGCGGCGGCACGCTGCGAGTCGAGCAGTCGGACGATCATTGCCGAGCGCGCGGCCCAGGCTGCGGCGATGAGCACACCGATCAGGCTGAGGACGGCGCCGAGCGGGATCAGTGCAGCCAGGTCGAAGGCGCTCGTCGCGCTCTCGGCGGCGATCTCGGCGGGTGTCGTCATGCCTGCATGCTATTGCCGCCGAACTCACGAAACGTTGTTTGCCCGCTCAGCGGCGCTGAGCGCCCCGTAGGCGAGAGATCGCTGCTCAGGCTGTCGTCGTGCCAGCCACGGGCTGCGAGCGCGCCCTGCCCGGCATAGCGCGGGCGCCGCACCAATCTCCCCCGCGGCGCCCGCCGACACACCCGCTGCGCCGCTCCCGCTGTTGACACGGAGTCAACGGCCAACGCCCGCTGATCTGCGACTTCTCGGGACGCGTGCTCACTGTGTGGGCAGCCACACCGTTCGCACGCGAGCACGCGGAGCAGCGGCGGGTCGTGGTCCGGAATGGTGCTGCACGACTATCCGCTTGCTCGGGCACCCATGCAGGATCGCCCATTCCTGATCTCCCGCGCGCGGCGGCGCGTGCTCGTCGACGTCGACCGGGCGCCTATCGGATTGATGCGGCGCGCGCGATCGATTCGCTTGGCGCGAGTTGTCCGCGAGCCACTGCTTCAAGAGGTCGCGCGTCCACCGGGAGACCGGCACAGGGGCCTTGCCGCGGAACGTCCGTGTCGGTGGAACCTGACCCGCACGCATCGGGCGCACATAGGCAGCGTGGTCTCGGAAGTAGTACCGCATCGACCCCTCGGAGAGAGTCACGATGGTCGGGTTGGTGCCCCTCGACGAGATGGGAATGGCATCGTTTCGAGTGCGAGCGACCTCAGAGACCTGCTCTCACAGGGCCCTGAGTTCTTCAGCAGCATCTTCACGCTTCATCGTCAAGTCGGCCTCGCGCTGTTCGCGATACATCCGGGGAAGAGCGCCCCGCCGCTTCCAAAGCGCTCGACCGGTTGCGACGACGATTGCAGCAACCACAGTGATGACGATTCCTTCAATCACACAGCCTCCCTTCTCGATAGCGACGCTACCGAACCTCAGCCGGGTCGACGAGGGTCACACGGCCCGATGACGACTAGGAACGCGCGCGCTGCACGACCATTGTGCAGCGCGCGCAGATAGCCCAGATCAACGGCGGTCGGCGCAGGGAACACGCGATATGTGGGCGAGACCCGGACAGGTCTATCGACAAACGACCGCAAGCAGTCTCCGATCACTAGGATGCCCGCATGGGGACCTCGTATGAGCAATTTCTCGCGTGCCTGCGGAACTCCACGGCTCGACGACTGCTGGGGATTGAACTCACCGACAAAGAGGCCGTTGTACTCGCAGACGACCGCGATGCCGCTCACGCCTACTACGAAGTCTGGTTGACGACGCGGAACTCTACCCCGGCAGTACCCACCAGGGCCGATCGGCAGGTTTCCACCGCCACTCCCCCCGAGCGAACTCTCCTCAGCATCGCGACCATCGGGCGCGGCGGAGAGCCAGCGAAGGTGCACGTGTCTACGTCGCGTCTCTTCATCTCGACGACCGGCGGCGTTTCAGTGTGGAAGGCGTTCCTAGGCGCCGCAACCCTCGGGGTCAGCACCGCCGTCACCGGCATCAACGCGGGGGTCGGAGGCGACCTTGATATCCCGATCCGCGCCGTGAGCGCAGCCCTGATCACCAAGACCGGGATGGCGTACTCGACGATCAAAATCCTCGTCGGCGGCGATGCTGTCGAGTTCGGACTGGCCACGACCGCGAGCAGATCGGTGGTCGAAGCCATCAACGCCGCCGTCTCGGGAGGGGACCGAGCATCGGTGGCAGCCGATGCGTGGGACATCCACAAGCAAGGCCGCGCAAAGCAATGGCCGAGCGAGGGTCAACTGCGAAAGCAACTGCGAAGAGGCCTGATCGCTCAAGCGCGGTTCGAGCACGATGCCGCCGTCGCTCGCGCACTCCAATCTCTTGCCATGCTCTGACGTGCACTGGGCTGCCGCGGGACATGTGCGAGGGGCGGAGCGAGACGTACGACAGCACCGCCCCTCGCGGATGCGACGCGGATGACCGACGCGTCGCACCGGCCTTACTCGTCGGCGGCGTCGAGCCGACCGACCCACTGATCGACAGCGCCGTCGAGCCCGCCGCGGATCGCCTCGTACCCGGACTGATCGGCGCGGTAGACGTCCTGCCACGCGCCGACCGTCGCGTCGCTGCCCTCGGCGGCTTCGGTCATGGCGCGGTGCCATGCGATCGCAGGCGCGTACTGCTGCTCGGCATCGCGCACCGACATCGCAGCCTCGACGCCGAGATCGGCGAGCCGGTCGAACACGAGCCCATGAACCTCCGCGATGATCTCGTCGGCCGCGTTCGAGTCGAGCACCTGCGGCAGCGTCTCGACGAGATCAGCGATCGCGAGAGCGCGCGTCTCGTCCGCGTTCGCGATGATCTGCGCGAGTGGCCGGCCCTTGTCGAGCAGCGCCTGTACCTTCACCGCCTCGTGCTGCACGCGTGCGATCTCGTCGGCAGTCTTCGGGCGCAGCGACGCGATCACGCCGTCACGCGTCGGCACGTTCTGCGGCAGCACCGGGCGCGCCGCGAGCAGCGCCTGACGGGCTGCGTGCACGCGCGCCCGCCTACGGGTCGCGATCGCCTCGGGTGCGAGGTCAGCGTCGGCGTACTGCATCGCCGCTCCCAGTTCGTCGCGGTAGCCGCGCACGGCGGTCGCGTAGTTGTTCGTGGTCACTGTTGGGTTCCTTCCCCCTCGGTGTCCTGCACGCGGTCGCGAGCAGTGGTCTTCTCGGCGGCGTTCACCTGATCGGTGATCGTCATCGCCCATGCGGCCAGCACGGTCTTGAACTCGTCGACTCCCGAATCGCCGCTGATCTTGTCGAGCCCCATGAGCCGAGCGCGGCGATCCATGATCGACAGCACCCGATCGACGGCCCACAGATCGGGGGCCTTCGGCGAGCCGTCGCGTGTCGTCCCTTCTCCGAGCGCGGCGGGCATGAGTTCCCGCTGCAACGCGTCGAATAATTCGAGTTCCTGTGTGAGCAGTTGCTTCGCGTGCTCGCGCGGTACCTTCGCGATTTCACGCTCGACGGCGCGGTGCGCGTTGCCGGGGTTCGAGTAGCCGAGCGCGGCAGCGATCTCGCGGTACGTCGCCCGGCGCAGCCGCATTTGCAGGGCTGCGTCGGCGCGCTGCGCCGCGGTCAGGCGCCGCTCGGCATTCGTCTTCGGTTCGTTCGTGGTCACTGCTCGGTTCCTCCCATTCGTGCCGCTGCGCGGCGTGTCCGTCGTTGTTCGCGCTCATGCGCTCGGTACTCGGCGTCAGCGCGTCGACGACGCTTGAACTCACGCAGTCGCTCGCGACGGCACCCGATGCAATCGCCCTTCGAGTCCTTGCCGAACGTCAGGCGGTAGTGGCCTCGCGGGCAGTAGAGCCAGTCGCCGCCGTGATCCAACTGCGCGTTGTGCGAGTAACACAGCGGGGCATAGTCCTTCGGGTCGCGTGACCACCGCACCGGCACGTCGTCGGGGTTGCATCGCCGTCCTTCAGGCCGAAGATGAGCCCTTCGCCGATCAGCCCCCAGCCGTCCTCGAGGCGGTCACAGCCGGGCGCAGCACAGGACTGGCCGACCGCCGAGCCGCGGGTGCGCTTCAGTTCGGCGTGAATGCGCCGGTACTCGCTCATGACCATCGCGCACCCCCGTGCACGGTGCAGACGAGCGCGACAAGCAGTTCGCGCAGTTCGCGCGCCTCTGCACGATGCGCTGCGGCTTCCGCGGTGAACGTGCTCATGTAGGCCTTGATCGCAGCCTCGTGGCCGCGTGACACCGTGTTCATCGCGGCGATGTAGCCGCCGAGCGCAGCGCGCCGTTCGCGCTTCACGTCGCGCAGGGCGTCTCGGTCGGGATCTGTCACGACGCGGTGTGCACGGTCGACGAGCGCGCGGAAAGCGTCATCGGTCATCGTGGGTTCCTCTCGTCGAGTCCCTGACTTCGCGTCAAAGGCGGTCGGCTGTGATCTGGGGTTTCCTTTGGTGTGTTCACGCTGTGCGTGCAGTGATGAACTCATCGGCGCATCTCCCCCGGCATGCACCCGACATCGGCCCACTGCTTGCCGCGCGCGCTCAGGTGCTCGTACTCGGCATCCCCCGCGCCGGGGCCGTCGTAGCCGGGACCGCGCCCCCGCGAATCGCGCTCGCGCATCCAGTTCCGCTTGACGCCCTCGAACTGCTCGACCGTCAATGAGCGCATCCACGCGACCGTCCTGTCGCTCGGGGTGCCGAAGCCTGCGAGGATGCACCAGTCGTTCAGCAACGCGAACTGCCTGTCGGTGATTCGGGTCGTCGTTGCCGCGCTGGTAGCGGCAGCCGCCTCGAAGGCCGAGACGTCGACGTCATCATCCGTTTCGGCGTGCGTCGCATCGCGATGCACCCGAGATGGTTCTTCTGGGTCTGGTTCTACTGGGTATGGTTCTAGGGCGTCTCGCGCACTCTGCGGAGTGCTGATCGCGCACTCTGCGGAAGGCGTCTCACGCACTGTGTCGGGACCCTCAGAGCGCGTCTCGCGCACTGTGTCGACGTCATCGCTCGGTGCAGAGTGCGTCTCGCGCACTGTGGCGCGGACGGCAAGCCGATCCCCACGCTCGAAGCGCGAGCGGAACCCCTCGGGGCGCACGTCGGCGAACCGCTCGACGATGTAGCGATTGACGGATCGCCCGAGCCGCTTCGAGACGAGCCCTTCGTCGATGAGTTCGGCGAGCGCGAACCCGACCTGTCGGCGCGCGACGCCTGAATCGCTCGCCAGCGTCCCGTACGACGGGTAGCACTCGCGCGTCCTCGCGTCGGCGCGGGAGAGCAGCGCGGCGTAGACCGCGAACTCGCGTGGATGCAGCACGCCGCGTGCGGCCCAGTCTGGAATCTGGATGAAGCCCAAGGGTTCTCGCTCCCGTCGAGTGGTGGTCGGTCTGTCGGTCGTTCAGCGGGCGTCAGCCCTCGCCGAGCCACGCGATGAGCGCAGGGACACTTACGACGAGACGGCGCCCGATTCGCTTGACCGGAAACGACTCGCCCGTGCGCGCCTGCTTGTAGGCGCTCGGGCGAGAGATGCCCAGCAGCGCCGCCGTCTCGTCGATGGTCAGCACGGCTCGGCCTCGCACATCGTCGAGCGTCAGTGCACTCGTCGTGGTCGTGCTCATCGCGCACCCCCGGTGATCTGCTGAAGTTCGCGCAGCAGCGTCGCGTAGGCGATGAGTCGGTCGCCGGACGGCTTGAACGTGCCCGCCTCCCAGCGACAGATCGTCATGCGCGTCACGCCGAGTTCGCGGGCGATCGCGTCCTGGCTGACGCCTGCGGCCTCTCGGACTGCTCGGGCGAGCGCGGGCCGCGGAAGTTCGCGCCGGGCTCGTTCCTCGTCGATCAGTGTCGTCGTCATGGCTTCACCGTAGCCACTTCTGCAACATGTGTGCACGTCTTTGCCGTCTCGACTTCGGTGCACGCTCGTGAGACACCCGCACCGCTGGATCCACGCCGATCTACGCATTACGAATGTCTCGCGCACGCATGTCGCATTATTTGTTACGAGCATGTAGCATCGAGCCATGAGCGACGATCACCGTAAGCGCGAGCCGCGACCGCTGACGCCCGACGAAGAACGGCAACTTGCCGAGCGACAGCGTCGCCGCGAGGCAGCCCTCGCCGCCGATCCGCGCCCCGAGCCGATCCCCGGCCCGCGCACGCAGCACTCACGGTGGGACATCGACACCGAGACGACGGCGCCCGGCCTCGACGGCTGGATTCGCATCATCGACACCGCGCGCAAGATCGCGCCGTTATTCGTACGCCTCGGCGAAGACGACAGCGGGCGCCTCATTGTGGTCGGCTTGCACATCGACGGCGACATCGAACTGACAGCCCGCGCGATGCGCGAGATCAGTCTGCCCGAGATCGTGAAGACGATCGCGTGGCGGGCGACGGGTTCGCCGCCGCCGCAGTCGGTCGGCGACGTCTCCCCCATCGGCCTCGCGGTGTTCGAAGGCGTCGCAATGGAGATCGAGCACACGGTCGCGAGCGCAGCGCCCGCCGAGACGAAGCGCGGACGCCCAGGGCCGACCGATGACCAACTTCACCGCGTCGTCGACGCGTACCGCCGCCACGCCCGCCAGACGCGCAGCGCGATCGCCGCCACCATGCGGGAAGTCAACCTCAGCCGTGCGAGCGTGCAGCGACATCTCGATCTCGCTCACGAACGCGGGCTGTTCCCCGAAGGGCGCCAAGGCGCCCAGCACACAAGAAAGGACGACAGATGATCTATCGCAGATGCTCGTGCAGGCGACCGGGTTCGAGAACCCAGTACGCCGTGCTGCCCGAGAAGCCGACCGACAAACAGGCCGCGAACACGTGCCCGCGGCTGCTCAGCGACCCGAAACACGGCAAGTGGGGCTACTGCCTCGCGCGCGGCACCGACGCGTCAGGCAAGCGCCTACAGACCCGCGTCGCCGGGTTCGACACGAAGCGGGCGGCGCAGTCCGCGCTCGCGAAGGCACGCGCCGAGCACGATCGCGGCGAGTTCGTCGAGACAAGTCGCGTGAAGTTCGGGCAGTGGCTCGACGAATGGCTCGACGGGCGCGAGCAGCGCGGCGACATCAAGCGCTCGACGCTCGACAACTACCGCCGATACGTCGACGCCGACATCAAGCCGAGCGCGCTCGGCAGGCTGCGGCTGACCGACATCAAGCGGGCGGACGTGCGGCGCTTCATCGACGCGCTGATCGCGGACGGGCGCGGCGCGACGACCGTGCGCCGCATCGTCGCCGTCGTGCAGGGTGCGCTCACCGCTGCCCTGCGAGACGACATGATCGCGGCAAACCCCGCCCGCGGCGTGCGGCTGCCCGTCGTCGACGCGCACGAGTTCGAGCCGTGGTCGCCCGTCCAAGTCGGGGCGTTCCTCGACCGGGCTGCGCAGCACCGTCTCGGCGCGCTGTTCGAGATCGCCGTGCTGACCGGGCTGCGGCGTGCCGAACTACTCGGGCTGCGATGGGGCGACGTCGACCTCGCGCGACGCGAACTGACCGTGCGGACGACGCGCGTGCAGACACGCAGCGCCGTCATCGAGAACTCGCCGAAGACGAGCGCCGGGCGTCGGGTCGTGCAACTCGACGACGCGGCAGTCGGCGCGCTCGTCGCATGGCAGATCGCGCAGGAAGCCGACCGGGTGAACTGCGGCACGCTGTGGGAGGGCGACGGGCACGTCTTCACGTACGAGAACGGGACGCCGCTGCGGCCCCAGTACGTGACGCGACTATTCGAGACGCTGCGCAGCGAGATCGGGCTGCCCGACATGACGCTGCACGGGCTGCGGCACATGCACGCGTCGCTGCTGCTCGCGAGCGGCACCGACATCGCGCTCGTGTCGAAGCGCCTCGGTCACTCGTCGATCTCGATCACGAGCGACATCTACACGCACCTGATCGGCGACGCCGGTCGACGTGCAGCGGAGGGTGCTTCGGCGCTCATTCCGCGAGCAAGTGCACACACACTGCACACACAGCCGACCGGGGCGGGCATGACAAAAGCCCCGGAACCCGCAAGAACTGCGTGATTCCGGGGCTTTCTCCGGTCGGGATGACAGGATTTGAACCTGCGACCCCTTGACCCCCAGTCAAGTGCGCTACCAAGCTGCGCCACATCCCGGTCCATCGTCCGCTGCGCGGACAACTCCCCTATCCTACCCGCTCGGCGGAGCGGCCGCGAACGCACGCGTCTTCTGCATGTCGGTGACCCGGCGTACGGTCGGGAGCATGACCGAGATCGTCATCGCCCCGGCATCCGCCGACCGCTTCGCCGACGCGGAGCACGCCCTCACCGGCGGAGGCGACGGCGCCTCCTGCTGGTGCCAGTGGTGGATGCTGCGCAACAAGGACTTCAACGCCACGACGCACGACGAGCGGCGCGAGCTGCTGCGCACCGACCTCGCACAGACTCCGGCATCCGCCCTCATCGCCTATGTCGACGGCGAGCCCGCGGGGTGGGTGAAGGTCTCGCCGCGCCCTGACCAGCCCCGCCTCGCGCTCACGAAGGCGTTCCAGCAGTCACCGGAGCCGTTCGACGTCACCTCCGTGTGGGCGATCAGCTGCTTCGTCGTGCGCCGCGAGCACCGCGGCGTCGGCCTCGCGAACCAGCTGCTCGGCGCCGCCATCGCCCACGCCACGACCCACGGTGCCCGCGTGATCGAGGGATACCCCGTCGACGTCGACGCGAAGAAGTCCTCCGCCAACGAGCTCTTCCACGGCGCGCTTTCCAGCTTCCTCGACGCGGGCTTCCATGAGGTGGCTCGCCCCGCGCCGGCACGACCGATCGTGTCGCTGACCGTACGATGACTGCGTGACCCTCGACCCGGCGCATCCCCGCACCCGCCCCGCGTTCGCCGATCGCACCCGCTGGTGGGGCTTCGGACTCTACGCGCTCGTCTCGGCGATCCACATCGTCAGCGGCGTGGTCGGCCCCGACGTGATTGTCTTCCCCACGAAGCTCATGCTCATGCCCGCACTCGCGATCGCCGCACTGTGGGCGCTGCGCGGGTCGTTCGACACCTCCACCGCAACCCGCGCGGCATCCGTCCTGTTCGTCGCGCTCGCCTTCTCATGGCTGGGCGACGGCGCCGGATTCTTCTTCCCGTTCCTCGACGACGAGCTGCCCGCAATGCTGCTGTGCTTCGGTCTCGCGCACCTCGCCTACATCCTCCTGTTCCTCCGCTTCCTCCCGCGGCGAGCGGTACCGCGCTGGACCCTCGGCTACGTCGTGTGGTGGGTGCTCATGGTCGCGGTCCTGTGGCCGAGCCTCGGCACCCTCGCGATCGCCGTCGCGCTGTACGGCCTCGTCCTCGGCGGCACGGCGGTCGCTGCGACGCGCGGCGGCGCGATCACGACCGCCGGCGGCGCGTTCTTCCTGGCTTCCGACACGATCCTCGCGCTGCGGCTGTTCCTGCCCGACCAGACCGGCCTCCTCGCCGGCCCCTGGGTCATGCTGACGTACACGATCGGGCAGGGGCTGCTCGCCTACGGCATCGTCCGCCTGCTGCGGGAGGAGCCACGGTGAGCGAATCGGTCAGGGTGGACGCGTGGCTCTGGGCCGTCCGCGTCTACAAGACCCGCTCCGCCGCCACCACCGCGTGCCGCGCCGGCCACGTCCGCATCGGCGGCGACCGCGCCAAAGCCGCGCAGCCCGTGCGCATCGGCGACGAGGTGCGCGTGCGGATCGCGGGCTTCGACCGCATCCTCCTCGTGCGCCAGCTGCTCACCAAGCGCGTCAGCGCGCCACTGGCCGCCGCGGCCGCCGAGGACCGCACGCCGGTCCGGGAACCCGTCGCCCAGCTCGCCGTCCGCGACCGCGGCGCCGGGCGCCCCACCAAGCGAGAGCGCCGCGACATCGACCGCCTGCGCGGCCGCGACGACCCCGCGCGCTGGGACGGCGACTGACGGGCTGACCCCGGAAGCGGTCGGCGGATGCCGGGCGCAGAGAGCGGATGCCGGGTCCCGCGCCTCAGCGCAGGTCGCGCAGCCAGCCCGCGCCGCGCACCGTCGCGCCCAGGGCGGTGACCCGGGCCGCGAGCGCGCGGTCGCTCGTCGCGACGGTCACGGTGCGCCCGGCATCGACCAGGCGCGCTGTCTCCGCGACGATCGCGTCGTCCCCCGACCCCGGCGCCCGCACGACCTCGACCCCCGCGCCTGCGCCGGCGTCCACACCCGCACCCGGGTCCGCGCCCACCTCGCGCGCCTGACCCTCGACGACCACCGTGAACGTCGGGAACCACGTGTCCGCCGGCAGCGCGAGCTCCGCGGCATCCGTCCCCTCGCGCGCTCGCGCACGAAGACCCTGGAGCAGCCGCGCCGTCGCGCCGGCGCGGTCCTTCCACCATCCGTCGGGCACCGATCCCACGACGTTCGCCGCGTCGACCACGACGGCCGGGTGCACCGCAAGCAGCGCCCGCAGCTGCGGCCACGCCGCCGCGAACCCGGGATGCAGCGGATACGCGTCCACCTCGTCGACCGGCACCCACGCGAGCTCACGGCTCTCCGGGTCGCTGATCACCGGCTCGAACGGCGCCACGACGTCGGCGACCAGCGTCGAGTAGCTCCACACCCCGATGTCGTACACGCTGAGAAGGCGCGGACGCACGGCGGATGCCGGGACCCCGGCCTCTTCGGCCGACTCCCGCAGCGCGGCGTCGCACGCCGACTCCCCCTCGTGCCGCGCTCCGCCGGGCAGCCCCCACGTGTCGCCGAAGTGGCTCCACGAGACGCGATGCTGCAGCAGCACCCCACGGCGAGGGTCGACCGCGAGCAGCCCTGCCGCGCCGAACCGGCCCCAGTACTTCGCGCCGTCCTCGGTCACGACCCACGCATCACCGGGGTCGCGCGGCCCAGACGGGCGGCGCGGCTCACCGGGGGCGGGCGGCACGATCGTCACCCGTTCAGCCTGTCACACCGCGCCGCGCCGCGTGCCTCCCGGCGACCATCGCCGTCATCGACGCGCAGAGACGGGCCTGCCCCGCGCCCCTCGTGACCCGCGCACCCCGCACCGAAGCCCGCGGAATACTCACGGTCCATGTGGTCAGGACACAATCGCGACACGCCACATATAGACGCGACAGCGTGCATCGCCACTACATATTGTGGTCGCATCGCCCCGACAGCCTGAGAGAGGATCCCCGCTATGACCACCCCCGACTCCCCCGCGCGCGCCGTCGCCGTCAAGAGCACGATCGACGAGTACCTCGCGCGCGCCGACTGGCGCATCAACGCGAATGCGAACCAGGGGTACTCGCTCGGCGGCATGATCCTCAACTCCGCCGGCAAGCTCATCGCGAACTACTGGCTCGACGAGGTGTACGCCGCCGAGGCGGGAACGGCGCACCGCGACGGCGACCTCCACATCCACGACCTCGACGTCTTCGCCGGCTACTGCGCCGGCTGGTCGCTGCGGATGGTGCTCGAGCAGGGGTTCAACGGCGTCGCCGGCAAGATCTCCAGCACTCCCCCGAAGCACCTGTCCAGCGCCCTCGGCCAGCTGGTCAACTTCCTCGGCACCCTCCAGAACGAGTGGGCCGGCGCACAGGCCTTCAGTTCCTTCGACACCTACCTCGCCCCCTACGTCCGCCTCGACGGCCTCACCGACGCCCAGGTCCACCAGGCGATGCAGGAGTTCGTCTACAACCTCAACGTCCCCTCCCGCTGGGGGACGCAGACGCCCTTCACCAACCTCACGTTCGACTGGGCCTGCCCCGACGACCTGCGCGACCAGCATCCCCTCGTCGGCTATGAGGTGCAGCCGTTCACCTACGGCGACCTCGCGCCGGAGATGGCGATGATCAACCGCGCCTTCATCGACGTCTTGACGGCCGGCGACGCCGACGGGCGTGCGTTCACGTTCCCCATCCCGACCTACAACATCACGAAGGACTTCGACTGGGACGGCGAGAACGTCGAGGCCCTGTTCGCGATGACCGCCAAGTACGGCCTGCCGTACTTCCAGAACTTCCTCAACTCCGACCTCGACCCGCACATGATCCGGTCGATGTGCTGCCGCCTGCAGCTCGACCTCACCGAGCTCCTCAAACGCGGCAACGGCCTGTTCGGCTCGGCGGAGCAGACCGGCTCCATCGGCGTCGTCACGATCAACTGCGCACGCCTCGGCTTCCTGCACTCCGGGGACGAAAGCGCCGCCCTCGCCCGCCTGGACGAGCTGCTCGAGATCTCTCGCGACAGCCTCGAAGCCAAGCGCGCCGTCATCTCGCGCCACCTCGCCGGCGGCCTGTTCCCCTACACGCTGCGCTACCTCGGCACCCTCGACAACCACTTCTCGACGATCGGCGTCAACGGTCTCAACGAGTACGTCCGCAACCTCACCCGCGACGCCGACGACATCACGACGGATGCCGGGGCCACCCTCGCGATGCGCCTGCTCGATCACGTGCGCACCCGGATCACGCAGTTCCAGCAGCAGACCGGCCACATGTACAACCTGGAGGCGAGCCCCGCCGAAGGCGCCACCTACCGCTTCGCGAAAGAGGACATCGCCCGGTTCACCTCGGGCATGACCGCCCCCGGCGGCATCCGCCACGCCGGATCGACGGCGAACCCGTATTACACCAACTCCTCCCAGTTGCCCGTGGGCTACACGAGCGACCCGTTCCTGGCCATGGCGATGCAGGAGCCGCTGCAGCAGAAATACACCGGAGGCACCGTGCAGCACCTGTATCTCGGCGAGGCGATGGAGTCGGCATCCGCCTGCCGCGAACTCGTGCGCCGATCTCTGGAACGCTTCCGGCTGCCCTACCTGACGATCACGCCGACGTTCTCGATCTGCCCGCAGCACGGCTACGTCTCCGGCCATCACGAGAGCTGCCCCACGTGCGCCGCCGCGTGCGAGGTGTGGACGCGGGTGATGGGTTACTTCCGGCCCGTAGCCGGCTTCAACATCGGCAAGAAGGGCGAAGCTCAGGAGCGGAGATACTTCGTCGCCCCCACCGCGCAGGAGGAGTCATGGTCCGCACCGCTGCAGCCTGTGAGCTGAACATCGCCGGCATCGCGCCGTTCTCGACGGTCGACTGGCCCGACATGATGACCGCGACGGTCTTCCTGCAGGGGTGCCCGTGGAACTGCTTCTACTGCCACAACCCCGCCCTCATCGACCCGAGGGCGGAGGGCGAGGTCACCTGGAGCGATGTCACGGACCTCCTCTGCGACCGCATCGGCCTGCTCGACGCGGTCGTCTTCTCCGGCGGCGAGCCGACGATGCAGCGGGCCCTGATCCCGGCGATGCGGATGGTGCGGGCGCTCGGGTTCCTGGTGGGCCTGCACACCGGCGGCGCCTACCCGGGGCTCCTCGCCCGCGCGCTGCCGCACGTGGACTGGGTGGGCCTGGACATCAAGGCCCTGCCGTCCGGCTACGCCCAGGTCACCGGCCGCGCGCCCAGCGCCGACGCCGCCTGGCGCTCGCTCGAGCTGGTGCTCGGCAACCGCGTGCTGCGCGCCGGCAGCGACCGGCCGCTCGACATCGAGGTGCGCACGACCGTGCACCCCGCCGCGATCGACGACGACGGCCTGCGCGAGCTCGGCTGCCGCCTCGCCGACGCCGGCGTGGACTGCTGGGCGGTGCAGCGGTTCCGCGAGACGGGCACCCGGCATCCGCTCCCCCGCGTCGGGGACGCCGAGGCGGCACCGCTCCGGCTCGACGACCTCCCCGTCGAGCGGTTCGCGAGTCTCGTCGTGCGCTGAGCAACCACTTCCGCGCCGCCGCGGCCGGGTCAGCGCTGGCGGCGCTCGCGCACCCGCACGTTCGTCACGATCGGCGTGCCCTCGAAACCGAAGATCTCGCGCAGGCGCCGCTGAATGAACCGGCGGTAGCCGGGGTCGAGGAACCCGGTCGTGAACAGCACGAACGTCGGCGGGCGGGTCGAGGCCTGCGTGCCGAAGAGGATGCGGGGCTGCTTGCCGCCGCGCAACGGGTGCGGGTGCTCGGCGACGAGCTCCGCGAGGAACGCGTTGAACTTGCCGGTGGAGATCCGCTGATCCCACGACTCCAGCGCCGTCTCGAGCGCCGGCACGAGCTTGTCGAGGTGACGCCCGGTGCGTGCGGAGATGTTGACGCGCGGCGCCCACGTCACGTGCGCGAGGTCCTGCTCGATCTCGCGTTCGAGGTAGCGACGCCGATCGGCGTTCTCCATGTCGTCGTCGTTCAGGCGGTCCCACTTGTTGAACGCCAGCACGAGCGCGCGGCCCGACTCGAGAACGAGGTCGATGATGTTGAGGTCCTGCACGCTGATCGACTCCGACACGTCGAGGACGACGACGGCGACCTCGGCCTTCTCGAGCGCCGCCGAGGTCCGCAGCGACGCGTAGAAGTCGGCGCCCTGCTGCAGATGCACGCGGCGACGGATGCCGGCGGTGTCGACGAACCGCCACAGCTTGCCGCCGAGCTCCACGATCTCGTCGACCGGGTCGCGGGTCGTGCCGGCGAGCTCGTTGACGACGACCCGTTCCTCGCCCGCGGCCTTGTTCAGCAGCGACGACTTGCCGACGTTCGGGCGGCCGAGGATGGCGACACGGCGGGGGCCGCCGAGCTCGGCCTTCGCCACGGCGGAGACCTCCGGCAGCACCTTCATGACCTCGTCGAGCAGGTCCGCGACGCCGCGGCCGTGGATCGCCGAGACAGGGTGCGGCTCGCCGAGACCCAGGTTCCACAGTGCCGCCGCCTCGGGCTCCTGCCGGGCGTCATCGATCTTGTTGGCGACGAGGAAGACCGGCTTGTCTGTCTTGCGCAGGAGCTTCACGACGGCCTCGTCGGTCGCCGTCGCGCCGACCATGGCGTCGACGACGAACAGCACGACGTCGCACAGCTCGATGGCGACCTCGGCCTGCGCCGCGACGGAGCGGTCGATGCCGCGCGCGTCGGGCTCCCAGCCGCCGGTGTCGACGAGCGAGAACCGGCGGTCCATCCACTCCGCCTTGTACGTCACCCGGTCGCGGGTGACGCCGGGGGTGTCCTCCACGACGGCTTCGCGGCGGCCGAGGATCCGGTTGACCAGCTGGGACTTGCCGACGTTCGGCCGCCCCACGATCGCGACGACGGGGAGCGCCGGCAGGGTCTGCACGACCTCGCCGCCGGCCGTGAAGCCGGCGAGCAGCTCGTCGTCCTCCTCATCGAGCTCGTAGTCCGACAGCGACGCGCGCAGCGCGACGGCACGCTGATCGGCCAGCTCCTCGTCGAGGTTGGCGAGCTTCTCCTCGAGCTGGTCGGGGCCGGCTTCGTACTCGGCGTCGTCGTGCGTGTTGGCGCTCATCTGCGCTCCCGTCAGTGGATGTTCCCCGCGGCGACGACGTCGAGGACGGCGGCCACGGTCTGTGCGAAATCGAGGTGGGTCGAGTCGACCACCGTCACGCCGTCCGCGGCGGTGAGGAAGTCGACGACGGTGCTGTCCGCGGCATCCCGCCGGTGCAGCGCCTCGGCGACCGCGGCGGCGTCGTGCGACGTGAGCTCGGCGCTGCGGCGGGCCGCGCGCACCTCGGCAGCGGCGGTGAGGAGGATCCGCGCCGGCGCGTCGGGGGCGACGACGGTCGTGATGTCGCGCCCCTCCACGACGACGCCCGGCAGTCCCGATTCCGCCACGAGCGCCCGGAACAGCTCGGTCACCTGCGCGCGCACCGCGGGCACACGCGCGACGCCGCTGACGGCGTCGGACACCCGCGGCTCGCGGATCGCGTCCGTCACATCCGTCTCCCCGACCCGCACCCAGTAGTCGTCGGGGTCGAGCGAGATGGCGTAGCGGAACTCCGCCGCAGCGGCGAGGACGGCGCCCGGGTCGGCGGTGTCGGCATCCTGCGCCAGCGCGTGCCACGCAAGGGCGCGGTAAGCGGCGCCGGTGTCGAGATAGCCGTAGCCGAGCTCGCGCGCGACCTGCTTGGAGACGCTCGACTTGCCCGAGCCGGCGGGGCCGTCGATGGCGATGGTGACCGGCGCGGCACCGGTCTCGGCAGATGACGAAAGGCTCATGAGGGGATGCTCGCGATCTTCCAGCCGCGCTCGGCGAGGCCTTCTTCGGCGTGGCGGAGCACGCTCGGGGTGACGCTGATCTCGGCGAGGCCGAACTGGGCACCCGGGGAGTGCTCGAGCCGCAGGTCCTCGACGTTGACGCCGAGCTCGCCCAGCTCGCCGAACAGGCGGCCGAGCTGACCGGGCGTGTCGTCGACCATGACCACGAGGCTCTCGAAGCGACGGTTCTGCCCGTGCTTGCCGGGCAGCCGCTCCACGCCGTCGTTGCCGCGGCGGATCGTGTCGGCGACGGCGCGGCGGGCGCCGGGCCGCTCCGGCGCGCGAAGCGCGTCGGCGACGGCGCGCAGGTCGTCCGCGAGCGCGTCGAGCACGTCGACGACCGGCGCGGCGTTCGCGCCGAGGATCTGCACCCACAGTTCGGGGGCGGACGCGGCGATGCGCGTCGTGTCGCGCACCCCCTGACCCGCGAGCCGCAGCGACCCGTCGGGCGCGTCGACGAACCGCCCGGCCAGGAGCGAGGCCACCAGCTGCGGCACGTGCGAGACGAGCGCGACGGCGCGGTCGTGCTCCTCGGGCGTCATCTCGATGGGCGTCGCCCCGAGGTCGAGCGCGAGTCCTTCGACGAGGGCGAGGTCGGATGCCGGGGTCTCCCCGTCGCGGCAGACCACCCACGGCCGGCCGACGAAGATGTCGGCGCGGGCGGAGATCGCCCCGCCGCGCTCGCGACCGGCCAGCGGATGCGAGCCGATGTAGTGGGTGAGGTCGACCCCGCGGGCGCGCAGTTCGTGCAGCGGCTCGAGCTTCACGCTCGCGACGTCGGTCACGACGGCGCCGGGGTAGGACGCCAGCTCGCGCTCGACGACGTCGGCGACGACATCGGGGGGCGTCGCGACGACGATGAGTCCCGGCCGGTCATCGTCCGCGGCGGCACGCCCGGCACCGTAGTCGATCGCCAGGCGCAGCTGCGCGGGCGAAGCGTCGGCGAGGACGACGTCGACGCCGAGGCCGCGCAGCGCATGGCCGATGCTCGACCCGAGCAGGCCGGCTCCGACGACGCGCACCGTCCCCGACGTGCGCGCGGCGCGCGGACGCGCCTCGGCGGCGGTGGTATCGGTCACGGCGTCACTCAGTCATGCTCGGGGTCGGGGGTGCTGCGGCGCGCGATCGTCAGCAGCGCACCGCGTTCCACTGTAGTCAACTCGCGTGCGCGCCCCGCCGGGAGGGTTCCCAGGTGCAGGGGGCCGAACTGGCGCCGCACGAGGTCGACGACAGGGTGGCCGACCTCGGCCATCATGCGGCGCACGATCCGGTTGCGGCCGGAGTGCAGCGTGAGCTCGACGAGACTCGTCCCGCCCTCCGTGCCGAGCAGCCGCGCCTTGTCGGCGGCGATCGGCCCGTCCTCCAGCTCGACGCCCTTCACCAGTCGTGCGATCGTCTGCGCCGTCACACGCCCGTCGACCTTCGCGATGTACACCTTCGTCACCCCGAACGAGGGGTGGGCGAGCACGTGCGCGAGGTCGCCGTCGTTCGTCAGCACGAGCAGGCCGCTGGTCTCGGCATCCAGCCGCCCCACGTTGTAGAGCCGCTCCGGCCACTCCCGCGTGTAGCGGCGCAGGTCGGGGCGGCCCTGCTCGTCCTTCATCGACGACACGACGCCCGTCGGCTTGTTCAGCATGATGTAGCGCTTGGTGGCGTCGAGCTGGATCGCGGTGCCGTCGACGTCGACGAGGTCGGATGCCGGGTCGATGCGCGTGCCGAGCTCGGTGACGACCTGCCCGTTCACGCGCACGCGCCCCTCGACGATGTACTGCTCGCAGACGCGGCGCGAGGCGACCCCGGCGTTCGCGAGCACCTTCTGCAGCCGGACGCCCTCGGCATCCGCCGGATTCTGCGCGCTCATCGGAGGGTCTCCGCGTCGAAGCCGTCCGACCCGTCGTCGAGCAGCGGCGAGATGTGCGGCAGCTCGTCGAGCGAGTTGATGCCGAGGTTCACCAGCAGCGCGTCGGTCGTGCCGTAGTTGATGGCGCCGGTCTCCGGATCGGTGAACAGCTCGGTGATGAGACCGCGGGCGACGAGCGTGCGGACGACGGAGTCGACGTTGACGGCCCGGATGGAGGCGACCTGGCTGCGGGTGACGGGCTGCTTGTAGGCGATGACCGCAAGGGTCTCCAGCGCCGCCTGCGAAAGCCGGCTGGGGGCCTGCGCGTTCACGAACTCGCTCACGAGATCGTCGTGCTCCTCCCGCACGTAGAGCCGCCAGCCGCCGCCCACCTCGCGCAGCTCGAACCCGCGGCGCGGACCGCCGGTCTCGCCGTCGTAGTCGGCGACGAGCCCCGCGACGGCCTGGCGCACGGCGGGCACCGGCGAGCCGACCGCGGCGGCGAGCGCCACGAGGCTCTGCGGCTCGTCGACGACCAGCAGGATCGCCTCCAGCCGCCGGGCGATGTCGACGGGCTCCTGCGAGCGCGGCGGGGTGTCGTCGGCGATGTCGGTGACGTCAGCGGTCATAGTCGGCTCCCAGGGTGGCGAGGTTCTCTTCGGACCAGCGCTCGGCGGTCCAGCGCAGGGTCAGCTCGCCGAGCGGCTCGAGCTGCTCGAACGAGAGGGCGGCGTGGCGGTAGAGCTCCAGCACGGCGAGGAACCGGGCCACGACGACGCCGGTCTGCGTCACCCCGGCGACGAGCTCGCGGAAGTTCAGCGTCCCCGCGTCGCGCAGCAGCGTCACGACGACGGCCGCCTGCTCGCGGATCGACACGAGCGGCGCGTGCAGATGGTCCAGCCCGACATGCGGGATCTCCTTGGGAGCGAAGGCGAGCATCGCGAGCGCGGCGAAGTCCTCCTTCGACAGCGTCCAGACGAGCTCGGGCACGGCCGTGCGGTACTTCTCGTCGAGGCGGACCGAGCGCACGTGGCGGCGGTCTTCGCGGCGGAGGCTCCGCTCGAACCAGGCCGACACCTCCTTGAACGCGCGGTACTGCAGCAGCCGCGCGAACAGCAGGTCGCGCGCCTCGAGGAGGGCGACCGACTCGGCATCCACCAGCTCTCCCTGCGGCAGCAGCCCCGCCACCTTCATGTCGAGGAGGGTCGCCGCCACGACGAGGAACTCGGATGCCTGTTCCAGCTCCTCCTCGGCATCCAGGCCCTTCAGGTACGAGATGAACTCGTCGGTGACTTTGCTGAGCGCGATCTCGGTGATGTCGAGCTCGTGCTTGCCGAGCAGGGTCAGCAGCAGGTCGAACGGACCGTCGAAGTTGCCGAGCGAGACGCGAAACCCCTCGGCGGGCTCGGGGGTCGGGATGGCGGGCTCGTGCGCCGGGCGAGCCGGCTCGGACGCCTCGTCGGCCGTTGCGGGTGCCGAAGGATCAGGCGACGGCGCCACGGGCGACCAGCTCCCGCGCCAGCCGCAGGTAGGCCTGGGCCGCGGCGTGCTCCGGCGCGAACGTCGTGATGGGAACGCCCGAGACCGAGGCGTCGGGGAATTTCACCGTCCGCCCGATGACCGTCTCCAGCACGTCGTCGCCGAACGCCTCCACGACTCGCTCCAGCACCTCGCGGGAGTGCAGCGTGCGGGGGTCGTACATCGTGGCGAGGACGCCGTCGAGCTCGATCGACGGGTTCAGCCGGTCGCGCACCTTGTCGATCGTCTCGATCAGCAGCGCCACGCCGCGCAGCGCGAAGAACTCGCACTCCAGCGGGATGAGCACGCCGTGGCTCGCGGTGAGCGCGTTGACGGTCAGCAGGCCGAGGGAGGGCTGGCAGTCGACGAGGATGACGTCGTACTCCCCCGCGACCTTGCGCAGCACGCGCGCGAGGATCGTCTCGCGGGCGACCTCGTTCACGAGGTGCACCTCGGCGGCGGAGAGGTCGATGTTGGCGGGGATGGCGTCGAGGCCCTCGACCGAGGTGTGCACGATCACCTCGTGCGGGTCGCGCTTGGTGTCCAGCAGCAGGTCGTAGATCGTCGGGATGTCGTGCGTCGCGATGCCGAGGCCGGCCGACAGCGCGCCCTGCGGATCGAAGTCGACGGCGAGCACCTTGCGCCCGTACTGCGCGAGGGAGGCGGCCAGGTTGATGGTCGTGGTCGTCTTGCCGACGCCGCCCTTCTGGTTGCAGAGGGCGATGATGCGCGCGGGGCCGTGGGCCGACAGCGGCGGCGGGGTCGGGAAGCCGTGATAGGGCCGGCCTGTGGGCCCCATCGGGATGTCTTCCGAGGAGGCCTTCTTCGTCCCCCGCGCCTTGTCCGTCACCGACACTCCTGCCTTCTTTCGCGTCTGACCGATTCTCGCACAGCGGCCGGGCCGTGCTCGGCCGGACGCGCGGCGGAGCACCCGAGCGACGCGCGCGGGACCTGCGCGGCACCAGCGGGCTCAGCGGCCGATGTCGCGGAGGGTGTCCGCGTCGGCGAGGCCCGCGTGCAGCCTCCCGCCGGCGATGAGGGTGGGGATCGCGACGGTCTGGATGTCGTCCTCGACGACGCGACGCGTGTGCGCGAGGGTCTCGGCGACGGCGTCGGATGCCGCGAGCCGGTCGATCGCCGTGACCTCCGCGTCCGTGTAGCCGGCGTCGCGGAGCCAGTCCTGCAGCCGGGCGCGGGCGTCGTCGGCATCCGCCTCGTTCATCCACTCCTGCCAGCCGGTGCCCGCCGCGTTCTGGCCCGTGAACAGCTGCTCGAGGATGTACCAGTCGCCGGTGGTGCCGGACAGTCCCGCGCGCTCGGCCTCGAAGGCCTGCGTCGCGGCGAGGTAGGACGCGACGAGCGGCGAGTTGGGGAACTTCGATCCGAACCCCGACGAGATCGGGTAGGCGAGGTAGGTCACGTTGTGGGTGTCGGCGAAGCCGGACTCCTCGATGTTGCGGAACAGCTCGGCGCAGAACCGGCAGCCCGGGTCGAGCACCTCGAGAGCGACCGGCAGGCCGTCCCGGTAGCCGCCGAGGTACGTCGCGTTCGCGGCGGTGTACTCCGCGGCATCCCACGTCTTCAGTCGACTCGGGATCGCGGCGATGGTCTGCCCGACCGAGCCGAACTCGTTGCCGAACGCACCGAGCACGTCGCCGCGGCCGATCGACTCCCAGAATCCCGGCGTCTCACTGCCGATGGAGCACGCCTCGGCGGCGAGCGCGCACGATTGGGTGTCCTGCTTGTCGCACGTGCCGTAGACGAAGAGGTTCAGGCCGGAGCGGCCGAGCAGGTACAGGCTCACGATCAGCGAGAGCACCATGACCCACGCGACGACCTCGATCGCGATGCTCGCGGGCTTGACCAGTGCGGGCGCCCGCACGGCGAGCGGAGCGAGCAGGGAGCTCTTCACGTCGTCGCGGAACGAGGTGTCGCACGGACGGAGCGTCACACGGCGGGCGAAGCAGCCCCACGCACGTCCCAGAAGCCGGCGGTACTTCGCCGACACCGCGGACAGCACGAGCACCACGACGAAGGCGACGATGCAGACCATGTCACAGCCCCCGCATCATGCGGCCCATGACCTCGAGGGCACGGTCGACATCGGCGCCGGTGTTGTGGGCGCCGAGACTGAAGCGGACGAGCGGAGGCAGCGCCTCGCGCTCCGCCAGCCAGTGGTGCGCGCAGAAGTGGCCGCTGCGCACCGAGATGTGCGCCTTTGCGAGGAACACGGCGAGGCGGTGCGCGTCGACGCGCTCGGGCAGCACCGAGACGACGGCGGATGCCGCGGGTGAGACGACCCGCAGGTGCGGCAGGCTCTGCAACCCGTCGTACAGGCGCGCCGCGAGGCTCCCCTCGCGCTGCGCGATGGCGTCCTCCTGCCGCGCGAACCACCGCAGCGCGGCGCCGAACCCGATGATCTCCGCCCACGCCTGCAGGCCGGGTTCGAGCCGGGTGTGGGGCTCGTCGGCGGGCACGAAGTCGTGTTCGGTGACGGCGGCGACCTGGCCGCCGCCGACGAAGGTCAGCTCGAGCGCGGCGAGCAGGTCGCGGCTGGCGACGACGACACCGAGCGACGGGCCGTACATCTTGTGCGCCGAGAAGCACACCGCGTCGGCGGCGGTTCCGCGCAGTGCCGCGAGGGCGTGCGGCGCCGCCTGGGCGGCGTCGACGATCACCGTCCCGCCGCGGCGGTGCGTGCGGGCGACGAGGTCGGCGAGGTTCGCGGTGACGGTGCCGTGGACGTTGTCCATCGCGCTGACCACGACGAGCGCGTCGACGAGGGCGTCGTCGTCGACCTGCACCACCCCCGCGGTGCGCTCGACGACGAGACGCGGGATGCCGGTCCGCCGCGCGAACGCCATCGTCGCGAGGAACACCGAGTTGTGCTCGGTGTGCGTCGTGACGACGCGGCGATAGCGGCCCGCGGGCAGCTGATGCAGCAGCAGATTGAGGCCGTAGGTCGTGTTGAGCGTGAAGGAGCACGCGTAGCGCTGCCGGGACAGCCCGAGCATGCCGAGCACGGCCGCCCGCGTTGCGGCGACCTGCTCGTCGACCCGGCGGCCCGCGTCGTAGCGGACGCGCCCGCCGCACGCGTTGTCCTCGGTGTAGTACGCCGTCACGGCGTCGATCACCGGTTGCGGGCGCATGGTCTGGCAGGCCGAGTCGAGGTAGACGTCCCGATCCGCCAGGTAGGCGAAGTCCGCGCGGTCGGCGGGCGTCGCAGCCGGGACGGCGGACGCGGCAGGGGTGCGGGTGAACAGCGACCGGATGCCGCCCGAAGAGGCCATGGCTCGATCTTCTGCCGTCGGAGGGTCCCGCCGTCCCCGCAGCGACCGTGACAAATGCCGTCGTCAGCACCTTCGCCGTCCCCGGCGCCGACGCCGATCCGCGGGATTGACGGGCGGGGTGGACGGGGGCGCGCTCAGCGGGCGCGAGGGTGGGACGTGGCGTAGACGTCGCGCAGCGCGTCCACCGTGACGTGCGTGTAGATCTGCGTCGTGGCGACCGAGGCGTGGCCGAGCAGCTCCTGCACGACACGGACGTCGGCGCCGCCCTGCAGCAGGTGCGTCGCGAAGGAGTGGCGGAACGTGTGCGGCGACACGTGTGCCTGCAGGTCCGCCCGCTCGGCGGCCGCCTGGATCACCAGCCACGCGCCCTGCCGCGACATCGGCGCGCCGCGGGCGCCGAGGAACAGCCGCGGGGTCGCCCGTCCCCGGCGGGAGAGCTCGGGACGCGCCCGCGCGAGGTAGGCGTCCACCGCGGCGCGGGCGTACGACCCGACGGGGACGATCCGCTCCTTCGAGCCCTTGCCGCGCACCCGCAGCACGTCGCCGTGCGCGAGGTCGTCGACGTCGAGCTGCATGACCTCCGAGACGCGTGCCCCCGTCGCGTACAGCAACTCCAGGAGGGCGCGGTCGCGCAGGCGGAGCACGAGGTCGTCGCCGGTCGCGCCGGTGTCGCCGGGGGCGGGGCCGGCGGCATCCAGCAGCGCCTCGATCTGCGTGATCGACAGCGCCTTCGGCAGCCGCTGCGGGGCTTTCGGCGGACGCAGCCGCTCGCTGGGATCGGTGTCGGCGAGCCCTTCCCGCACGAGAAAACGGTGCAGGCCGCGCACCGAGGACTGCAGGCGCGCGAGCGATGTCGCCGCCGCGGGCGGCTGGGCCGAGGCGCGCTCCGCGGCGAACTGCGCGACGATCGCGGGCGTCACCTCGGAGGTGTCCAGGATGCCGTGGTCGCTCAACCAGCCGCGGTACGCCGCGAGGTCTCGGCGGTAGGCGGCGACGGTGTGCTCGGACAGGCCGCGCTCGATCGAGATGTGCCGCAGGTACGCCTCGACGGCGCGATCGGCACGCACGGCGCTACGCGCCCCGGCCGGGTGTCTCCCCGAGGGGACGGGGGCGCTGCGGCCACGGCGCGTCGCCCGGCGCGAGCGTCGCCCACCCGCGGGCGCGCGCGGCGTGTGCGGCGAGCGCGCCGATCGCGAGCGAGGGGTTCTGCACGCGGCGCGCGAGCACCGCGTCGACGACCTCGTCGAGGCTCGCCCAGCGCACCTCGATGTCGGCCTCCTCCTCGCCGCGCGCGAAGACCTCCGCGGCGGGCGCGAGATCGCGGGCCAGGTAGACGCGGATCGCCTCGTCGCTGCCGCCGGGGCTCGTGTAGAAGTCGCTGAGGACGTCCCAGCGGGATGCCGTGAGGTCGGCCTCCTCCGCCAGCTCTCGCTGCGCGGCGGCGAGCGCGTCCTCCCCCGCGACGTCGAGGAGACCGGCGGGGATCTCCCAGTCGCGGGCGCGCACCGGGTGGCGGTACTGCTTGATCAGCAGCACCCGCTCCTGATCGTCCATCGCGAGGACGGCGACGGCGCCGGTGTGGTCGACGTACTCCCGGACGATCGTGTCGCCGTTGTAGGCGAACGCGTCACGGCGAATGTTCCAGACGCGGCCGGTGAACGGCGTCTCGGTCCTGAGGACCTCGACCTGCACGGGGTCGTCGGTCAGCGTCCCAGGGGCGGCCTCACTCACCCTCGACCTCGAACAGCTCGCTCGCGCGGTGGCGCTCCAGCGCCGCCGCGATGAGCCCGCGGAACAGCGGGTTGGCCTCGGTGGGACGCGAGCGCAGCTCGGGGTGGGCCTGCGTGGCGATGTAGTACGGGTGCACCTCGCGCGGCAGCTCGACGTACTCGACGAGGTTGCGGTCGGGCGACAGCCCGGAGAACCACAGGCCCGCCTCGGCGATCTGGTCGCGGTAGCGGTTGTTGACCTCGTAGCGGTGACGGTGACGCTCGCTCGCGCGGTTCGCGCCGTACACCTCGGCCGCGAGCGAGCCCTCGGCCAGCCCCGCCTCGTAGAGTCCCAGACGCATCGTGCCGCCCATGTCGCCGCCGGCGATGATGTCGACCTGCTCGGCCATCGTCGCGATGACGGGATGCGCGGTGTCGGGGTCGAACTCGCTCGAAGACGCCCCCTCGATCCCGGCGACGTTGCGGGCGTACTCGATCACCATGCACTGCAGGCCGAGGCAGATGCCGAGCGTCGGAATGCCCTGCTCGCGCGCGAACCGCAGGGCGCCGAGCTTGCCCTCGATGCCGCGGATGCCGAAGCCGCCGGGCACGACGATGCCGTCGACGGCGGCGAGCGCCTTCTCCGCGCCCTCCGGGGTCTCGCAGAGGTCGGACGGGATCCAGGTCACCTGCACCTTGGTCTCCTGCGCGAACCCGCCGGCCTTCAGCGCCTCGGTCACCGACAGGTACGCGTCGGGCAGGTCGATGTACTTGCCGACGAGACCGATCGTGACCTCGTGCTTGGGGTTGTGGACGGCGTTCAGGACCTTGCTCCAGCGCGTCCAGTCCACCTCGTCGGCCTTCGCGGCAAGGCCCAGCGCGTCGACGATGTACGCGTCGAGCCCCTGCTCGTTGAGCATCGTGGGGATGTCGTAGATCGACGGCACGTCGACCGCGTTGACCACGGCATCCTCGTCGACGTCGCACATGAGCGCGATCTTGCGCTTGTTCGACTCGGTCACGGGCCGGTCGCTGCGCAGCACCAGCGCGTCGGGCTGGATGCCGATCTGGCGCAGCGCCTGCACCGAGTGCTGCGTGGGCTTGGTCTTCTGCTCACCGGAGGCGCCCATGTACGGCACGAGCGAGACGTGCACGAAGAACACGTTCTTCCGGCCGAGCTCGTGGCGGATCTGCCGGGCCGACTCGATGAACGGCTGCGACTCGATGTCGCCGACGGTGCCGCCGATCTCGGTGATGATGACGTCGGGCTTCGGTGTCTCATCGGCCTGCAGGCGCATGCGGCGCTTGATCTCGTCGGTGATGTGCGGGATGACCTGCACGGTGTCGCCGAGGTACTCGCCGCGGCGCTCGCGCGCGATCACCTGCGAGTAGATCTGTCCCGTCGTGACGTTGGCGGCCTGGCTCAGCTCGATGTCGAGGAAGCGCTCGTAGTGGCCGATGTCGAGGTCGGTCTCCGCGCCGTCGTCGGTGACGAAGACCTCACCGTGCTGGAACGGGTTCATCGTGCCGGGGTCGACGTTCAGGTACGGGTCGAGCTTCTGCATCACGACGCGCAGGCCCCGCGCGGTGAGGAGGTTCCCGAGCGACGCGGCGGTCAAGCCCTTCCCCAACGACGAAACGACACCGCCCGTCACGAAGATGTGCTTGGTGGTGTCGTTCTGAAGTGATCCCGCGTCTGAATGAGTGTCCGTCACGGGCTTTCATCCTATCAGTCTTGAGTGGCCGAGGCTCAGCAGCTCCCGGGCATGTTCGAGCGCCACCGACGAGTCGGGCAGTCCCGACAGCAGGCGCGCCATCTCGGCTTCGCGGTCGGCGCCCGCCAGCGCGCGCACGCTCGAGGCGGTCACGGCGCCGTCGCTGCCCTTGACGACGCTGAGATGGTTGGTCGCGAAGGCGGCGACCTGGGCGAGGTGCGTCACGACGATCACCTGGCTCGTCTCCGCCAGGCGCGCCAGGCGCCGGCCGACCTCGATGGCCGCCGCTCCCCCGATGCCGGCGTCGATCTCGTCGAACACGAATGTGGGAACACTGTCGGCACCGGCGATCACGACCTCGATCGCCAGCATCACCCGGCTGAGCTCGCCGCCGGAGGCGCTGCGGGCCACCGGCCGGAGGTCGGCGCCGGGGTGCGGTGCGAGCAGGATCGTCACGTCATCGCGACCGGATGCCGACGCCGTCCCCTCGGTGACCTGCACCTCGACGCGGGCGTCGGGCAGCGCGAGGGCACGGAGCTCGTCGGTGACGGCCGCCGACAGCCGTTCGGCGGCCGCACGCCGGAGCGCGGTGAGCCGCACGGCGAGGTCGTCCAGGGCGGATGCCGCGGCCTCCTCCTCTGCGCGCAGGCGCGCGATCCGATCGCCGTCGTCGTCGAGCTCGGCCAGGCGCAGCGCACCGGTGCGCTGCACCTCCAGGGCCGCATCGAGGCTGCCGTGCGCGCGGACGAGTGCGCCCACGGCGGCACGGCGCTCCTCCACGGCGGCGAGCTCGTGCGGGCCGGACTCGTCGAGATCGGCGAGGTAGGCGCTCAGCTCCGTGGCGAGGTCGGCGGCCCGGTAGCCCAGATCGTCGAGGGTCGCGGCGTGCGCGGCGAGCGTCTCGTCACCGCGGGCGGCGCGGTCGAGCGCGCGCCGCGCCTCGGCGAGCAGAATGCCAACGTCGGGCGTGTCCCCGTCGCCGGACAGCGCGTCGTGCGCGACGGCGGCGGCCTGACGCAGCTCTTCCGCGTTGGCGAGGCGCTCGGCGCGCTGGGCAAGAGCGACGTCCTCCCCCGGCTGTGGGTCGACCTGCTCGATCTGGGCGAGCGCCGCGCGCAGCGCCTCGGCCTCGGCGGCGCGCTCGGCGCCGCGCTCGGTCAGCTCGGTGAGCTCGGCCGCGAGCTCGCGCTGGCGGGCGAACGCGTCGCGGTAGGCCGCGAGGGCCGCCGCGATCTCCTCGCCGCCGAACCGGTCCAGCGCATCGCGCTGCGCGGCGCCCGAACGCAGCCGCAGCTGATCGGACTGGCCGTGGACGACGACGAGGTGCTCGGCGAGGTCGGCGAGCACACCGGCCGGCGCCGACCGTCCGCCGACGCTGGCGCGGCTGCGGCCCTCCGCCGTCACGGTACGCCCGAGGTAGAGCTCGGCGCGGCCGTCGCCGATCGCCTCGACGTCGCCGCCGGCTTCGCTCACGCGATCGGAGACCGCCCCGGCATCCGGCACGATCCACACGCCCTCGACGACGGCCTGATCCGCGCCGGAGCGGACGACGCCCGAGTCGGCACGCGCACCCAGCAGCAATCCGAGCCCCGTCACGACCATCGTCTTACCGGCCCCGGTCTCACCGGTGATCGCCGTGAAACCCGGACCGATAGGGAGGGTGGCCTGCGCGATCACGCCGAGGTCGCGCAGGGTCATCTGCTCGATCACGCCGCACCCGTCCCGGGGCTCGCGGGGCTCACGGGGCTCACCGGGCTCGACGACGGGCCGCGCCACCCCACCACGGGCAGCTGGAATTTGCGCACCAGGCGGTCGGTGAACGGCGCCGGGTGCAGCCGGGCGAGCCGCACGGGCTCCGGATCGCGGCCGACGACGACACGGGCCCCGGGGGGCAGATCGTGCGAGCGCCGGCCGTCGCACCACAGGATGCCGGTGCCGTCGGTGCGGGCGAGCACCTCGATCGCCACGGTGGCTTCCGGTCCCACGACGAGCGGACGGGCGAAGAGGGCATGGGCGGACAGCGGGACGACGGCGATGGCCTCCACCGTCGGCCAGATCACCGGTCCTCCGGCGGAGAAGTTGTAGGCGGTCGATCCGGTCGGCGTCGCGATGACGACGCCGTCGCAGCCGAACGCCGACAACGGCCGGCGATCGATCTCGATGACGACCTCCATCATCCGCTCCCGCGCCGCCTTCTCGACGGTGGCCTCGTTGAGCGCCCAGGTGTCGTAGATGACCTCCCCGGCGGCATCCTTCACCCGCACCGCCAGCGTCATGCGCTCCTCGACCTCGTAGTCGCGGTCGATGACCCGCCGCATGGCGTCGTCGATGACGTCGGCTTCGATCTCGGCGAGGAAGCCGACGTGACCCATGTTGATGCCGAGGATCGGCGCGGTGCCCCCGCGGACGAGTTCCGCGGCGCGGAGGATCGTGCCGTCGCCGCCGAGGACGATCGCGATCTCGATGTCGGCGACGTCCACGTCCGCGCCGAGCCCCGCGATCGGGCCGAGGTCGGCGAGCGCGGCCACGAGTTCCGGGTCGTCGATCGCCAGCACAGGACGGGCGCCCGAGGCGAGCACGGCGGCGATGACACGACGCGCCGCCGCGACGGTGTCGTCTCGGCGCGCGTGCGCGACGACGAGGATGTTCCGCGTCGGCTGGGTGGTCCCGCCCATCATGTCGCTCCCGCCAGTCGATTGACAGCCTGCAGATAGTCTGTCGGATTGCCCGTCTCGGTCCCGCCGTCCGCGCCGGCGGCCCGGGGACGCAGGTGCACGAGGAACTCCCGGTTGCCGTGCGTGCCTGCGAGGGGCGAGGCGAGCACGCCGACGGTGCCGAGACCGGCGTCCCATGCGGCCCAGAGCACGCCGGCGACGGCGTCGGCGCGGCCGGCGGCATCCGTCACGAGACCTTCGCGGACGCCGGTGCGGCCGACCTCGAACTGGGGTTTGACCAGCAGCACGACGTGCGCGTCGGCGCCGATCACCGCGGCGATCGCGGGCAGCACCAGCGTCAGCGAGATGAACGAGAGGTCGCCGGTGACGATCTCGGGGCGGATGCCGTCGCCCGCCGCCTCGGCGAGGGACTGCGCCGTCATGTAGCGGACGTTGAACCCCTCCACCCCCGTCACGCCGGGGTCGGCGGCGATCACCGGGTCCAGCTGCCCGTGGCCCACGTCCACGGCGAGCACGCGCGCGGCGCCGCGCTCGCGCAGCACCTGCGTGAAGCCGCCCGTCGAGGCACCGAGGTCGAGACACTGCCGCCCGGTGACGTCGACGCCGAAACCGTCGAGAGCGGCGATGAGCTTGTGCGCGGCACGGCTGACGTAGTGGTCGGAGGCGGCGACGGCGATCTGCTGATCGTCGCCCACTTTCACCGACGCCTTGACGACGGGGTGGCCATCGACGGACACCAGTCCGGCGGTGATCAGCTGCGCCGCATGCGTGCGCGACCGGGCCAGTCCCCGGGCGGCGACGGCCGCATCGAGGCGCTGGGTCACTGGTCCCGCGGTCCGGACTCCAGGCGCCGGGCCAGGTCGTCGTGCAGCGCGGCGTACGCCGCAGCGCGCTCGCCGAGCGGCTGCCCCTCGATCACCTCGAGCGCGGACAGCAGATCCTCCCGGCGGCCATGGCCATCGGGGTCGCGAGCGTCGGCGGCATCCATCGGCATGCGCTCAACGATACCGTCCGGGCACAACGACGGGCGGGGCGGGCTCCGCCGCGGTCAGGGTCGATGGAACGGGTCGGCGTAGAGCTGCTCGGGAACGCGGAAGCCGTAGATCGCGCGCCCGCTCGCCCAGATGGCGGCCGCCCCGGCGCGCACCAGGTCGATCGGGCGGGTACCCGCGGCGACGATGTGGATGTCGGCGCCGTCGATCCGCACCGCCGCGTCGCGCACGCTCGTCACCTCGCCGCGGACGACGGTCTCGGGGTACTCCTCGTGCAGCTCCCGCAGGTCGGCGAGGATGTAGGTGGGGCGCGAGGTGGGCGGCGCCGCGAGCACGTGCTTGGGCCGGTCGATCCCGGTGAGCACGAGGGCCGAGTCGATGCCCGCCGTCTGCGCGCCGGCGATGTCGGTGTCGAGCCGGTCGCCGATGAAGAGCGGATGCCGGGCGCCGAAGCGGGCGACGGCCTCGTCGAAGATGGGCCGTTCCGGCTTGCCGGCGACGACCGCGAGGCGCCCGACGGCGGTGTGGACGGCGGAGACGAGCGTGCCGTTGCCCGGTGCGATCCCGCGCGCCTGCGGAATCGTCCAGTCGGTGTTGGTGGCGATCCAGGGGATGCCGCCCTCGTCCTCCGGTGTCGCCAGCGCGTAGGACGCCTCAGCGAGATGCTCCCAGCCGACGTGGGGCGCGAACCCCTGCACGACGGCCGCAGGTGCATCGTCGGCGCTGCGCGTGACGACGAAGCCGGCCTTCTCGATCTCGAAGACGAGGCCGTCTCCACCGACGACGAGGATCGTCGCACCGGCGGGCACCCGCTCCCGCAGGAGGCGCATCGCCGCCTGCGGACTCGTGACGACGTCCTCGGGCCGCGTCGCCACGAGGCCGAGATCGCGAAGGTGTTCCGCGACGACCGCGTCTCGGCGGGAGGCGTTGTTGGTGATGTAGCCGAGCCGGCGTCCGCGGGTCGCAGCCGCGTTGAGGCTCTCGATGGCATGCGGAAGCGCCCCGGGACCGGCGTAGACTACGCCGTCGAGGTCCGCGAGCACGGCATCCACGCCGTCGAGGGGTGTGCGCGACGCGCGACGGCCGAACAGCGCCATCAGCGCTCCCCCGCCTCGCCGTTGTCGTCACCTGCAGGGTCGTCCGCGGGGCCAGCCGCAGGGCCATCCGCGGGGACGTCCGTGTGGTCGCCGACCGGCAGCGGAATCTCTTCGACCTCGTCGATCTCCAGCACTTCGCGATCAGCATCGCGGGCACCGATGGCCTCTTCGGCGACCTCGGCGCGACGCTGCCACGCGGCAGCCTCCTCGGTGCGGCCGAGTTCCTCGAGGACGGCGGCGCGGGCCGCGAACAGGCCGGGACTCCACGCGAACGCGCGGTCCGGGTCGAGTTCGGGGATGTCGAGCTCCTGCAGGGCGCGCTCCGTCTCGCCGAGGTCCAGCCGTGCGCCCGACATCGCGATCGCGAGCTCCACGCGCACCTCGGTCGGCAGGGTGCTCCGGTCGACGGCGCGACCGACCTCGAGGGCGCGGTCGGGACGACCGACCCCCCGCTCGCTGTCGACGAGCAGTGCGATCTGATCGTCGCGGCCGGAGATCCGGCGATAGGTGCGCAGTTCGCGCACGGCGAGGGCGAAGTCCCCGAGCGCGTACGCGGTGATCGCGACGGTCTCACGCACGATCGCGATGCGTCCCGCGCTGCGCGATGCCGCAAGCGCGTGCTGGTGCGCGAGCTCCGGGTCGTCGTCGATGAGACGTGCGGCCATCGCGAGATGACGGGCGACCTGCTCGGCGTTCTCCTTGCTGAGGGTCTTCAGCTCATTGCGCGCAGCCCCGTTGAGATCCTGCGGCGTCACGTCGGCGGGCAGCGGCGGCGCCGGCGGACCGACACGACGGTCGGAATCCTGCGGCGGCCGGCTGGACCGGCGGTCCCCGTCGCGCTTCGCGTAAGGCTTCTGCTCGCCGTCGCGCTTGGCGTAGGGCTTCTTTTCAACGTCACGCTTCGGGTGCGGCTTCTTGTCGCCGTCGCGCTTCGCGTACGGCTTCTTCTCACCGTCGCGCGGGGACAGCTGCTTCCGTTCGCCGCTCCGCGGGCGTCGTTCCTCGGCCATTGCTGCTTCCTCTCACACGCGTGTTAACGAGAAATGGCCACCCATCACTGGGTGGCCATTTCACGAAAGAAGTCCGGCGGTGTCCTACTCTCCCACAGGGTCCCCCCTGCAGTACCATCGGCGCTGTGAGGCTTAGCTTCCGGGTTCGGAATGTAACCGGGCGTTTCCCTCACGCTATGGCCGCCGAAACACTATTGATGTTTCAGTCTGCACAACATGTCAATGTCATGCGGTTCTCGACCGTACATCGAGAACCACTCAGTGGACGCAAGCACCTAAAACGGTGTGTTATCAAGTCATCGGCTTATTAGTACCGGTCAGCTTCACGCGTTACCGCGCTTCCACATCCGGCCTATCAACCCAGTAGTCTGGCTGGGAGCCTCTCGCCCGAAGGCATGGAAATCTCATCTTGAGGCCGGCTTCCCGCTTAGATGCTTTCAGCGGTTATCCATCCCGAACGTAGCTAACCAGCGGTGCTCTTGGCAGAACAACTGGCACACCAGAGGTTCGTCCAACCCGGTCCTCTCGTACTAGGGTCAGATCCTCTCAAATTTCCTACGCGCGCAGCGGATAGGGACCGAACTGTCTCACGACGTTCTAAACCCAGCTCGCGTACCGCTTTAATGGGCGAACAGCCCAACCCTTGGGACCTACTCCAGCCCCAGGATGCGACGAGCCGACATCGAGGTGCCAAACCATGCCGTCGATATGGACTCTTGGGCAAGATCAGCCTGTTATCCCCGAGGTACCTTTTATCCGTTGAGCGACAGCGCTTCCACAAGCCACTGCCGGATCACTAGTCCCGACTTTCGTCCCTGCTCGACCTGTCAGTCTCACAGTCAAGCTCCCTTGTGCACTTACACTCGCCACCTGATTGCCAACCAGGTTGAGGGAACCTTTGGGCGCCTCCGTTACTTTTTGGGAGGCAACCGCCCCAGTTAAACTACCCACCAGGCACTGTCCCTGAACCGGATTACGGTTCGAAGTTAGATATCCAGAGTGACCAGAGTGGTATTTCAACAACGACTCCACGGTAACTGGCGTCACCGCTTCACAGTCTCCCACCTATCCTACACAAGCCACACCGAACACCAATACCAAGCTGTAGTAAAGGTCACGGGGTCTTTCCGTCCTGCTGCGCGTAACGAGCATCTTTACTCGTAGTGCAATTTCGCCGAGTTCGCGGTTGAGACAGTTGGGAAGTCGTTACGCCATTCGTGCAGGTCGGAACTTACCCGACAAGGAATTTCGCTACCTTAGGATGGTTATAGTTACCACCGCCGTTTACTGGGGCTTAAATTCTCAGCTTCGCCTTGCGGCTAACCGGTCCTCTTAACCTTCCAGCACCGGGCAGGCGTCAGTCCGTATACATCGTCTTGCGACTTGGCACGGACCTGTGTTTTTAATAAACAGTCGCTACCCACTAGTCTCTGCGGCCTCCAAACGCTTTCGGAGCAAGTCCTAATACGTCGAAGGCCCCCCTTCTCCCGAAGTTACGGGGGCATTTTGCCGAGTTCCTTAACCACGATTCTCTCGATCTCCTTGGTATTCTCTACCTGACCACCTGAGTCGGTTTGGGGTACGGGCGGCTAGAACCTCGCGTCGATGCTTTTCTTGGCAGCATAGGATCACCCACTTTTTATCCGCATCGTGTCTCAGCCTGTATGAGAGACGGATTTGCCTATCTCTCGGCCTACGCACTTGCACCAGGACAACCATCGCCTGGCTTGGGCTACCTTCCTGCGTCACACCTGTTAATACGCTAACCGCACCAGCATGGGGTCGTGCGCTAGCTCCAACGCTCTCACCCCGAAGGGATCGATGCAGAGGAATTCGGGCACTTAGCACCACTGGATTAGTTTGGGCGGTTCTTCGCCGGTACGGGAATATCAACCCGTTGTCCATCGACTACGCCTGTCGGCCTCGCCTTAGGTCCCGACTTACCCAGGGAAGATTAGCTTGACCCTGGAACCCTTGGTCTTTCGGAGGACGTGTTTCTCACACGTCTTTCGCTACTCATGCCTGCATTCTCACTCGTGTAGCCTCCACGGCTGGTTCACACCGCCGCTTCGCTGGCCACACGACGCTCTCCTACCCATCAACACGGCTGGACCACGAAGGCCTACCAATAATGTCAATGCCACAACTTCGGTGGCGTGCTTGAGCCCCGTTACATTGTCGGCGCGGAATCACTTGACCAGTGAGCTATTACGCACTCTTTCAAGGGTGGCTGCTTCTAAGCCAACCTCCTGGTTGTCAGAGCAACTCCACATCCTTTCCCACTTAGCACGCGCTTTGGGACCTTAGTTGGTGGTCTGGGTTGTTTCCCTCTCGACTATGAAGCTTATCCCCCACAGTCTCACTGCTGCGCTCTCACTTACCGGCATTCGGAGTTTGGCTGACGTCAGTAACCTTGTAGGGCCCATCGGCCATCCAGTAGCTCTACCTCCGGCAAGAAACACGCAACGCTGCACCTAAATGCATTTCGGAGAGAACCAGCTATCACGAAGTTTGATTGGCCTTTCACCCCTATCCACAGCTCATCCCCTCAGTTTTCAACCTAAGTGGGTTCGGCCCTCCACGACGTCTTACCGTCGCTTCAGCCTGGCCATGGATAGATCACTTCGCTTCGGGTCTAGGACATGCGACTGAATCGCCCTATTCAGACTCGCTTTCGCTACGGCTACCCCTCACGGGTTAACCTCGCCACATATCGCTAACTCGCAGGCTCATTCTTCAAAAGGCACGCTGTCACAGCTGCTAGGGCTGCTCCAACGGTTTGTAAGCAAACGGTTTCAGGTACTATTTCACTCCCCTCCCGGGGTACTTTTCACCTTTCCCTCACGGTACTTGTCCGCTATCGGTCATCTGGGAGTATTTAGGCTTATCAGGTGGTCCTGACAGATTCACACGGGATTTCTCGGGCCCCGTGCTACTTGGGATACTCTTCGCGCCAAGGGAGGCATTTCGACTACGGGGTTGGCACCCTCTATGACCTGGCTTTCAATCCAGTTCGTCTATACCTTCTTGTAACGCCGGCTGCTCGGCAGAACAGCCTGAAAAGTCCCACAACCCCGAATACGCAACTCCTGCCGGATATCACACGTACTCGGTTTAGCCTGTTCCGGTTTCGCTCGCCACTACTAACGGAATCGCGGTTGCTTTCTCTTCCTGTGGGTACTGAGATGTTTCACTTCCCCACGTTCCCTCTACCCGCCCTATATATTCAGGCGGGAGTCACTGGGTCGGCACGCCGCCCAGCGGGGTTTCCCCATTCGGAGATCCTCGGATCAAAGTGTGCTTATCCACTCCCCGAGGCTTATCGCAGATTGCTACGTCCTTCTTCGGCTCCAGATGCCAAGGCATCCACCGTTTGCTCTTAAAGACTTGAAATCACATGAGTTTGAATCGTCAATTGAAATTGACTAATGATCTTTAAGATCATCTTTCTGAACCGACTTGCGTCGGTTCAAAGATGCTCGCGTCCACTGTGTAGTTCTCAAAGTACGGGCGGTACCCTCTCCGCAGCCGGCGCTGCCGGCGTCAGAAAAGGTCCTGAGGTTGGTTGCGCTTTCGCGCATCCGGTCCCTCAGGACCCAACAGCGTGCATGTGCTGGCTCTCTCGCCTCGAGCTTTCCAGACCCGAAGGTCGTACTGACTCGAGGATCGATCCTCGGCACCTCGTCAAATGTTCCACCCATGAGCTAACCGGCGAGAACGTTCGTCTCGATCCGGCGCCTGGACACCCGAGGGTGCCAGATGCTCCTTAGAAAGGAGGTGATCCAGCCGCACCTTCCGGTACGGCTACCTTGTTACGACTTAGTCCTAATTACCGATCCCACCTTCGACGGCTCCCTCCACAAGGGTTGGGCCACCGGCTTCAGGTGTTACCGACTTTCATGACTTGACGGGCGGTGTGTACAAGACCCGGGAACGTATTCACCGCAGCGTTGCTGATCTGCGATTACTAGCGACTCCGACTTCATGAGGTCGAGTTGCAGACCTCAATCCGAACTGGGACCGGCTTTTTGGGATTCGCTCCACCTTACGGTATTGCAGCCCTTTGTACCGGCCATTGTAGCATGCGTGAAGCCCAAGACATAAGGGGCATGATGATTTGACGTCATCCCCACCTTCCTCCGAGTTGACCCCGGCAGTATTCCATGAGTTCCCACCATTACGTGCTGGCAACATAGAACGAGGGTTGCGCTCGTTGCGGGACTTAACCCAACATCTCACGACACGAGCTGACGACAACCATGCACCACCTGTTTACGAGTGTCCAAAGAGTTGACCATTTCTGGCCCGTTCTCGTATATGTCAAGCCTTGGTAAGGTTCTTCGCGTTGCATCGAATTAATCCGCATGCTCCGCCGCTTGTGCGGGTCCCCGTCAATTCCTTTGAGTTTTAGCCTTGCGGCCGTACTCCCCAGGCGGGGAACTTAATGCGTTAGCTGCGTCACGGAATCCGTGGAATGGACCCCACAACTAGTTCCCAACGTTTACGGGGTGGACTACCAGGGTATCTAAGCCTGTTTGCTCCCCACCCTTTCGCTCCTCAGCGTCAGTTACGGCCCAGAGATCTGCCTTCGCCATCGGTGTTCCTCCTGATATCTGCGCATTCCACCGCTACACCAGGAATTCCAATCTCCCCTACCGCACTCTAGTCTGCCCGTACCCACTGCAGGCTGGAGGTTGAGCCTCCAGTTTTCACAGCAGACGCGACAAACCGCCTACGAGCTCTTTACGCCCAATAATTCCGGATAACGCTTGCACCCTACGTATTACCGCGGCTGCTGGCACGTAGTTAGCCGGTGCTTTTTCTGCAGGTACCGTCACTTTCGCTTCTTCCCTGCTAAAAGAGGTTTACAACCCGAAGGCCGTCGTCCCTCACGCGGCGTTGCTGCATCAGGCTTGCGCCCATTGTGCAATATTCCCCACTGCTGCCTCCCGTAGGAGTCTGGGCCGTGTCTCAGTCCCAGTGTGGCCGGTCACCCTCTCAGGCCGGCTACCCGTCGACGCCTTGGTGAGCCGTTACCTCACCAACAAGCTGATAGGCCGCGAGCTCATCCTTGACCGAAGTTCTTTCCAGCTGCTGAAGATGCCTTCGCAGCTCGTATCCGGTATTAGACGCCGTTTCCAGCGCTTATCCCAGAGTCAAGGGCAGATTGCTCACGTGTTACTCACCCGTTCGCCACTGATCCAGCAGAGCAAGCTCCGCTTTCACCGTTCGACTTGCATGTGTTAAGCACGCCGCCAGCGTTCATCCTGAGCCAGGATCAAACTCTCCGTAAAGAAATGTTGCCGCGATCAGCCGGAAATTGACTGAAGCAGCGAGTTTGATCTGACCAAAGGGATGTCATTACTGACTTCCGTTGCCGGCACCGAAAGTGCCGGACTTTGATCCAAAGGAATCTCATTCAACCGAGGTTGAATCGAGGTTTTTTGGCATTTGACAAGTGCACGCTGTTGAGTTCTCAAGGATCGGATGCTCCTGCCGTTCAGCCTCTCGGCCTCCCCTGCAGGGCAACTTCTCTATCTTATACTTCGTGTTTCGCTTGTCAAATCGGCGTTTCTGACGAAGTCAGGATACGATGACGCGCATCTCACGAAGCTAGATCGGCTCCCCGTCGTTTCGGCTTCAAGCCAGCCCGGCGGGCAACTTCTCTATCTTATCCCTTCTCGCTCTGCCTGTCAAGTCGGCCGCTGTGACTGTTTCTGTCGTCTCCAGCAGCACTCATTCACGGCGGTGAGGAGTGGGATCCCATCCTAGACCAGAAGGTCTTGTTCTCTCTACGAGAGGTTTGGGATGGGGTGGTTCTCCGCTTGAGGGGGCGAGGCCTTCCGGCCCTTCGCTCTTCCCTGTGGGGCGAACAAGTAATAAGTTACCTGACTCCGGGGCATCCGGCAAGTCCGGCTCGCATCCCGGGCGTGTCGCGTCGTGATCGCCGCCCCGTCTGGCCTGATCGCGCCGGGAAAACAGGCCGTCGTGCGCGTAGCGTGAGCCCATGGCCGCTCCCGTCCCCCTCCCCGCGCGCACCGACGTCGCCGCTCTCGCGATGCGCGCCGTCACGCGCGCGAGCGCGGCCGCCGCCGCGCTCGCGCGGGCGGATGCAGGCGTGACCGTGAATGCCGATCGCGTCGCCGTCGCCTACACGAGTGAGCGGTGGCTGCGTGTCGACGGCCGCGCTCCGGTCGCGTTCGCTCCCCTGTCGGGCTTCTTCCCCACTTCCGACGCCTACGTGCGCACGCATGCCAACTACCCGCATCACCGCGCCGCGCTGCTGCGGGCGCTCGGCATGCCCGACATCTCCGACGATCGCGCTGGTCGGGACGCGCTGGCCGCGGTGCTCCGTACCCGCAGCGCGCACTCCGCGGCATCCGCGATCACGGCAGCCGGTGGACTCTGTGTCATCGTCCGCGCCGAGGCGCCCCGCGCCGACGCAGCGCTCCGACGAGCGCCCCTCGTCGAGATCGAGCGCGTGGGCGCGGGACCGGTCAAGCTGTTGCCCGATCCGAGGGTCGACGCTCCCCTGCGCGGCATCCGCGTTCTCGATCTGACGCGCGTCATCGCCGGACCCGTCGCGACGCGGACGCTGGCGTTGCTGGGGGCCGAGGTATTGCGCATCGATCCCCCGCGGCTCCCCGAGCTGGCGCACCAGCACCTCGACACCGGTCACGGCAAGAGGTCGGCGCTGCTGGACCTGTCCTCCCCCGCGGGCCGCTCGCGCGGGGAGGAACTGCTGAGCGGCGCCGACGTCATCGCGCTGGGATATCGTCCCGCGGCCCTGGCTGCGCTCGGTCTGTCGCCGGAGGCGATCGCGGCGCGGCATCCGGGCGTCGTCGTGCTGCAGTTGACGGCGTGGGGCGAGCCCGACAGGCGCGGCTTCGACAGTCTCGTGCAGGCGGACAGCGGCATCGCCGTCCTCGAGGGCGACGACGCCGCGCCCGGCGCGCTTCCCGCGCAGGCACTCGACCACAGCGCGGGCTATCTGCTGGCCTCCGCGGCGATGGACCTCCTCGGTCGTCGCAGTCGTGAGGGCGGATCATGGCTCGCATCGACGTCGCTGCGTCGGATCGCCGCCGAGCTGCTGGGCCTGCCGCGGACGCCGGAGAAGACTCCCCTGCACCCCCTCGCGGATGCGGCAGGTCACACTCAGGACTTCATCGTGGACGGCGTCCGCATCACGACCGCAGCCCCTGCGGTGTCCTACCCCGGCGGCCCGACCGCCTTCGCCGCGCCGCGCCCGTGGGGACGCGACGAGCCGGCGTGGGCGTGACCGCCGGCATCCGCCCCGCCACGCGAACGGCCCCCGCTCCGGAGAGCGGGGGCCGTCGTGCTGCGTGCGCGCTGCTTACTGGGCAGCCTTCACGATCTCGAGGAGGTTCGGGTTGTTGGCGTACGCCTCGGCCGCGTTCTCCTTGGTGACGATCACCGGGTCGAGCAGGTACGCGGGCACGACCTTCACGCCGTTGTCGTACTGCTCGGTGTCGTTGACGTCGACCTCTTCACCCTTCTGGAGCTGCTGGATCATCTTGATCGTCTGCGCCACGAGGAGCGAGGTGTCCTTGTTGATCGTCGAGTACTGCTCACCGGCCATGATCGACTTGACCGACTCGACCTCCGAGTCCTGACCCGTCACGGTGAACGTCGCGATGTCCTTGCCTGCGCCCTTCACCGACGTGATGATGGCGCGGGCGAGGGTGTCGTTGGGTGACAGGACGCCGTCGATCGATCCGTCGGCATAGTTGGCCGTCATGAGCGAGTCCATCCGGCTCTGCGCGTTCTCGGCCTTCCAGCCCTGCGTGGCCGTCTGCGCGATGTCGGTCTGACCCGACTTCACGACCAGCGTGCCGTCGTCGATCTTCGGCTGCAGGACGCTCATCGCGCCGTTGAAGAACACCGCGGAGTTGGCGTCGTCAGGCGAACCCGAGAACAGCTCGATGTTCCACGGCGCGGCGTGACCCGAGCGGGCGGCGAGGCCGTCGAGCAGGGCCTGGCCCTGCAGCTCGCCGACCTTGTAGTTGTCGAAGGCGACGTAATAGTCGACGTTCGGCGTGTTCTCGATCAGGCGGTCGTACGCGATGATCTTGACGCCGGCGTCCGCAGCCTGCTGCAGCTGGGTGCCCAGCTGCTTGCCGTCCTTGGCGCCGATGACGATGACCTTCGCCCCGTTGGTGATCATCGACGAGATCTGGTTCTGCTGCTCGGCGACGGTGTTCGACGCGGGCGCGTACTGGACGTCCGCCTTGAAGCCGGCCTCCTCGAGTCCGTCCTTGAACAGGTCGCCCGCGAGGACCCAGTTCTCCGAGGTCTTGTCCGGCAGGGCGATGCCGATCGACGCGTCGGCGGCGAAGCCGGCGGCCGCGCTCTCGGAGGCGTCGCCGCCCGTGCGTCCGGAGCCGGAGCAGCCGGTCAGTGCGAGAGCCGTGACGGCGGCCAAGGAGGCTGCCGCAAGAGCGATTCTCTTCATTGATTCATCACTTTCTCTGGTGAGGGTGAGACGAGGCGGTCTCGTGCCTACCCCTTGGGGAGGTCGGCCGGTTGGCTCGACTCGTTCGTACCCGACGTCGGGATGACGGCGGGGACAGGTATGGCGATCTCGGCACTTCGATCGCGGCGACGCATGAGCAGGCCGCTGATGGACGGGCCGCCGCGGCGCTTGCTCATGACGTCGACGGCGACGGCGAGCAGAAGCACGAGGCCCTTCGTGATCTGGATCGCGTCGGCGCCGGCGCCGATCAGTTGCAGACCGTTGTTGAGGAACGCCATGACGAGGCCACCGATGATCGAGCCGATCACCGTTCCGATGCCGCCGGAGACGGCCGCGCCGCCGATGAAGACCGCGGCGATGGCATCCAGCTCCCAGCCGTTGCCGTCCTGCGGCCCCGACGCCGTCGCGCGGCCGATGTAGATCATTCCGGCGACCGCGGCGAGCACCGACATGTTCATCATGACGAAGAAGTCGATGCGCCGATCCTTGACGCCGGAGAGGCTCGCCGCGAGACGGTTGCCGCCGACGGCGTAGATGTGGCGACCGAACACCGTGCGGTTCGTCACGAACGAGTAGATCACCACGAGGACGAGCAGGATCACTCCCGAGATCGGGAAGCTCGTGCCGGGGCGGCCGGTCGCGAACAGCCACGCCGCCCACAGGATCACGGCGGAGAGGATGACGACCTTCACGACCGACACCCACACCGGCGCCGTGTCGCTGTCGATCTTGCGCTGCTGGCGGCGCAGACGCACCTCGTTGTAGATGATCCACGCGACGCCGATGAGTCCGAGCACCATCGTCAGGACGTTGAACTCGAGCGGCAGCGGGAGCTCGGGCAGGTATCCGGCGCCGATGAATCCGTACTCCGGGGGAACGGGAATGGTGGTCGACTGCCCGATCCACTGATTTCCGCCGCGGAAGATGAGCATGCCGGCCAGCGTGACGATGAACGCCGGGACGCCGACGTATGCGACCCAGAAGCCCTGCCAGGCACCCACGAGCGCACCGACGATAAGGCCGATGCCGATCGCGAGGGGCCAGGGCATGTTCCACTCGCTCATCGACTTGGCGACGATGATGCCGACGAAGGCCGCGACCGAACCGACCGACAGGTCGATGTGGCCCATGATGATGACCATCACCATGCCGATCGCGAGGATCAGGATGTACGACTGCTGACTCACGACGTTGATGAGGTTCTGCGGCGAAAGGGTCGTGCCGCCGGTCCAGATCTGGAAGACGATGATGATGATGATGAGCGAGCCGAGGATGCCGAACTGACGCCCTGTCGACCCCGAGCCGAACATCTTGCGCAGGTCGGAGAGTCCGCCCTTGCTCTTCGCGGTCTGAGTGGTGTCGGTCATGCTTTCGCCTTCGGTCGGGAGGAGGTCATGCTGCGCATGAGGTTTTCGGGGGTGGCTTCGGATGCGGGGATGTCATCGGTGATCTGCCCCTCGAAGACCGTGTAGATCCGGTCGGCGATGCCGAGGAGCTCGGGCAGTTCGCTGGAGATGAGGATCACGCCTTTCCCCTGCGCCGCGAGCTGCTGGATGATCGTGTAGATCTCGTACTTCGCCCCGACGTCGATGCCGCGCGTCGGCTCGTCGAGGATCAGCAGGTCGGGGTCGGTGAACATCCACTTCGCCAGGACGACCTTCTGCTGATTGCCGCCGGAGAGCTTCGCGACGCCGACGTCGACGCTCGGAGTCTTGATGCGCAGACGCTTGCGGTAGTCCTCGGCGATGTCGTTCTCGGCATACGGATCCACGACGCCGCGACGGGCGATCTTGCTGAGCTTGGCTGCGACGATCGATCGCTTGATGGTGTCGAGGAGGTTGAGGCCGAGTACCTTGCGGTCTTCGCTCACGTAGGCCATGCCGTGGTCGATCGCGGACTTGACGTCCTTGATGGCGACCTCGTTGCCGTCGATGAGGATCTGACCCGACTCGTAGATGCCGTAGGAGCGGCCGAACAGGCTCATGGCGAGTTCGGTGCGCCCCGCCCCCATGAGTCCCGCGATGCCGACGATCTCGCCGCGGCGCACGAAGAGGTTGGAGTGTTTCGCCACGAGGCGCTCGGGCACCTGCGGGTGGCGCACCGTCCAGTCGCGCACCTCGAAGAACACGTCGCCGATGTGCGGCGTCCGGTCGGGGAAGCGACTTGCGAGCGACCGGCCGACCATGCCGCGGATGATGCGGTCCTCGTCGACGCCGCCCGCCGACACATCGAGGGTCTCGATCGTGCGGCCGTCGCGGATGATGGTGATCGAGTCGGCGATCTGCTCGATCTCGTTGAGCTTGTGGCTGATGATGATCGATGTGATCCCCTTGCCCTTGAGCGAGAGGATGAGGTCGAGCAGGTGCTGCGAGTCGTCTTCGTTGAGCGCCGCAGTCGGCTCGTCGAGGATCAGGAGTTTGACCTCCTTGGCGAGGGCTTTCGCGATCTCGACGAGCTGCTGCTTGCCGACGCCCAGGTGCTTGATCTGCGTGTCGGGGTCGTCGCGCAGCCCGACGCGGGCGAGCAGGTCGACGGCGCGCATGCGCGCCTCGGACCAGTCGATGACGCCGCCGTGCGCGATCTCGTTGCCGAGGAAGATGTTCTCGGTGATCGACAGCTCCGGGATGAGCGCGAGCTCCTGGTGGATGATCGCGATGCCCGCCTGCTCGCTCGCGCGGATGTCCTTGAACTCGACGACCTGGCCGCGGAAGAAGATCTCGCCGCTGTAGGTGCCGTAGGGGTACACGCCGGAGAGCACCTTCATCAGCGTGGATTTGCCGGCGCCGTTCTCTCCGCAGATCGCGTGGACCTCGCCGGCCGCGACGGTGATCGACACGTCACTGAGGGCCTTGACCCCGGGGAACTCCTTCGTGATGGAGCGCATCTCCAGGATGGGCATTGCGTCCGTCATCGGCCGCGACCTCCTCGTCTTCACGATGTGACCGTTCACATCGCTTGAACATCGTGCACCCTCCGGGCCGCGCTGTCAATTGCGCGTCTGCGCCGTTACCGAAGTGTCACATTCGGTGCGCGACCGGACCCGCCGCCGAGTCGCGCACGACCAGACGCGGCGCGACCTCGGGTTCCGCGCGCGGGGCTCCCGCGGCATCCGACGACGCGTCGTTCCCGCCGATGGCCGCGAGCAGCGCCCCCACCGCGCGCTCCCCCAGACCGGCGAAGTTCTGATGCACCGTGGTCAGCGGCGGCCAGCCGTGCCGGGCCAGCGGGATGTCGTCGAACCCGACGACACTCAGTTGCCGGGGCAGCTCGAGGCCGATATCGCGGAAGCCGTGCAAGAGCCCCAGCGCCATCTCGTCGTTGGCCGCGAACACCGCCGTGAAATCGAGTCGCCGCGACAGCTCGAGCGCGGCGCGATAGCCGAAGTCGGCCGTCCAGTCACCGAGAATCGGGGGCCGCGTCGGGAGGTCGGCGTCCGAGAGGGCATGCAGGTAGCCGCGCATGCGACTTTCCGCCTCGATCCAGTCCTGCGGGCCGGCCACGTGGACGATCTCCACATGGCCGAGACCGATGAGGTGCTCGGTAGCCAGTCGCGCGCCGTGCACCTGGTCTTCGGCGATCTCGGCGATGCCGCGTTGCGCCGTGTGCAGCCCGAGGTGCGGGATGCCGATGTCGAGTTCTTCCAGCACATCGAAGACACGGACTTGCGGCGCATGCACGACGATCCCCTCCACGGCCTGTCGGCGCAGATGGTCGACGGCAGCGCGGATCGCCTCGGGGCGCGTGTCGCCGAGGTAGGCGGAGGTGACCCAGTACCCGCGTGCGCGGGCGGCATCCTCGAGCGCCGCGAGGCTCGAGGTCGGGCCGTACTCGCCGCGCGAACCCAGGATGACGCCGATCGTTCGGGAGCGACTGGTGACGAGCGCCCTGGCCGCCTGATTGGGGCGGTAGCGCAGCTCGGCCATCGCATCCAGCACGCGCTGCTTGGTCTCGGGGCGGATCGAGGGGTGCCCGTTCAAGACGCGCGAGACCGTCTGGTACGAGACATCCGCGGCGCGCGCGACATCGCGGATACTCGCGGTGCGCGTCCGCTCCTCGCCTGTGGACACAGTGCCCTCGCCTTCGATGTGCACGTTCACATTACCGCGCGGCGCTGCGAACGACGATCAGCGGGCGCCGCGCCGCCGGACCGCCACCGCGAGGCACAGCACGATCGTCAGCGCACCCCAGACCGCACATGCCGGCGGGAGCATGCGATAGGCAAGGTGCTGCGCCGTCCACGAAGGCGTCAGAGGACCGTATGCGGCGAGGCCGATTCCCCACGCCGCCACCAGCACGACGGGAAGCGACACCCACCACGCGACCCTCATCCAGCCGGGGAGAGCGCGGGTGACGGATGCCGCCGGTCGCCGCCGCGCGAGCCAGCGCGCCCCGCAGAGGGCCAGGATCACGAGGGCCAGGAGGCTCGAGCCGTGCTGCAGCCACTTGTAGCCGGCGAGCGGCCCCCACTGCTCGTCCAGTGCCGGCACGAGGCGCACACCCCAGCGCCCCTCGTGCGTGAAGGCGTCCCACACGATGTGCGTCACGACGCCCAGCAGCAGCGAGACGGCGATCCAGAGCGCGGCTACGGCGGCAGGGCGCTCCCGCGCGATCTCGCGCCAGGTCGCGCGCGGACCGGCATCCCACTCCCCCGGCAGGCGACGGGCGAGCGCGTCGGGCGACAGTTCGCGCACCGCGGGTCGCAGCAGCCCGTACCAGAGCACGAGGAGGGCGAGCGCGAGCAGGCCGGACAGCAGCAGGTTGGTGTGCGTCGCCTGATAGCTCAACGGCGTGCCACGGAGGAACAGCGGCAGGTCGGGCGTCATCGCGCCGATCGCGATCGCCGCCGGCAGCAGCGGCGTGCGCACGAACAGCAGCGCGACGACGGCGTGCGAGGGAGTGAACGGCATCCGTCGGGTCAGGCGCCCGTGACGAACAGACCCGCGAGGGTCTTCTTGCCGCGACGCAGCACCGACACACCGCCGGGAAGCGTGCCCGCGACGGTCGCTGCCTCGTCCTCGACCTTGGCGCCGTCGAGCGACACCCCGCCCTGCGCGATCGCGCGGCGCGCCTCGGACAGGCTCGCGACCAGGCCCGTGTCGACGAGCGCCTGCACGACCGGTGTGCCCGGCGCGACCTCGGCGTGCGGCAGCTCCTCGAGCGCGCTGCGCAGCGTCTGCGCGTCGAGCACGGTGGGGTCACCACTGCCGAAGAGCGCCTCGGATGCCGCGATGACCGCCTCCGCGGCATCCGCACCGTGGACGAAGGTCGTCACCTCGAGGGCGAGTCGCTTCTGCGCGGCGCGACGGAACGGCTCGGACGCGACCAACGCGGCGTACTCCTCGATCTCAGCGCGCGTGAGGAACGTGAAGATCTTCAGGCGGTCCACGACGTCGGCATCCGCCGTCGACAGCCAGAACTGGTACATGCGGTACGGACTGCACATCGCTGCGTCCAGCCAGATCGCGTTGCCCTCGCTCTTGCCGAACTTGGTGCCGTCGCTGTTCGTGATCAGCGGCGTGCCGATCGCGTGGACGCTGGCGCCCTCGACGCGATGGATCAGATCCGTGCCGCTCGTGAGATTTCCCCACTGGTCGCTGCCGCCGGTCTGCAGAACGCAGTCGTACTGGCGGTAAAGCTCCAGGTAGTCGAGCCCCTGCAGGATCTGGTAGCTGAACTCGGTGTAGCTGATGCCGGCCTCGGAGTTGAGCCGGGCGCTGACGGCATCCTTCTTGAGCATCGTGCCGACGCGGTAGTGCTTGCCGATCTCACGCAGGAAGTCGATTGCCGACAGCGGCGCCGTCCAGTCGAGGTTGTTGACCATGCGGGCCGCGTTGTCGCCCTCGAAACTCAGGAACCGCTCGACCTGCGCACGGAGGTATCCGACCCACTCGGCGACGGTGTCCTTCGTATTGAGCGTGCGCTCCGCGGTGGGCCGAGGGTCGCCGATCAGCCCGGTCGAGCCACCGACGAGACCCAGCGGCTTGTGCCCGGCCAGCTGCAGCCGGCGCAGCAGCAGCAGCTGCACGAGGTTGCCCAGGTGCAGGCTCGGCGCGGTCGGGTCGAAGCCGCAGTAATACGTGATCGGGCCGCCCGCCAGCAGGGCGCGCAGCGCCTCCTGATCGGTGGACACATGCACCAGGCCACGCCACACGATCTCGTCCCAGACGTTCTCGAACGACGGGTCGTTGGCGGGCGCCAGAGCGCTCACAGCGACGGTTTCAGACACGCGGTCCAGGCTATCAGCGGCGGGCACGGCCCCCGTCCGAGGGCCGTGCCAGACTGACGCCATGGACATCCAGGCCGAGGCGATCACCATCGCCGTGCTGACGATCTTCCTGTACCTCGCGCTGTGCGCCGCGCTCGTGCTCGTCACGGTGGCGTTGCGCACGCCGGCGGCCGCACCGCTCGGCGTCGCGGGCGGACTGGTCGTGCTGTGCCTCATCGTCGTGGCGGTGCTGCCGTACGACGTGCCAGTGCTGTTCGGCGCCGTCCTCGCCGTCCTCGGCACGGCGCTCGCGACGCTCGGCGGCAACCCGTTCACCCGGTGGATCCTCGGCGTCGCCGACGGCGGGCGCACGGTGGAGGGGCCTCGCGGCGGCATCCTGGTCGAGCTCATGGCGGACAGCGCCGCGGCGACCCCGCCTCGGCAGGAGGAGATCCTGCGCGGGGGCACCACGATCGGCTATCTCGAACGCGCGTCGGTGACCCTCGGCATCCTCGCCGGCTTCCCCGGCGTCGGCGCCGTGGTCGTGGCGCTCAAGGGCGTCGGCCGGTTCACGGAGCTCGCCACCCCCGCCGCACGCGAGCGGTTCATCGTCGGCACGATGGCGAGCCTGCTGTGGGCGTGCGCGGTGGCCGGTGTCATCCGGCTCGCGATCTGGTGACGCAGCTCGAGTCTCAGGCGCTGCCCGGCACGCGCGCGACGGGGTCTCAGCCGCTGCGGCATGCGCAGCGCGGGGTCTCAGGCGCTCCCCGGCATGGCGCCGAGCGCGCGCAGCCCTTCGATGAGGGCCGCGCCGTCCGCTGTCGCCAGCGCCTGGGACACCGCCGGCTGGGTGATCCCCTCGGCATCCGCCAACTCGCGCTGGGTGCGTCCCTCCCAGCGCCCGCGGACGAGGCGCCGGGTGCGAGGAGTGAGCTGAGCGATCGCGCGGTCGCGCACCAGCAGCCCGGCATTGGCGACCCGCACCAGCTCGGCAACCTCCGCGGGGGCCTCGTCTGGGGCGGCGACCCAGGTGCGCGCGCTCGGGGCGGCACGACGCGCGAGGCGCTCGACGTGCTCGATCGCCGCGCGGGCCGCCCACCACGCCTCCCCCTCCGACAGCGGACCCGCCGCCGACGGGATGGACTGGATCTCGCCGAGGCCGATGCCGAATCGCAGTTCGATCGTCTCGGGCAGGGTGAGCTGGAGGAGCAACGTCGCCGCCAGGGCTCCTGCGAGATCGGGATACACCCCCTGCAGCTCGTCGCCCACGGTCGGGAGCATGGCACGCACAGCCCGGGGCCCCGCTGCCGCAAGGTCGGCGAGCGCCGCGTCGAGCGCGCGCTGCGCCGCGACACGGTCCTCGAGCTCACGCGAGCCGACGATATCGGCGATGACGGCGGCGACCACGACATCAGTCTTCCACTGATGTCACAGTAGGATCAAGCTTTTCCTCATAAGTCCGATTCGAGAAGCTCGGGACTTATTGCTTTCAACGAGTTCAGCCAGCGTCACCGCGCAGCGCATGCAGCGCCGCCTGCGCGCGGGCGATGAGCTCGGCGCGTTGCTCCGCCACCCTGACCCCGGCCGTGCCGCCGACGCCGGTGCGGCTCGCCACCGAACCCTCGATCGACAGGACGTCACGGACCGCCGGCACCAGGTGTGCGGAGACCTGCGCGAGCAGCGCGTCGTCGGCATCCTCGAGCCCGATCCCCCGCTCTTCACAGGCGCGCACCAGCGCGCCCGAGATCTCATGCGCATCGCGGAACGGCACGCCCTGCTTCACGAGCCACTCGGCCACGTCGGTCGCGAGGGAGAAACCCGCCGGGGCGAGCTCGGCCATCCGGTCGGTGTCGAAGCGGAGAGTCGCGATCATGCCGGCGAAGGCGGGCAGCACGACCTCGAGGGTCGCGACGGAATCGAAGACCGGCTCCTTGTCCTCCTGCAGGTCGCGGTTGTACGCGAGCGGCAGCGCCTTGAGCGTGGCGAGCAGACCCGACAGGTTGCCGATGAGGCGCCCCGCCTTGCCGCGGGCGAGCTCGGCGATGTCGGGGTTCTTCTTCTGCGGCATGATGCTGGAGCCCGTGGAGTAGCCGTCGTCGAGCGTGACGAAGCCGAACTCGCGGGTGTTCCAGATGATGACGTCCTCAGCGAAGCGCGAGATGTCGACCGCGATCATCGCCGCGATGAAGGCGAACTCCGCCACGACGTCGCGCGAACTCGTGCCATCGAGCGAGTTCTCCGCGGGTCGCGCGAGACCCAGCCGGTCAGCGACGAGCTGCGGATCGAGGCCGAGGGTGGCGCCGGCGAGCGCTCCCCCGCCATACGGTGACACCGCGGCGCGGGTCGACCAGTCGCGCAGGCGCTCCAGGTCGCGCACGAGCGGCCAAGCGTGCGCCTGGAGGTGATGGGCCAGCAGGATCGGCTGGGCGTGCTGCAGGTGGGTGCGGCCGGGCATGATCGCCGTGGGGTGCGCCTCGGCCTGGGCGACGATCGCGTCGATGACCCGCAGGATGTCGCGGGCGATGACGGCGGCGTGGTCGAGCAGGTACAGCCGCACGAGCGTCGCGATCTGGTCGTTGCGGCTGCGGCCGGCGCGGAGCCGACCACCGAGGTCGGGTCCGACCTCGGCGATGAGGGCGGCCTCCAGCGCGCCGTGCACGTCTTCATCGCCCGGCTGCGCGACGAGCGTTCCGTCGGCGACCGCGGCGGACAGCGCGTCGAGGCCGGCGTGCATGCGCCGCTCCTCGTCGGGGGTGAGGTATCCCGCGGCGGCGAGCGCCGCGGCGTGGGCGTGCGACCCGGCGATGTCATAGGGCGCCAGCACCCAGTCGAAGTGCGTGGAGCGGCTCAGCGCCGCCAGCTCCGGCGCGGGCCCGGAGGCGAAGCGGGCGCCCCACAGCGCGCCCTCGTTGGTGCCGTCGTGCTTCGTGTCGCTCACCGCACCAGCCTACCGACGGCCGTGGGGCGGGTTGGCGGGGTGGGTTCCGCGCCGCGGCACGCCCCATGTTCAGGGCGCGACGCGACGCGCGACCCACCCCAGCAGCCGCTCCAGCGGTCCACGGCCAAGCAACAGCGCCCACGCGGTGCACGCCGCGAGCGTCACCAGCACGAACGGCCAGAACGGCTGCAGGGCGCGGAAACCCAGGAGGTCTCCCGTGTCGCCGAGCACCGCCGCCGCGATGAGCGCCCACGCGACGAGCTGGCCCACGTAGGCCGTCAGCGGCATCGACCCGACGGCGCGCAGCGGCAGCAATACGCCGTTCGCGCGGGTGCGGCACAGCAGCACACACGCCCCGATGGTCGCCAGCGCGCCCCCACCGGATCCGATGACCTCGAGCAGCCCACCGGAGTGCGCGTCGTCGGCGAGCACCTGCCCGAGAATGCTCCGCGGGTCGAGGGCGGCGAGGGCCGGCACGGCGGATGCCGCGGCCGCCGCGATCGCCGCGACAAGGCCACCCGCGGTCAGCAGCCACGCGGTCCGTCGCGAGCGCAGGTCCGCGCGCCCGGCGGCCATCCCCGCGACGACGAATGCCGACCACAGTGGGAAGGGGTAGTGCCAGCCGAGGATCAGAGCGAGGTCGCCGCCCGTCTCGCCCTCCCACACCGGCAGGGCGTTCAGCCACGGCAGCAACCAAGGCACGACCAGGGCGATGACGGCCGCGATGATCCACAGCATCCGCGCGGACAGGCGCAGGAGCGGCAGCGCGATGAGGAACAGCAGCGCGTACGCGGGCAGGATGACGTACACCGGCACGCCCGTCGAGATCAGCAGCGCGCCGATCACCCACAGCAGAATGGCGCGCACCACCAGCCGCCGCCGCGCCGTGCTGAGCGCCGCGCCGTCGATCGGGCGCGCTCCCCCGGTCACGAGCGCGATCGACACCCCGGCGAGCGTCGCGAACAGGATCGACGAGCGCCCGTTCGCGACATCGATCCAGGTCGCCGGGTCGGCGGGATCGAACGGCGCGATCGTCAGCAGGTGCGCCGCGAACATCCCGAGCACGGCGAGGCCGCGCGCCAGATCCACACCAGGGATACGACCGGGGATGCGACCGGCGATGCGGCCGTGGCCGCTCCGCAGGATGCCGGTGTCTCGCTGCGCTCGCTCGCTCACCGTCCGGGCGGCCTCACTGCTGACGCAGCAGCCAGACGAGCAGCGCCTTCTGCGCGTGCAGCCGGTTCTCGGCCTCGTCCCACACGACGCTCTGCGGTCCGTCGATGACCTCGGCGTCCACCTCGTAGCCGCGGTCGGCCGGCAGGCAGTGGATGAAGACGGCACCGGCATCCGCCAGCCCCATCGTCTCGGTCGTCACCTTGTACGGGCCGAGGTCGCGCAGGCGCTTGGCCTTCTCCTCCTCCTTGCCCATCGACACCCACGTGTCGGTGACGATGACATCGGCACCCGCGGCGGCCTCGAGCGGATCGGTGTAGAGCGTGACCGATCCCCCGGTCTGTGCCGCGATGCGGTCGGCATCGGCGACGACGTCCTCCCGCGGTGCGTACTCGGCGGGCGAGGCGACGCGCACGTGCATGCCCGCCGTGACCCCGGCGAGCACGTACGAGTGCCCCATGTTCGACTTGCCGTCGCCGAAGAACGCGAGGGTGAGACCCGTCAGCTCCCCCTTGTGCTCTCGGATGGTGAGGAGATCCGCCAACAGCTGGCAGGGGTGGAAGTCGTCGCTGAGCGCGTTGACGACCGGGACGGTCGTGCCGCGTGCCATCTCCTCCAGACCCGCCTGCGCGTAGGTGCGCCACACGATGGCCGCCACCTGGCGCTCCAGCACCCGCGCGGTGTCGGAGGGGGTCTCCTTGCCGCCGAGCTGGCTGTTGGCGGTCGAGATGATCAGGGGCGAGCCGCCGAGGTCGGCGATCCCGACCGCAAAGGACACCCGCGTGCGGGTAGAGCTCTTGTCGAAGATGACGGCGACCGTCTGCGGGCCCTCGAGGGGCTTGAGCTTCCAGCGGTCCTTCTTGAGCGCGACCGCGAGGTCGAGGATCTCCGCCTGTTCGGCGGGGCTCAGGTCGTCGTCGCGCAGCAGGTGGCGGGTCACTTCTTCTCCTCGGGGGTCTCGTCGAGCACGAGCGCGTCCTCGACGGTGCGCAGCGCGCGGGTGAACAGGTCGATGAACTCGTCGATCTCGACATCGCCGATCGTGAGCGCCGGCGCGATCCGCACCGTCGCGTCGTTGGCGGCGTTGACGATGAGTCCGTGCTGCTGCGCCGCGGCGACGACGGCGCCGGCGACCGGATGCCGCAGGCTAACGCCGATGAGAAGGCCCCGACCCCGGCATCCATCGACCAGGGACGACCCGATCGCGTCGATCGCTTCACGCAGCTGATCGCCGCGGACGGCGGCGTTCTCCACGAGCCCGGCCCGCTCGATCTCACCGAGAACGGCCGTCGAGACCGCGGTGGCGAGGGCGTTGCCGCCGAAGGTCGAACCGTGCGTCCCAGGATAGAACAGCTCGCTGGCCGCGCCGAACGTGATGAGCGCGCCGATCGGGAAGCCGCCGCCGATGCCTTTGGCGACCGTGATCGCGTCGGGGGTGATGCCCTCGTGCTGGAACGCGAACCACGCACCGGTGCGGCCGGCGCCGGTCTGGATCTCATCGACGATCAGGAGCGCGCCGTGGCGGGAGGCCAGCTCCCGCGCCGCAGCGAGGAACCCGTCGGGCAGCGGGATGACCCCGGCCTCCCCCTTGATCGGCTCCACGAACAGCGCCGCCACGCGGTCGTCGATCGCCTCCTCCAGCGCCTCGACGGTGGAGTCGATGAACTCCACGCCCGGCACCATCGGGACGAACGGCGCCTGCATGTACGGCTTGCCGGTGAGGGCGAGCGTGCCCATCGTGCGGCCGTGGAAGGCGTCCTTCAGGGCGAGGATGCGGGGGCGCCCGGCGCCGCCGTCCTTCGCCGCGCCGTGCAGTCGCGCGAGTTTGAACGCCGCCTCGTTGGCCTCGGCGCCCGAGTTGCCGAAGTAGACGCGTCCGGCCGGGCCGGTGCCGGCCAAGCGCTTCAGCTGTGCCGCCAGGGCCAGCTGCGGCGGTGTCGCGAAGAAGTTCGACACGTGCGCGAGCGTCGCCGCCTGCGTGGCGACGGCGTCGACGAAGACCGGATGCGCGTGGCCGAGCGAGGTCACCGCGATCCCGGCCAGGAAGTCGAGGTAGCGCTTGCCATCGGCATCCCACAGCGACGACCCCTCGCCGCGCACGAACAGCGCGTACCGGTCGGAGACGTTGTGGACGAGGTCGCGCGCGGCGTCGTCCTGCCAGTGCGTCTGGATCACCTGTTCCGCTGCGCCGCTCATCCGGCCACCACCTCTGTTCCGATTCCCTGTTCCGTGAAGATCTCCACCAGCACCGAGTGCGGCTGGCGGCCGTCGATGATCGCCGCCGTGTCGACGCCGCCGTCGACGGCGTCGAGGCACGCCTGCATCTTCGGGATCATGCCCGACTCCAGCCGCGGCAGCATGGCGCGCAGCTCGTCCGCCGTCAGGTGCGAGACGAGCGAGTCGCGGTTCGGCCAGTCCGCGTAGAGTCCCGGCACGTCGGTGAGGACGACGAGCTTCGTCGCGTCGAGCGCGATCGCGAGTGCCGCGGCCGCGGCATCCGCGTTCACGTTGAGCGAGTGCCCCGGGTTGTCGAGGTCCGGCGCGATCGAGGACACCACGGGAATGCGGCCGGCGGCCAGCTGGTCGAGCACCGGCTGCGGGTCGACGGCGACGACGTCGCCCACCGCGCCCAGGTCGTGTTCGGTGCCGTCGATGACGACGCCGCGGCGGCGGCCGTGGAACAGTCCCGCATCCTCCCCCGACAGGCCCGCCGCGAAGGGGCCGTACGCGTTGATGCGGGCGACCAGTTGCGGGTTGACCTGACCGGTCAG